>NZ_JAFNNI010000005.1:0-181395 GCF_026536935.1 Gilliamella sp. B3127
TGAGTCCGTAGACTTTTAATTTTTCGTCTCGCAAGTGCCCACACAGATTGTCTGTTTCTTCTTTTTAAAGAGCTGACAGCTTTAAATTCAACTAAACATTTTGTTGTTTTAGTTTGCTGTCTCAAGGGTTGCGTATGTTACTCACTTCACATGTTTACGTCAACCCCTATTTTGCAAAATTTGCTTTTTTTGGATTAAGTGATTGCTTTTTACACAAAGCAACGTCTTATAGGGTTATTTTTAACTGTTTTACGATAGCATCGGCTTTATTTATTGCTTCTTCCACTGTTACAGCACTAGCAAGTGCAACCCCCATTCTACGGCAACCTTCAACTTGTGGTTTGCCAAATAAACGTAAATCAGTATTTGGTTGACTTAATGCGTTATCTATATTTGTGAACGATACCTGTTTTGATTCACCTTCAACCATTATGACCACAGATGCACTAGCATGATATTGTTCAATAAGTGGAATAGGCAAACCTAATATGGCTCTGGCATGTAAGGCAAACTCAGATAGATTCTGGGAAATTAAAGTTACCATTCCGGTATCATGAGGACGAGGCGATACTTCACTAAACCAAACTTTATCGCCTTTAACAAACAGTTCAACACCAAATAAACCGTGCCCGCCTAATGCTTCAGTTATTTTAGTTGCAATATCTTTTGCTTGCTCTAAAGCGTTACAAGACATTTGTTGAGGCTGCCAAGATTCCCGATAATCGCCTTTTTCCTGACGATGCCCAATCGGTTCACAATAAGAAACACCATTGATATGCCTAACTGTTAATAAGGTAATTTCGTAATCAAAGTCGATAAAACCTTCTATAATAACTTTACCGCCACCAGCTCGACCACCTTCTTGTGCATATTTCCAGGCTAATTGAAGATCAGCTTCACTGCGTAATAATGTTTGCCCTTTACCGGAAGAGCTCATCACTGGTTTAACTAAGCAGGGATAACCAATCTCTTTTACAGCATCTTTAAATTCTATTTCGGTTGAAGCAAACCGATAAGGTGAAGTTGGTAGATTTAGTTGCTCAGCAGCAAGGCGACGAATTCCTTCTCTATTCATGGTTAACGCGACTGCTTTTGCAGTGGGAATAACCGTAAATCCCTCTTGCTCTAACTCAACTAAAGTTTGTGTTGCAATGGCTTCAATTTCAGGAACAATAAAATCCGGTTTTTCCTGTTCAATAATTTTTCTCAGTTCATTACCATCTAGCATATTAATAATATGATAACGATGAGCAACTTGCATTGCTGGTGCATTAGCATAGCGATCAACAGCAATAACTTCACAACCAAACCTTTGTAGCTCTATCACAACTTCTTTAGCCAATTCACCTGCGCCACACAGCATAACTTTGGTTGAAGTCGGTGATAACGGCGTCCCTAATTTAGCCATAATGTCCTCATACTCAGTTAACTATTTTTAATATCCTAAAAATAAAAAATCGGGAAAACGCACCCGATTTTTTATTTACAATTACGCTTGATAAGGATCACGTAGAATCATGGTTTCGCTACGATCCGGACCTGTTGATATAATATCAATTGGTGTTTCGGTTAATTCTTCAATTCGTTTGATATAGGATTTGGCTGCTTGTGGTAAAGCATCATAACTTTTAATACCAAACGTTGACTCGCTCCAACCAGGCATAGACTCATATACAGGTTTTACTAAACTCCAATCTTCAGCAGCAGCTGGTGCATTTTTGATGACATCACCATTTGGTAATTGATAACCAACACAGATTTTGACTTCTTTAAGACCATCTAAAACATCAAGTTTAGTTAAACAGAAACCAGAAACTGAATTTAGTTGTACGGCTTTTCGTACAGCAACCGCATCAAGCCAACCAGTACGACGACGACGACCAGTTGTTGCACCAAATTCATTACCTTGTTTGCAAAGATATTCACCCACATCATCAAATAATTCAGTTGGGAAAGGGCCTGCACCGACACGAGTAGAGTAAGCTTTAACAATACCTAAAACATAACCAACATAACGAGGACCAAAGCCTGATCCTGTTGCTACACCGCCAGCAGTAGTATTTGAAGAGGTAACAAAAGGATAAGTACCATGATCAATATCAAGTAAAGTACCTTGCGCCCCTTCAAACATGATTCTTTCGCCTTTTTTCCGAGCATCTTCTAATAGTGTCGGAATATCTGCAATCATAGCCACTAAAATATCTGCAATCGCTAATGTGTCATCAAGGACTTTTTGATAATCAACCGCTTCAACTTTATAGTAATTTACTAATTGAAAGTTGTGGTATTCCATAACTTCTTTCAATTTTTCAGCAAATGCTTGGCGATCACGTAAATCACCTACACGCAATCCACGACGAGCGACTTTATCTTCATATGCAGGACCGATACCTCGACCTGTGGTGCCTATCGCTTTATTACCACGTGCTTTTTCTCGAGCTTGGTCTAATGCTATATGATAAGGCAATATTAAAGGACATGATTCTGAAATTAGAAGTCTCTCTTTAACAGGGATACCTTTTTCCTCAAGCTCTTTCATCTCTTTCATAAGAGCATCAGGACAAAGCACAACGCCATTTGCGATGATGCTAATGACATCATTACGTAAAATACCTGATGGAATTAAATGTAATACTGTTTTTTCACCATTAATAACTAAGGTGTGGCCAGCATTATGTCCGCCTTGATAACGTACCACATATTTTGCTTTTTCTGTGAGTAAATCAACAACTTTTCCTTTGCCTTCATCACCCCATTGTGTACCTAGCACAACAACATTATTACTCATAGTTTATTTACTCATTGTATTATTTGTTAGACTTTAGTTTCATATATTGGAAAAATTCACTATCAGGACTAATGACCATAACATCATTACCTGTAAAACTTTGTTCATAAGCTTTCAAACTACGAATAAAACTAAAAAATTCAATATCTTTACCAAAAGCTTCTGCATAAAGTTTAGCTGCATTTGCATCACCTTCACCACGAATAGATCGAGCTTGGCGCTCAGCTTCCGATATTATTTTAGTTTTTTCAAATGTAGCTTTCGCTCTTATTTCTTCAGCTTTTTTAACACCTTCATATCGTTTTTCACGCGCAATAATATCACGTTCAGCTCGCATGTTAGCATAAATTGATCCTGACACTTCAGCAGGGAAATTGATTTGTTTGATTCGAACATCGATCACAACAACCCCAAAGGACCTCAAACTGGCTTTACTATTTTCAGGATCTTTTTTCGCATCATTGACCAATTTATCGATTGGTAAATTTTCTTCAACATCTTGCGGTGAACCATTTAATGCATCTTTAACACTTGCCATTAATGAATTTCTTGATTTGGTATCAGCATTAGTATCATTAATGATATCTCGGTTACTTAATTTACCTATTTCAGAACGCAAACGACCATTTAAACGAGCCAAGATTAAGTCATTAACATCATTACCACCAGCAATAGTTTCATAATAACGATTAAAATCTACAATTTTCCATTGCACAAAATAATCGACTATTAACTCTTTCTTATGAACGTTAAAAAAACGCTTTTCGTTATTATTATTTGAGCTATTAGTGGTTTGTATTTTAGCGTCGATTATTTTAATGCTATCAACAAGAGGCATTTTAAAATGGAGACCCGGTTGAGATAACCCAATAATCTTATTAAAACGTAAAACCACACCACGCGTGCCTTCTTCAATCACATAAACACTTGAATAAAGCCCAACAATTAAAATTAAAACTATAGGAATCAATAATTTTCGCATTTTTCTCTCCTTATCGACCCATAGCTCGGTTACTTCGATTAATAGAACTATTATTTTGAGTTGCAGTGTTATTAGTTGTAGTGTTATCAGTTGTAGCGTTTTGTGCTTCATTGTTATTTTGAGAAGTACTATCAACTGTTTCTGAAGCTGCTGGCGGGTTGTTATTGCCATCACTACTTAAATTTGATAAGTTTGCTGATTCAGGTTCAATTTTATTTTTCACTAATTTTTCTAACGGCAATACCAATAAGTTACCACTCTTATCATTAACAATCACTTTTTGGGTTTTAGTTAATACTTTTTCCATTGTTTCAATATATAAACGATCTTTAGTAATTTCAGGCGCTGCTTTATATTGTGGTAATAATTTTTCAAACCGTGCAACATCACCAGCTGCTTCTAATTCAACTTGTACTTTATAAGCATTTGCATCTTCTAAAATAGTGGCAGAACGACCTTCCGCTTGCTGAATTAACTGCACTTTATATGCTTCAGCTTTTTTTATTTCCCGCTCACTATCATTTTGAGCTCGAATAGCATCAGCATAAGCATCTTGCACTTCGACAGGAGGACGCGCTACTTGGAAGTTAAGATCGACAATAGTAATACCCATATCATAATGAGAAATAACATTGATGAGTTCTTCTTTTGTACTGTTCTCTAGAACTGAGCGTCCATCTGAAATAATTGCATCAATATTAGAGCTCCCGATAGATGTTCTAAGCGCACTATCTGCTGCTTGACGTAAGCTATCTTCAACATTAGTTACATTAAATAAATATTTAATAGGATCACTAATTCGATATTGAACATTCATTTCAACAAAGACTAGATTTTCACCGTTATAACTAGTCGTTATAATATCACCCTGAACATTAAAGTTATAAGTTCCTTGGGTATCTACTTTATAAACTGTATCAATAAATGCTGGATTCCAATTTAAACCAGGTTGGATAATTTCAGGTTGAACTTGTCCAAAACGAGTTATTACACCTCGTTGGTTTTGGTTGATGGTATAAAAACCACTTACCCCCCAAATCAAAGCAAGCACTAAAATCATCGACATAATAATTTTAGAAGAACTCAAGTTAATATCTGAGGAACCTCGATTATTACTTGATCCACCTCTTTTTAAGAGATCTTTAATTTGATCAAATATTCCTCCCGACGAAGAATTGGAAGGTTTTTTGTTATTTCCCCATGGGTCGTTATCTTGTCCGTTATTGCCGGGCTGATTCCACGCCATATTTTATATGCTCCATTTAACAATTAGTTGTTATTTTGCGTATTGATTAAGTATAACAGATCTGGCTCTTGTTTACAGAGGCGATTCCATTCAATTAAAGGTATTCTTATATTTAGGTGAAAACTCCCATCATCTTCAATGACTTCATTCTCCACTGCATTTAATTTATATAGCCGACTTCTAAGTTTAGCTAAATAAGGAGGTAAGTTTAATTGGCAAACTTGAATTTGCCCAGAGAGCCTCTCTTTTAATGCGGTAAATAAAAGATCTAATCCTAAACTATTTTGAGCTGAAATCCAAACGCGAATTGGTACACCATTTTCGTCCCGATCAATACTCGGTTCCTTACCTTCTATTAAATCAATTTTATTCATCACTAACAAAGTAGGAATATCATGTGCATCAATTTCCAGTAATACCTCATCAACGGCATGAATATTATCTAATATATTAGGATCAGCTGCATCAACAACATGTAATAGTAGTGATGCTTCCTGTGTTTCTAATAAAGTTGCTTTAAAAGCAGCAATAAGATCATGCGGTAAATGACGTATAAATCCGACTGTATCAGCTAAAACAACCTCTCCAACATCTTCAACATTAATGCGTCTTAAAGTAGGATCTAGCGTCGCAAACAATTGATCGGCAGCATAAACTTCAGCATTAGTTAATGCATTAAAGAGAGTCGATTTACCAGCATTTGTATAACCAACTAATGATACCGTTGATAAATCTGCTTTACTTCTAGATTGACGATTTTGATTGCGCTGTTTTTCAACTTTAGCAAGTCTTGATAAAATTAATTGAATACGATGGCGAATTAATCTTCTATCAGTTTCTAACTGAGTTTCACCAGGTCCACGAAGGCCAATTCCACCTTTTTGGCGTTCTAAATGAGTCCAACCACGAACTAATCGAGTAGATAAATATTGCAATTGTGCTAATTCAACTTGTAATTTACCTTCATGTGTTCTAGCGCGCTGAGCAAAAATATCGAGAATTAATCCAGTTCTATCTACTACGCGACATTCACATAATTGCTCAAGATTGCGTTCTTGGGTCGGTGTTAAAGTATGATTAACTAAAATGACTGAAGCATTAAGTTCTTTTACTTTATCGGCGATTTCTAATGCTTTTCCTTCACCAATAAAATATTTAGCTTGTGGGGACTTTTTTGAGGTTGTCACAATATCGAGAATTTCAATTTGAGCAGAAGAAACAAGCACTTCAAACTCTTTTAAATCCTCGATATCGCTTTCTTGAGGGAAGAATACATGGACTAATAAGGCAGATTCACCACCTTTATATCGCTCAAACAATCACATTCTCCACCCAACTAATTAGCTTTCGCTGTCCTCTTCAGGTTGTGATATCAATCCAGAAATTGGTCTTGATGGTACCACAGTTGAGATAGCGTGCTTATATACCATTTGGCTAACAGTATTTTTTAATAAAATAACAAACTGATCAAATGATTCAATTTGTCCTTGTAATTTAATACCGTTAACTAAATAAATAGATACAGGAATATGCTCGCGACGAAGCAAATTTAAATAAGGATCTTGTAATGACTGCCCTTTTGACATGAGTTTATCCTTTAAGATGAAATAAAAATATAAAGATAAAATAAGTTTACAATCAACATAATAATTTAATTGATCGCAATATGAAATACTTATGTAGTATTTACCAAAATAACATAAAAAACTCAGCTCTTAAACTAATCAACAGTAATTTATGCACAAATAACTAAAAATTTAATAAATTAACGAAATTTATACAAACAAGTAACCTTAATCGTTAAGAAAAGTAGAAATTTTTTTAAGAAATGAAAAAATTTAGCGTATTATAATAACCAATAGAAAAAATACCAAAAACTATTACTACTATTTGTAACTTAAAAAATCTGATTAAAAACTGAATCTATATTATCATTATTTAACCATGTTATCGATTGTTTCCAACCTCTAAGCCATGTAATTTGCCTTTTTGCTAATTGGCGAGTAGCACAAATTCCTTTAAAAACCATTTCATCATAACTAGTATCGCCATTTAAATATTCCCACATTTGACGATACCCTACGCAACGTATAGAAGGTAGATTTAAATGAAGATCGGGGCGCTGCATAAGTTTTTTTACTTCATCTTCAAAGCCTTGATCTAGCATTTGTAAAAAGCGTTGTTCAATTCGTTGATGTAATTCTGCTCTATCTTCCGGCATGATAGCTAATTGCATAATATCATAAGGTAATGCATCACCACTTTCTTTAGTTAATTCAGTTAAACTTTTACCAGTAATAAGATAAACCTCTAATGCTCGATTAAGGCGTTGTGGATCATTGGGATGGATTCGCTGAGCTGATACAGGATCAACTTTTTTTAACTCCTCATGAATCGCTTGCCAACCTAATCGATTTGCTTTTTCCTCAATTTGATCGCGAATATCACTATTTGCCGCAGGAAGAGGAGAAAGTCCTTCAATTAACGCCTTAAAATACAACATTGTTCCACCAACTAATAATGGCGTTCGGCCATTACTTAATGATTTTTCAATTTCTACAATAGCATCATGCCTAAAGTTAGCAGCAGAATAACTTTCTGCAGGGTCACAAATATCAATAAGTTTATGTGGATATTTAAGTTGTTCTTCTTTAGTTGGTTTTGCACTGCCAATATCCATACCTCGATAAATAAGTGCGGAATCAACACTAATAATATCTATAGGATACTTGTCGTAAAGCGCCATGGCATAAGCAGTTTTACCCGATGCGGTTGGCCCCATTAACGAAATAATTTTTGGTTTATTCATGATAAAATTGATTGTGAAAAAGATTGAAGATCAATCGGATATAAAAAGCTATCTTGTTGTAATAAATTAATATCTATCTGTTCTAATTGTACTAATAACTCGATAGCTTTAGTTATATTCCAATTTTCAACAGAATCATCTCCACAATTTTCAACCAACCAAGCTATAATTTGCGTTGGATCGAGCACATCCTTACCGGATGATAAAAGAAACGAAATTAAAGTTGGTAATAATTTTTGCCAATTTGTAGTTCTTAACATTTTTGGCACATTATGCAAATGCAATTTTGCTTTATCAATATAAAAATCAAAGCCTAAAAACTTCAATTGTTCTTGATAATCATTTAATACTTTTTGTTCTTTCTTATTAATTAAAATTGTCAATGGAATGAGTAATCTTTCTGACTCGTTAGATAATAATTTAACTGAATTTACTTTCTGTTGAGCAACCGACAACTTCATTAACATGAACTTTTGTTGATTATCTTCTGATTTTTCAATTAAGGCTATATCTGGTTGAATAACCGTTAATACTTTACCAAATTGTACTAGTGAAGATCTATCAATTTGCTGATGTAGTGATTGCAAAGGTACATTTCGTTTAGGAAACAATCCCTCAATAACCGCTTGTTGTGGTGCAGTTATAGAACTATCATCATCCGATAATTCAAAAGATTTTAAGAGCGTTTTTTCTATTGCTCCTTTTAACTTAGTATCAACCAATTGCCCATATAGTCTATTTTCTTTAACATGATTAATAGCTTTTTTAGGTAATGCGCTAGTTGGTGAATAAGTTTTATTCTCAGTTTTATTATTAAAAATATTCTCACCAGCTGCTTGCCGATTCGGCATCATTAGCACATTTTCGTCATTGGCAAGTTGTTGGTTTGACTCAAGCGCCATGACAATAGCTTGATAAACAAAGTCATGCACCAATCTTGCTTCATGAAAACGCACTTCATGCTTAGCAGGATGAACATTCACATCAATTTGTTTAGGGTCGATCTGTAAAAAAATGACATAACTCTGTTGTTCATTAGTTCGGCTACTATAAGCTTGACGCAAAGCATGATTAATTAATTTATCTTTTATTACCCGCCCATTAACATAAAAATATTGCAACTCACTCACTTCACTGCTACTTACCCATCCTTGGATGAATAAATCATTATGTTGCCAATCTAATTTTATCGCTTTTTGAACAAATGTACGTCCACAAACTAATTCAACACGTTTTTCAAGAAGTGATTCTCGATACTGTTTGACGAGTTTCCCATTGTGCTGCAAATTAAAAGTAATATCAGGTCTAGCAAGTGCAATTCGACGAACAAACTCCTCAATATGCATAAATTCTGTTTTATCAGTTTTAAGAAAGCGACGTCTAGCAGGCGTATTGTAAAACAGATCAAGAACTTCAACCGTCGTTCCAACAGGATGTGCAGCCGGTTTAATTGTTGGTTTCATTTCACGACCTTCAGCATAAACTTGCCATGCCTCAGACTGATCGGCTGTGCGTGAAGTTAAGGTTAACCGAGCAACAGAACTGATACTTGCCAGCGCTTCACCACGAAACCCCAAACTCATTATGGTATCCAAATCATCCAACGTATTAATTTTGCTGGTTGCATGGCGAGCTAAAGCTAATGCCAATTCATCTTTAGCAATACCATTACCATTATCACGAATACGAATTAATTTACTGCCACCTTGTTCGACATCGATATCAATTTGAGTACTACCAGCGTCAATGCTGTTTTCAACTAACTCTTTGATCACCGATACTGGTCGTTCAACCACTTCACCAGCAGCGATTTGGTTAGCTAATTGAGGAGATAATATATGAATAGCCATTAATGCTGTTTCCCAAAATTAGGGTTCTGTTTGACATAATTTTTTATACCTTGATAAATCAATTTAGCAATTTTATCTTGATGAGCATTACTTGATAACAAACTTTCTTCAGCTTCGTTAGTAATGAATCCAACCTCAATTAATATTGAAGGGATATCAGGTGAACGCAATACACCTAAACTTGCGTGCTCAGGCCTATTCTTATGCAATTTAATGACACCTTTCATCTCTTTTAAAACCTGAGTGGCTAATTCATAGCCAACCCGCTGAGAATAAGAGAATTGTAAATCTAATACTGCTTGGCTTAAATTTTGGTCATGATCATCACTTAATGCGTCACCTGCACCACCTAATAATTGCGATTGTTTTTCATCTTGTTCAAGCCAGCGCCCCAATTCTGTATCGGCGCGTTTAGTAGATAATACCCAAACTGATGCACCAGACGCGCTACGATTAGGTGCAGCATCTGCATGAATAGAAATTAATAAGTTTGCTTTACTTTTACGGGCAATATCAGAACGTTGAGGTACAGAAATAAAATTGTCCGTGCTACGTGTTAATACGCCTTTGAAGTTAGGATCTTTATTCAATAAATTAGTTAATTTTTTTGCTATCGAAATGGTGACATTTTTTTCGTATAACTTATTTTTACCAACGGCACCAGAATCCTTACCACCATGACCAGCATCAACAGCAATAACGACTTGTGAAGCATAAACTGAGCCACAAAGCAGTAATAATATAAAAAAAGTGAGTATTTTTTTCATTTTTTTCGCTAATTTTATTGGTTAATAATAGCTTGCCCTTTTTCACTGTTTGCTTGCAAACAAACTGTGCGTTCAAGCGCCAAATAAGCCAAATGAATTTCAATATCGGCTGGAGGTAAAATACCTTCAGCCTGCATAGGCCACTCAATTAAGCAAATTGATTTCGATGAAAAATATTCACGAATCCCCATAAACTCTAACTCTTCTGGATCAGCTAATCGATATAAGTCAAAGTGATATACTGAAAACATATCAAATTGATAAGGTTCAACAAGAGTATAAGTCGGACTTTTAACATTTCCGACATGCCCGAGCTGCTGCAAAAAGCCACGGCTAAACGTTGTTTTACCAGCACCAAGATCGCCTATCAGATAGATAACAATTGCACTATCATGATTAGACAAATATTTTAAACACTGCTCAGCCAATTGTTGACCAAACAAAATTGTTTCTTGTTCATTGGCTAAAATAATAGGTTTCATGACGAATTCTTTGCTCAATAAATAGTCCTTATTATATACTAATAAAGATGTACCAAGTAAAATTAACTCTAATTTATATCAAAAAAAGTTGAGGAACGGGGTTTTTGAAGGGTAATTTAAGGGTAACAAATGCTACATACCATCACAACAAATAACCAATCAACAATTGATCCAACGCTAATTTCAGCGCAAGATGCAGTACTTTTCTGGCAAAATGGCGTAATTATAGCTTGTCAAAATAATCCCATATTGAAGGCTATTTTACAAAATACCCAAAATTGTTTTGTGCTTGATAATGATATTAATGCTCGTAATTTAGCTTCACTAATAGATCCAAGAGTAAAAATAATCAGTATGCAGCAGGTTGTTGATTTAACTGTTAACTATTTCCCACAAATGAATTGGGAGTAATTTGACTAATTATCTTAAACCGGTATTTATCTTAATATCACTGCTACCATCTTCAATTTGCAAATAGGCTTACCTCAGTTTAATATAATTTTTAACAATAGTTGGTAAACATACAAAATTTAATGGCAAACTTATTAAGTCTTTTAGAAATCAATTCATTATTAAAAAAAGGTGAAGTGGTTGCTTATCCAACTGAAGCTGTTTTTGGTTTAGGTTGTGATCCCGATTGTGAATCAGCAGTTTTTAAATTGTTAAAATTAAAACAACGTTCAGTTGAAAAAGGTTTAATTTTAATTGCGAGTCACTATGAACAACTGATCCCTTATATTGATCAATCGGCTTTGACTCAAGTTCAAAAACAGATGGCTATTGATAGTTGGCCCGGTCCTAATACTTGGGTTTTTCCGAAAAATATTAATACACCAAATTTTTTGAGCGGAAAATATCATTCTATCGCCGTTCGCGTTACTGATCATCCATTAGTATGTAAACTTTGTGATTTATTTGGTAAGCCATTAGTTTCGACAAGTGCCAACCTTTCTGGTCATCAATCTTGTAAAACAGCAATAGAAGTTGCAAACCAATTTGGTCAATTTTTTCCAATTTTAGATGGTAAAACCGGTGAGCGTTCACAACCATCAATCATCCGGGATGTCCAAACTGGTACTATCATTCGACAAGGATAATATTATGCAAAATTTATACATTGGCGTAATGTCAGGTACCAGTATGGATGGTGTTGATATTGCATTAGTTGATATTACTGATGGGAATATTACTTCGATTGCTAGTGATTGCTACCCAATGCCAACTGAAATTAAAAGTCAATTATTAACGCTTTGTAATAGTAAGCAAACTACATTACAAGCGCTCGGTGAGCTTGATCACCAGCTTGGTATGCTTTACGCAATAAGCATTGATCAGTTTATAAAGCAAAATCATATTGATAAAAAACAAGTTAAAGCCATTGGTTGCCATGGGCAAACTATTTATCATTCTCCTAATAGCCAACATCCCTTTACTATGCAAATTGGTGATGCCAATATCATTGCTGCTAAAACAGGCATTACAACAATTGCTGATTTTCGTCGTAAAGATATGGCTTATGGTGGCCAAGGAGCACCATTAGTTCCGGCTTTTCACAAAGCGATATTCTTAAATCCGTCAATTAACTGTGTTGTTTTAAATATTGGTGGTATTAGCAATATTTCCGTTCTAATACCAGGCCAACCTGTAATTGGTTATGACACTGGGCCAGGCAATGTTTTACTTGATAGTTGGATAAATAAAAATCTAGGGAAAAACTACGATAAAGACGGCTTATGGGCTAAATCAGGAAAAGTTGATCAAAGTTTATTAAATACGTTATGTGATGAAAATTATTTTCAACTACCAGCCCCAAAAAGTACTGGTAGAGAATTATTTAACTTAACTTGGCTTAACCAAAAACTCAGTAACGTCAATCTAAACGCTCAAGATATTCAAGCAACACTCGTTGAATTTACTGCTACCACTGTTGCTCATGAGATTAATAAATTATCAATAAATGCTCATTTACCTTGTCAATTGCTAGTTTGTGGCGGAGGAGCAAAAAATCCTCTGATTATGAAACGATTGTCAGCATTATTACCAAAATGGGAAGTTTTGACCACAGATGTGAAAGGGGTAAGCAGTGACGATATGGAAGCGATTGCTTTCGCTTGGCTTGCATATTGTAGGATGAATAATATTCCATCTAATATTCCAGAAGTAACTGGAGCAAACCAAGCGGTAAGCTTAGGAGTTATTTATCAATAATAACCTTTAATCTGATAATTTTGATTGCTTATTATAACCAATTAGTTCAGATATTTTAGCGGCAGCTTGGCTAATTTCACCGACAAGTTTAGCTTCATCTTCTGCTGTATTACATCTAAAGATAGAGGTTGATAAACTTAAGGCTGCAATAATATTACCTAAACGATTATAAATTGGCACAGCAAAACAACGTAAACCAAGCTCTGATTCTTCATCATCTTTGCCATAACCTAAACGTTTAACTTCATCAAGTTCAGCAAAAAATGCCTCTTTATTAGTGATTGTTTTAGGTGTGTATTGAACAAAATTAATGCCGTTTACTAAACTTTTTTTGCTTTCATCATCTAACCAAGCCAATAAAACCTTACCTAATCCACTGGCATGTACAGTTGCTTGATTACCAATTTTAGAGGTTAAACAAAGACTATACTGTTCAGATGCCACTTTATTAATATAAATAATTTGGTCACCTTCACGAACAGCTAAGTGGATCGTTTCTTTAGTTTTATCCCTTAGCTTTCTCATTTCTAAATCAGCAATAGCTAAAAAGTTTTGGTGATAAAGTACACGGTTGCCTAAATCAAGTAATTTTAAATTAAGAGAATATTTATCTGAATCTTCTTCTTGATTAACATAACCTAATGATTTCATGGTTTGTAAAAAACGGTAGGCAGTGCTTTTAGGCATCATTACTTTTTGCGATAATTCTGATATAGCAATGTCTTTAGATTCGGATAAAGCTTCTAAAATTCCGAAAACTTTTAAAACCGAAGCAACCGATTCTGGTGAGCTATCATTCATTATTAGCACATCTCCTTACTAAAAATTAGTCATTATTCTATTATTAAATGATCAACTAGAACAAATCAAAATTATCGAAAGTATATCATAATTAATAATGAACTAGCTATTTTATAAAAAATCTAATCTTTGAGGAGTAAACATATCAAGCAAAACGCCAGCTTGTTTGCAAACACAACCATGTTCAATATTGGGTTTTTTATATAATGTATCACCAGCACGAACAATCTTAGTCTCATCACCGATAGTAAATTCAAATTCACCAGACAAAACATAGGTTAGTTGTTCATGTGGATGATGATGCATCGCACCAATTGCGCCAGTTTCAAAATGAACTTCAACCGCCATCATATTACCATCATGAGCTAAAATTTTACGTTTAACCCCATTTCCTAAATCAATTAATTCAATATCTGAATTAAAACAAAACATGACATTACTCCTAAATTTATAAAAAAAACAGAGATAATAAATAATATCCTTTTATTTTATTATCTCTTAAATTATCTAATTTTTAACCTTATTTTATTAAGGTTGTTTACCGATATAAGCTAAAATACCACCATCAACATAAAGAATATGGCCGTTAACAAAATTTGATGCTTCCGATGCTAAAAATACGGCTGCACCAGCTAAATCATCAGGAGTTCCCCATCGGCCTGCCGGTGTTTTAGCAATAATGAACTGATCAAATGGGTGACGAGAACCATCTGCTTGTTTTTCACGTAATGGCGCAGTTTGAGGAGTGGCAATATAACCTGGACCAATACCGTTACATTGAATATTGGCATGACCAAATTCAGAACAGATATTTTTGGTTAACATTTTTAAACCACCTTTAGCCGATGCATAACCAACAACCGTTTCACGACCAAGTTCACTCATCATTGAACAGATGTTGATAATTTTGCCACTTCCTTTTTTGATCATTGAAGGAAGGACTGCTTTTGCCATAATAAATTGACCTGTTAAGTCGATATCAATAATTTTACGATAATCAGCCGCACTTGTTTCAAGCATTGATTTGCGTTGAATAATACCAGCATTGTTGACTAAAATATCAATCACACCATGTTCTTTTTCAATTTGAGCAATCGATTTTTCAACAGCAACTTCATCCGTAATATCAAATAGATAACCATGGGCATCAATACCAGCTGCTTTATAAGCATCAAGTCCTTTTTGTAAATTTTCAGGCACGACATCATTAAATACGATTTTCGCTCCGGCACCGGCTAATGATTTTGCTATCTCAAAACCGATGCCATAAGAAGCGCCCGTTACCAGCGCTATTTTATTGTTGAGTGAAAATTTATTTAAAATCGACATAATTATATTCTCCGTTATAGTTATGATAGACAAAAGGTCTATCACATTTCTTCTAATATGTTAGCTGGCACTTTGGTTAAATAAAGTGCAGGTTCATCTTGTGCATCACATGAATATAAAACGTATTTATTATCAGGTGAAAATGATGGATGAGGGTGAGTAACTTGACGATCACCATCTAAAACTCGCCATGTACTATTATGCTTAACCAACTTATGAGCTGTTTTTGTTTTAGGTGCTAAAATGTAAAGCCATGGATCATTTTCAATTTTATAGCCACTTGTATCAATTACATCTACAGGACTGCCTGTTCCATCACCAATATAAAGTGTTCCATCAAAATTACTCATTAAGTGCGAACAAGCTGGCATCTCCATGATTTCTTTATCTTCATCAGTTACCGGATTATAAAGACGAATATATCGTTCTTGTTGCCCTTTCATATAAGATACATAAGCTAATCCAGAACCATCTGGAACCCAAAATTCATGAGTGCAACTTTCACCAGGTAAATTATCATGCGCTTTTCGTTCATTTTTACCATCACGATCAACCAACCAAATTCTTGCATCAACTAAATCATGAGGACCTTCATGACAAAATGCGATAGTTTTATCATCAAAAGGTCTAAAAATTGGGTGACCTAACCATACATTCTGATCAATAACTGTTTTAGCTACACCTGTTTCAATATCAATCTTGATTAAACGGCAGTGTGGATTCTTATCATAAAATGCTTTAAATATTGTCCAATCGGTAAGTGGCGTCCAATCTTTTTTATCAATTTCAATTCCAACAATTTCATTACAATCACTATTAGCAACCCATGTGCCGTAACCAACCCATTCATCAGGAACAGTATAAACATTTTTTTCTTCTAATGTTTCAAGATTAACTTGTTGTAAGTTACGTTCATTTTTAACATAGTATAAAAATTTGTCATCTGGTGATAAAAAACCGCCGAAAGTATTATCGCCAGGTCCTTCAGTAAGTTGTTTTGCTGTTTGTTTTTCAATATCGAGTAAATAATAGTTACGATGAGTATCAAATTCACCAGCAAAAAGTAATTTTTGACCATCATTGGTAAAACATTTTTGATAAAAATAATTACGGTGGC
The DNA here is from genome assembly GCF_026536935.1 of Gilliamella sp. B3127. Lineage (NCBI taxonomy): Bacteria > Pseudomonadati > Pseudomonadota > Gammaproteobacteria > Orbales > Orbaceae > Gilliamella > Gilliamella sp. B3127. The sequence goes on from NZ_JAFNNI010000005.1 coordinate 16,380, forward strand.
ATAAAATACCTTCTGGCGTTAACCGAATAATTTCATTTTTTGAATCTTCATCTGTAAATGATGAATATGATAGCCTTACGATATTCCCCTTAGCCATATGAACTCCCTGAATATAAATATAATTAAATGTTTAAAAGATTTTCATTTATTAAATATAGTAATATAAAAATTAAGACGTTTTTGTGACTTTCATCACATTGCAATAAATTTATTAAAACATCGTTTTATTTTAGTTAAAAAAATTGATATATTTTTGGGTGAGCTTATAATGAAAACGAAATGTACTAATATATAATTAGTTATTATTTCTATCAAAATAGAGGAAAATCATGAAAATAGCACTAATGAACGAATTTAGCCAAGCAGCTAAAAATCCAATTATTTTAAATGAATTGAAAAATGCAACTGAGAAATACGGACATACTGTTTTTAACGTTGGCATGGATGGCGACAATGATAAAAAATTAACTTATGTTCATTTAGGTATTATTAGCGCTATTTTATTAAACAGTAAAGCCGTTGATTTTGTTATCACAGGATGTGGTACAGGACAAGGCGCATTAATGGCGTTAAATGCATTCCCAGGTGTTAACTGTGGTTATTGTATTGAACCTACTGATGCCTATTTATTTGCACAAGTAAATAACGGTAATGCGTTATCACTTGCATTTGCTAAAGGCTTTGGTTGGGGTGCAGAACTCAATGCTCGTTATATTTTTGAAAAAGCATTTGATGGCGAAAAAGGATTGGGTTATCCACCTGAGCGTCGTGAATCTCAAAATGCTAATGCTGTAATTTTAAATGATATGAAAAATGCAGCAGGAAAAAGTTTAATTGAAGCATTGAAGTCAATTGATCAATCATTACTTAAAGATGCGATCAGAGGTGAGCGTTTCCAAAAATGTTTATTTGAAAATAGTCAAGATTCTGAAATAACCAATTACATCAAAAGCTTACTAGCTTAATTTAGAGTTTACTACATCCGTCAATTTTGTGCCATTTCAACTTAACTGGTGAAATGGCTCAATTCACTATTTTTAATCGTTTCTAACTTAATAGAATAAATTCTAATGTATTTTTCATTAACAAATGATTAAACCGATTTAATTTAAAAATAGAGGAATGAGATTGCTGATTGAAAAGATTAAAAGTGCTAAATCTTACTAGATCTAGCACTCTATTATTTTAATTATTTAGCTTTATTTTTTTCGATTAGCGTTTTTAGCTCTTTTGGTAACACTATATTACCGTTTTTATCTCGAGTGATTTTAAAGTCACTATTTCCTTTCCATAATTGATTGCTGGTTACAGATTTAAAATCTTTACTTTTAATCTGTGGTCCAAATGAATCTTTTATCGCTGATTGCCAGCTATCACGAATAGAATAATTGTGTTCAAAAATGACCACTGGTTTTAAAAATTCATAAGGATTAGCGCGTAAAATATAATTATACCTCGCACTATTGATCGAAAGATTATTCTTCATGATATAAGAACCAGTATTAAAATTATCAGTAAAGCCATCCATATTATTATTTAAGGAAATTGAATTGATAATTTTATGATTTACAGGTTGACCTTCTGCTCCTAATTTAAAACCATTACCTATACTTCCTTTAGCAATATTGGGTTTTGAAAAAGGAAAACCGTTTGAATATGTAACAGAACTATCAATTAATACCGGATCATTTGGGCCATCTTCAATCTTGTTATAAAGATCGAAACCATCATCAGTATTATTATGAGCAATACACCCTCTAAATACATTCCCTTTACCAACACCCAATTTAGCGGCAAAACCATCAGCATTTTTACCTGATTTATCCATATTATTATAAGAATCAGAGTTAAGAATTAAGTTATAAGATGGCCAATAAATTCGATTTTGATTTTTCTTTTTAGCTGAGATTGCCAAACCGGTATCACTATTATTACGTGTAATAACCTGATCAATCACATTATGACTGCCCGAAATTCTTAAATAAGCTGGTTTATTATCTTTATCATCAATATTTCCATCAAAGATAACCTGCTTAATAGCCCAATAGTTGCTATCTAAATTAAACGTAGTGTTAATAAAAATCGCTTTATGCTTATTAATGGCTTGTATGGTTTTTAATTTACCGGGTAATCCACTTAATTGAGCCGGAAGAGTTATGCCGTCATAATAACCATCCATCAAATGAATAACACCGCCCGGTTCAACGCTATTAACAGCCGTTTCGAAATCAACCGGTGATTGTTTGGTACCTTTATTATCCTTTTTACCTTCTGGCGAAACAATAATATTAGATAAATTTTCAATCGATGATTTATTTAGATTAATTGTAAAAATTTGAGTATTATTTTTAGCATTAGCTGTAAATTCAACAGTAAAGGTGTTACTTCCATCTTTTAGCTGAGCTGGAAACTGTAATAACTTACCAACTTCCGCATTCAACGTTTTATTAATTTCTTTAACAAATACGGTACCTGAAGTATTTGGGAAAAATTGTAATGTATAATTTTTACTATATACATCATTCGGTGATGATAAAATTAACGTTGGTTTAATATCAACAATTACCTCAGGTTTAGCGGGTAATTTATCATAATCAACCGTTACATCACTGAGGGTTAATTTAGAATTTTTGAACTCAACTTTTGCGTTTCTAGAAGCAAAAAAGCCGACATAAATATTTTTGTTATCTTGTTGATTTAAGAATCCTGAATAATCATTAGTTGCCCACTGTTTCTCTTCACCAGTCGCATTATTTTTCATCGATAAGATAAATTGATCTGCCGTTCTGGTCATTGTTAAATGCATACTTTTAACATCAACATAATTAACATTTTCAACATAACCAACTTTCTCAATTGATATGCCTTCATTACCCCATGCTTTTTTTACACCATCACGTACTAAGCCGGTTACTTTTACTAAATTATCATTTTTTTGATTTTGAGTAATTAATGCATTCATTATTACATTTGAAGCATTTGGAAACTCCTCATAACCAGCCGGCTGAGGATCACTTCTAGCAACGCCAATAGTATCACGAGCAAATAAACCAACCGCTTCTTGAGCGGCAGGCGTTTTTCCATCCACTTCAGGTCCTATTTGCTCTAAGGTAACATCACTTTCTAAAGTAAAAGTTTGATTAACGGGTAATTGAGTATAAAAAACCACCATTCCATCATGCGAGTTAGCAATTTTACCGCCTCGACTCTCTAAATAGAAATCTGACGGCAATTGATAAGGTTGATTTGGAACTAAATAATCTTTTTGACCAGCTATCCATGCATTATTGGTTCCTACTTTTTCAGGCTTGATAAGTGAGGCAAAATTTAAGTCAGTCGATTGGCCAAATGCTATCGCTTTCCACTCTTGTGCAGAAGCTGCGCTAACATAAAGCGAAGACAGACAAAGTATTGAAGTTAATATTTTTTTCATTATGGGTCCTAACATTTTTGTTTATTTCAATAATTCTAAAGCTTTCCACTACCGACTAATCGTCCATAGTTTTTACTAAATTGCTTAATATCATCCACGCTATATTGATAAGGCACAGACCAATTCAAATTATCAACAAAACCACATGATGATAATTTCAACTTAGATTGATTAAATAGAGAATTATTATCCCGAAGGTTATCGCCTTTAAACTGTTTAGCTACTTTGCAGTTATCTTTTAAACCATCAATCATAAATTGATTATTTTCCGAAAGCACACTACCTTTATAGCCTAAGCCAATAGAGTATTGATATGGGTATACAGTTTTAGATTTATTAACCGATCCTTTAAACAGGTTGTTATACATGTGGATTTTGCCAAACCTTACTCTTGGTGCGCGTTGAGTGATGTCTAAAAAAACATTATGATGAAGCGTGATATTTAACTTATTCTCATCCTGATCAGCATTTTTATCACTATGGCCAATTAACATAGTCTTATCATGGTTTTCAAATAGACAATAAGAGATAGTAATGAAATCACTACCACGCTTAATATCCAATAAACCATCATGTTGTACATATTTCCAGCCATCTTTTTCCTGGTACATATCATCGGTAAATTTACCATCAGTTAGAGTGACATGATCAATCCAAACATAAGTTGAGGTAATAATATTTATCCCATCCCATTCAGCATTCCATCCATCTCCCTCTTCAAATTTTGGCGCAACATCAATTGGTGCTTCAATTTTTAAATTTCGAATAATGACATTATTTACTTTAGACAACATAAGTGAACCATTGATAAAACCAGCATTATTACCAACACCAATTAATGTGGTATCACTAGGAATTTTGATCAACGAACGAGATTTTTGATCATCAAAGTCTTTGTAAGGTTTGCCTTCACTAATATCTATAATCCCAGAGACTTGAATAATACGAGGCTGATTTTTATTGATCGCAATCGCATCTAAAAGATCTTTTTTGTTATTCACCATAAAGATCATTTTTTCATTTGCTTTAGCGCCACCGATCGTGCCCGTATTTGTCGCTAAATCATAACCACCAAAACCGTCTCTAGGTGCAACATCACGAGCTTCTCTAATTTTGATAGGAGACGGAGATAATGCATGACATGCAGCAATAGATGAATTAATTGCCAAAGGAACTAATAGCGCAATGATTAATTTTTTCATTTAACAAATACCTTTTTATTAGTTAATCTGAGTTTGATCGAAAGTAATTCCTTGCTGTAACCAAGGATCGTTGTTTATGGCATTAGCAATAATTTTGGCAATAGCTAATGCGCCTTTTTCTTGAAAATGCGTAGCATCAGGATTGTTAATCACGCCAGAAGTTTGATTTTTATAATAAGGATATTTAGGATCATTAGGATCTACAGCTAACCAGTAAGACTGCCAGTCATCTTTGTGTTGGTTCGCAAAATCAATACTAAATGACTCCAAATCAATTAAAGCAACTTGATTAACTTTTGCCGTATGTTTAATCGTATTCGAATAATCTCCCCAATAAGCAAAACCTGGTTTATTGGCGGTATAATGCATATGACTAACAGGATTAGTATTTTGATTTTGATAAGCAATGTTATTATTCTTATCTTTATAACGGGTGACTGGTGTCATTAAAATTGGCGTCATATCCAACGCTTTTGCCACAGAGAGATAACCTTCTAAAGAGGATTGGAATGACATATTTTCTTGCGTTGATGGATACTGTTTTTGGTTATTATCATCATTAGGATAAGTGCATAAATTAGCAACATCCACTTTACCTCGTTTCGGATTGTTACCGTTACATTTTTCATCATTATGTCCAAAAGCGATGATCATATAATCGCCTTTTTTCATTAAAGGGATCAGTAAATCGAACCATCCTTCAGTTTTGAAACTACGGCTTGAACGGCCTGACTGTGCGCCATTGATGACAACCGTATCAGCCTTATCATCAATAAACTGATCAAAAACTTGGCCCCATCCCATTCTTGGGTAAACTTTTTTATCATAGTTGGACGCAGTCGAATCACCTAAAATAAAAATACGTTGCTTAGCATTTATATTTCTTTCTTTTTGCTTAACTGCCTGATCATAATCAAAAGGTGAATCTTGGCTAATGGGTCTTAAACGCATATCAAACAATACAGTACCACTTACTTTACCAGTAGAAGAATCGTATCCACGATTAAAGTACATTACATTAAGTAGATTGTTAATATCTGGATTTTCGGTGGTAAGTGGATCAAAAGAATTAGCAATAATACCTACTTGGCGTAATGCTTTATCAAACAGCAAATGATAATTTTTATAAGCATGGCTTAATGCAGCATCATCTATTGAAAAAGATAATTGATTATCAGTAAATTGTTCTGGGCCTAGAAGATTGATTTGTTTAGCTAGTTCACTAGTTAAAAAATCAGTTAATGGATTAATATTAACAGTATTTTTTTCATCTTTTTGTAAGGTATGAACGTATGAAACCAAACAATTACCGTTACACATTTGCCCTTCATCCGCTTTTCGGGCAAGTGAGTTTTCATTACTAAAAACAATTAGTGGTGGAGTCATTTCAGAAACATCTTGTTGATAAAACCCATCGCTATTAGTCGCAGTTTTTAAAATTTTATTATTCACATCACGGACTATCACCGATGAAACAACTGGTTTATTAACATAAACATAACCTTGTATTACAGTACTTGCCAATACTTGATTGATTGAAGTGACAACCAATAAAAATCCGAAAAAAATTTTCTTTATCATCTTTTCACCACTAACTGTTTTTAACACTTTTTCTATTAATTAAAATAAATAAGATAATCCTAGTGCTAACTTAGCTTCCCTTGCGTCAGAATGAACACTTTTTGCCACATCTTCTGCAGCAAAGTTAACTTGCCAAACTTTGGTTGCTTGCCAATTTATATCCAGTTCTTGTTGATAATCATGCTTTTTATCATTGTGTAATACATAGTTCCCTTTTAAGTATGAGAAGCGATAGCCAATGTTCCAATCAGGAGTTAGATTAATATCAGTACCTATATCAAAACGATTGCGCGCTCGATTATTGACATAACCTTGAACACTATCTTCGCGTTTACTTCTTGAAACTTTGCGATATTCAAATCGATATTGGCCATAAAAAGATAGATCATCACTTTGTAACCAAGTCAATTTTAAAGCGGGAGAATAACGAACACCTGGACGTTGTAAATCACTTACATCACCTAACTGATAATGGGGTAAGTTTTCTTTACTTTTAGCTTTATAACCACCACCTGAATAGAATCTAACTTCCATATTTGGTGTTAGTACCCAATTATCAGCTAAATAAAAATTGTAACCTCCATAAATTTGATAATGGCTAGAAACAATATCATCAAAGAATAATCTATTTTTTAATTGGTTATAGGTATTTACACTTAGACCAACATAGCCTTTTTTATCAAAATCAGTATATAGACCAAAACTATCACCATGGTAATGTGAAGTTAAACCATAATGATGCGCATATTTGAAATAGGTTTTATAAGCGAAATTAGAATCTTTGCTATTTGATTGACCGAATGCGTAATTGAAACCAACTTTAAACTTAGCTTGTCGAGTATTAGTGGTTTTATTTTTCGATACATCAGAAATGGAAAAATAAGGACGGAACAATTTTGAATAATTATAGGTAATTTTAAATTCTTGCTCATAATCAGTTTTTTTATTGTTATAAGCTTTATATTCATTTTTAGAAAAACCGTTCCTCAATGCTTTATAAGAATTGTTAGTATAATCACCAAAATAATAGTTAAAGGTATAGGCAAAGTTAAATGCTTTTATACCAGAATACATTAATGCCCAATCTAAACGATTCCTTCCTATATTACTACTAGCAACATATTTAACTTGTTTGCCAGCTATTTTTGCTCTTTTATAACGTTCAGCGTGAGATATTTTTTTCCATTCATAGCGATATCGAAAACTTGTTGACCAATCACTATTAATTTTATAACTATATTTCAATCCTGGTTGATAAAGAGTTGAATCTTTGCTGAAACCTAATTCTAATGATGGAATAATCGATCCCCAGCCATCATCAAGCGTAAATGTTTTTTGAATAACGACACCACCTGATCCACCTTGCATATCATCATATAAAACATCACGTTTGTTCCCGCCACCTTCAGTAACACCAAATTTAAATTCATATTGCCAATTATCGTCGGTTTTATGGATTAACTTAATTGTATCCCCATGAATCCTATCCATAGATTTCCAGTTATGTTCATATTGAAAAGTTGTTTGACCAGCAAAAGAATAAATAGGAAAGGTAGACAGAAACATTAAAAGCGGTATTTTTTTTAATTTAAATTGACTCATTATTGTTTTCCTAAATTTTTAAATTTATTTTTTGAAATACTGTTTTATATTTTTTATTATTTTATTAATTTTTTCTGTTAATAAGATCACAGTTTCAGAAAACAATTTAAAAAAAACAATAACCACATGATATATTTAATTTTTATTTAAAATAATATTAATATATATACCTTAAAAATCAAAATAATTTGTTACCAACGTCACATTTCTAAAAAAAAATTAAAATTAATTTGTATAAATTTAGTATTATTCTAATAATAATTTTAAAACAGTATTTCATAATTATTAAAGGAAATAGATTTATGGCTGATAATCAGAAAAAAATAACCACACTCACTCGATTTTCGTATGGTAGTGGTAATTTGATAGGAAGTGGTGCTCTAGCAATTAGTGCCGCTTGGTTACTATACTTTTATACAACATTTTGTGGACTTTCGGCATTTCAAGCAACGTTAATTTTTTCTATAGCTACCTATTTAGATGTAATTTTAAATCCACTAATGGGTTTTATTACTGATAACTTTAACCATACAAAACTTGGACGTCGATTTGGTCGCCGTCGATTCTTCATCCTATTTGCTATTCCATGTATGATTATTTACCCATTACTTTGGGTAGATGGGATGAATTTCTGGTACTACTTAACTACTTATATTTTATTTGAATTCATCTATACCATGATTATGATTCCATACAATACTTTACCGGTAGAGATGACTAAAAACTTCGATCAAAGAACTTACCTAGCAGGTTCCAAAGCGATGTTTGGTAAAGTAGCAAACTTCTTAGCTGCAGCTATTCCTGGTGTATTTTTCTATCTATTTGATGGTAAAGACTCTCCACTACCATTCTTATTAACAGGTATTACTTATGCATCTATTATGGCGATAGCACTAATTTTGCTTTATTTTAATAGCTGGGAAAAATCAGTTGATGAAATTGAAGATGAAACAACTTCTGGCCTTTGGGAAAGTATTGTTAAATTATTTTCAGATGTTTTTTCAACTTTCCGTTTAAAAACTTTTAGAAACCATTTAGGTATGTATCTATTTGGCTTTGGTGCTGAATGGTTATTTGCAGCAACATTTACTTATTTTGTGGTATTTAACTTAGGCCAACCCAAAACCTTCGTTTCACAAATGAACAGTTTAAGTAGTATTTGCCAATTAATCTCAACTGCCTTTTTCATGGCTTGGTGTGTAAAACGTGGATTCAAAAGACCATTTGTTATTGCAATATTGATAGTAATATCTTCGGTAATCGGCTATATCGGTGTCTACTACTTTAATATGCCTCATGTTACATGGATTGTAATTGGTATTACTATTTGGTTTGGATTAGGAACGGGGGGTGTTTATTATATTCCTTGGAGTGTATACACATTCTTAGCAGATATCGATGAAGTACTAACAGGAAGACGTCGCGAAGGTATTTATGCTGGTGCTATGACCATGGCCGGTAAATTAATGCGTGCAACTATCGTCTTTGTCTTAGGTATTGTATTGAAATATTCTGGTTTTGTGTCTGGCGTAGATGCTGTTCAACCAGAGAGTGCCGTTACTGCAATTAACTTAGTATTAATCTTCGGTGTGTGTGGAATGGCACTATTAGGTATCTTCTTCACATATCGTATGAAATTAGATAAATCGACTCATGCACTTATTATTCAAGAACTTGATAGATTAAAAAATGGTGGCAAAAAACAAGATGCAACACCAGAAATAAGAAGTTTAGTTAAAGAGTTAACAGGCTTTGAGTATGACAACTGTTTTGGTAATAATAATGTAGGCTTTAAACAACACCACTAAACAAAAGTAATATAATTAAACTTAAAATCATCTAATCTAAACAATTAGATGATTTTTTTTATATTAAATTAATCCAAACTTTTTCAATGCCTTCGCTATGCCATCATTATTATTGGTATCAGTGACATATTCAGCTTTTTCTTTTAGCTGATCAACCGCATTGCTCATTGCTACAGGATGGTCAACGGTTAGGAACATTTCAAAATCATTCATACCATCACCAAATGCATAAGTAGGTACGTCATTAAAACCTTTAATTTCCAATAATTCTTTAATTCCATTACCTTTAGAACCGCCATGATTAAAAACATCAACACAATAATGTGTATTACGGATAAACGTCAATTCAGGAAAAACTTCTCTATAAGGTGATTCGCCTTGTTCACAAAGCAGTAATAACATTTGAATCGGTTCTTTTAAGTAAATTTGATCATCAACAGGAGGTACTTGTTGTTTTAAAGAAGTATAGAATTTTTGAGCTGGAAGACTATTTTCACTCACTCGCATGGTCTTATAGCTATAGAAAGATAATGGAATATTCATCTTTTCTCTTGAATATTCATATAATCGAGTAATGAGATTTTTATCAATATTATTTGTAAAAACGACCTCTTTTTCATAAATAACTACTTGGCCATTCATACCAATAATTGAATCTATACCAGTATCCCTCATCAAATCAACCGCTTCAGGTGGTGTTCTACCAGTTGCAATTATTGGTACAATATTATTTTGTTTTAGTTTTCTAATTGCATCATAAGAACTAGGTAACACATCTATATCTTTATTAAATAAGGTTCCATCTAAATCGAAAAAAACAATAGCTTCAGGTTTCTTTTTCATTTCATAAATCCAAAATATGTTTAATAAAAGGAATGGTTAATTTGCGTTGTTGAGCTAACGTAGCTACTTCAAACTCTTCCATTAAAGAAAATAAAGTTCGCATATCGCGATTAACACGTTTTAACAAAAATAATCCAACTTCCGTTGATAGCTCAAATCCACTTAGCTTAGCCCTAAGTTGTAAAGCTTTTAGTTTATCCTCATCACTTAACTCTTTTAACTGATAAACTTGCCCCCACGTTAACCTTGATACCAAATCAGGTAGTATAAAAGGAACTTGTTTTGGAGGGGCACTGGCAGTTATCAATAATTTACTAACGTTTTTTTCGGTTAAACGATTAAAAAGATCAAATATTGCTTCTTCCCAATCACGATGACCTGCTATAGCATCAATATCATCTAAACAAACCAAATCATAATTATCTAAACCTTGTAAAATCTCAGGTACAAGTAGAACATGCTGTTTTAAAGGAATATAGCTTGCTAACTTATTTTGACATGAAGCATGTAATAGATGAGTACGACCAGCGGCACTTGCTGACCATATATAAAAGACGTTGAAGCCTTCCTTATCAAGTAAGGTTTGCAAAGATTCAAACAATAATTGATTATTACCTACATAAAAACTATCAAATGTTTCGTTATTAGGTAATATAAAAGGTAAAGGCAACTGTGAAAGAGTAATAAAATAACCTCACAATAAAAATATAATCTTACTAAGTATAAATTTGCTTTTACAAAAATCAATCACTTTTACAGCAAACAAATAAGTTAACGAAAGTAACTATCAAAAATTAATATATCAATTCTAAAAAACTAAATAATAACAGAATTAAAAATTCATTTAGATATAGAAATTAATCCATATTATTATTATCTAATACTTAAAAAAACATTTTAACTTTTTCCTAAATAGCTTTTAATAAGTACTATTATTTTAAGTGATGATGATACTGCCACCTCACAGCACTTCCGAATTAAAAGAAACAAACACCTATAATCCTACTTTTAAACATTAGCTTTCTACTAAAAACACCAATATCTTTTAGAAAAATATCTTTTTTAGGTATTTGAAAAAAAATAATAAAATGATAATTAATTACCCTATTCTTAGGTATTTTTAAAATTTAAATTAATAATATTAATGTCGCTAAGTATGATCAAAGATCATATTTCGAACTTTATAATGATCATTAAAACTCATAATTACCTTTTTATTGATCATAATATTTAAGATGTATAACTTTTTTAACCAGAATGATCTAAATAATTAAGATTAAATTATAGACAATAAAAGATAAAATTTAAGCAAACAAATTTATTTTTTGTGGATAACTCTGTGATAAACCCACTATATAAGCTGTTATAATCATATTAATAACCTTAAAAGCAAAAAAGGTTGTGGATAAAAATAAGAATTATAAACAGGATTAACTAAAAAAAGATCCGATCAATTAACAGCATTAGACGATCATTAAGATCCTATAAAATAATCATAAAAAAGAGTTATCAACAAAAATGATCCAAACTAATAATAGTAAAAATAAAAAAGATCACAAAAAGATCTTATTTAATTTAAATGATGATCAAAATAGATCATTTGACGTAATAAAAAAGATGAGTAAAATTCCTTACGCTAAATAAAACCAAATCACCTGATCAAAATAATGATCATCTATCTGTAAAATAAAAAACGAGGCTTTATATGTTTTATCCAGATCTTTTTGATGTCATCGTCGTTGGTGGTGGCCATGCCGGAACAGAAGCAGCAATGGCATCAGCAAGAATGGGCCGAAAAACATTACTTTTAACCCATAATATCAATACGTTAGGACAAATGTCATGTAATCCTGCTATTGGTGGTATTGGTAAGGGACATTTGGTAAAAGAAATTGATGCAATGGGTGGATTAATGGCACATGCTATTGATCTTTCTGGGATCCAATTTAGGATCTTAAACAGCAGCAAAGGTCCTGCTGTAAGAGCAACACGAGCTCAAGCGGATCGATCTTTGTATCGTAAAGTAATACGAACAACCCTTGAAAACCAAGAAAACTTAATGTTATTTCAACAATCAGTTGAAGACGTGATCATTGAAAACGATCAGATCACGGGGGTGGTTACACAAATGGGTGTTTCATTTAAAGCAAGATCTGTTGTATTAACTACTGGCACTTTCTTAGATGGCAAAATCCATATAGGACTTGATAATTATAGTGGCGGTAGAACGGGTGATCCTGCTTCGATAGGTCTTTCCAAATCGCTGCATCAATACCCATTTAGAATGGGTCGTTTAAAAACAGGAACGCCACCTCGTATCGATGCAAGAACCATAGATTTTTCTAAATTAGGTACACAATACGGTGATGATCCTGTGCCTGTATTTTCATTTTTAGGTGATGCTAAACAGCATCCTAGACAGATTCCTTGTTATATAACAAGTACTAATGAAACCACACATGATATTATTCGAAACAGCTTAGATCGTAGCCCTATGTATACAGGTGTTATTGAAGGTGTAGGTCCACGATATTGTCCATCAATCGAAGATAAAATAATGCGTTTTGCTGATCGTAATTCGCACCAGATCTATTTAGAACCGGAAGGTTTAGACAGCAATGAAATTTATCCAAATGGAATATCAACAAGTTTACCTTTTGACACACAATTAGCTTTTGTTCGCAGTATGAAAGGACTGGAAAATGCCAATATAGTCAGACCAGGTTATGCGATTGAATATGATTACTTTGATCCTCGTGATCTCAAACCAACTCTTGAAAGTAAAGTGATCAAAGGCTTGTTTTTAGCAGGACAGATCAATGGTACTACAGGTTATGAAGAAGCCGCTGCTCAAGGTATGCTGGCAGGATTAAATGCAGCTCGTTTTGTTTATGATCAAGATCAATGGTATCCAACGCGTGATCAAGCTTATTTAGGGGTTTTGGTTGATGATCTTTGTACTTTAGGTACTAATGAACCTTATCGTATGTTTACTTCACGAGCTGAATATCGCTTAATGTTACGTGAAGATAATGCAGATATTCGTTTAACAGAAATTGGACGACAACTTGGAATGGTTGATGATTACCGTTGGCAACGTTTTAACGAAAAATTTGAAGCTATTGAGCAAGAAAGAGCACGTCTTCGTGACATTTGGGTTCATCCTCACATTGAAACAATTGATGAAGTTAATGCGGTATTAAGCGCTAACCTTACCAAAGAAGCCAATGGAGAAGAGCTGCTTAAACGCCCTGAAATGAGCTACAAAACTCTACAATCCCTGTCTTTATTTGCACCAGGGCTAAGTGATGATCAAGCAGCAGAACAAGTTGAAATTCAAGTTAAGTATGACGGCTATATAAAACTACAAATTGAAGAAATAGAAAGACAAAAACGAAATGAGGAAACTCTTATACCTGAGCATATAGATTATGCTGAAATATCAGGGTTATCTAACGAAGTTGTTGCTAAATTAAAACAACATAAGCCGGTTTCAATTGGTCAAGCTTCACGTATTTCAGGTATTACACCAGCTGCAATTTCAATGTTATTAGTTTATTTAAAAAAGAAGAACTATGTTAAAAAAGAAACTCATTAATCTTATTGATCAAACGGATCTTTCAATCAATTGTCAGCAAATTGATCAACTGATCAATTACGTTGAAATGCTTAATAAATGGAATAAAGCTTACAACCTAACAGCGGTACGTGATCCTAATGAAATGTTAATAAAACATATTATGGATAGCTTAGTTGTTTCACCTTATTTAGTTGGTAGCACGTTTATTGATGTAGGTACAGGCCCTGGATTACCAGGGATTCCTTTAGCAATTATCAATCCAGACAAACAATTTGATCTCGTTGACAGTTTAGGTAAGAGGGTTCGTTTTTTAAAGCAAGTTCAATTTGAATTAAAGCTAGCAAATATTCAACCAATTCAAAGCCGTATTGAAGAATATAATCAAAAAAAATTTGATGGGGTAATAAGCCGAGCATTTGCTTCTTTACAAGATATGTTAACCTGGTGTAAACATCTTCCTAATGAACAAGGATTATTTTATGCGTTAAAAGGCAGTGATCTTGATCCGATCCCTGAAGGATTTACGCTTAAACAAGATATAAAACTTACCATACCTGAATTGAATGCTGAAAGACGATTAATGATCATTGAATAAAAAACAAATTGATCTAATCACTTTTTAGATCAATTTTTACGTCTTTTCAAATAATCCTTAATACCATCAACTATGGCTTTAGAAACTTGATTTTGGAAGGCTGCTGTTTTAAGTTTTTGCTCTTCAGCTATATTACTAATAAAGGCTGTTTCAACTAAAACTGATGGAATATCTGGTGCTTTTAACACTGCAAAACCTGCTTTTTCTATCGATGGTTTATGTAATTTATTCACATTTTTCATTCGATTTAAAATAGCACTTCCTAATAATACACCATTAGAAAGGGTTGTTTTTTGCACTAAATCTAAAATAGTGTTATCTAAATATTTATCACCACTTCGGCTAACACCACCTATTTGGTCTGCATCATTTTGAGTTTGGGCTAAATAACTTGCAGCAGAACTACTAGCTCCACGTGTTGATAAAGCAAATACAGATGACCCTCTAACAGATCGACTCGCAAAAGCATCAGCATGGATAGAGACAAATAGATCCGCATGTAAAGATCTCGCTTTCGCTACTCGAACTTTTAATGGAATAAAAACATCTTCATTACGAGTCATATAAACTTTTATATTTGGTTCTTTTTTTAGCAAACTATATGTTCGTCTGGCAATTTGCAAAACAATGTCTTTTTCTCGTGTTCTTTTGTAGCCAATCGCACCAGGATCCTCACCACCATGACCAGGATCGAGCATAACAATAATAGGCGAGTTTTTATTTTTATTCGTTGGCGATTTTATTTGCGCTTGTTTTTTATTTAGATCCCCTTTTTGATACTCTTCTAAAAGAGCAAGTAAAGGATCATCATTAGCTGTAGCCGGTTTAGACGGATAAAGATCAACGACTAATCGATGTTTAAATTCAGCAATTGGTGGTAATGTAAACGTATTAGGATCAATACCCTGTTTTAATTCGATCATAATACGTACAGTTTTAGGATCTAACTGTAATGCACGTATAGATTTAATAAAAGGATCACGACTTAAAACTTTTGTCGAAACGGCTTTTAATATTGGATTTAAATTGAGATTATCAATATCAATCACCATACGATCAGGGTTATATAATTGTGCGCTTTTATAATTAAGCTTAACGTTTGATTCTAACGTTATTCGTGTATAGGTTGATGAAGGCCAAACACGCACAGCCACAACTTGAGCCATTGCCGCAGCAAAGCCAACTCGTGTAACAGATAATAGACAAGTAGCAATAATGCCTTTGATCAAAAAGCGCTTTGTTGGACTAAAAGTTTTCGACATACCTAGACACTTTTATATTAGTAATATTAATAGGCCAAGAATAATAGCATAAAATAAAACGATATTAAAAAGAATGATTATCATAATCAGTTGTTTTTTCGATAGATTAATTACTAATTAGACATTATTTTCTAAATAAAGCATATAAATATAGTTTTTTATATTTATTATAGACCCTACAATCACAAAGGATTACAATATGGCACGCTAAAATCACGGATTTAAACCCGTTTTCATTTTAACAATTAAATATAGCTGAGTTATTGATGAGCAAAAAATTACATATCAAAACTTGGGGTTGCCAAATGAATGAATATGATTCAACAAAAATGGCAGATCTCCTTGAATCCACCCATGGTTTAACTTTAACAGAAAATGCCGAAGAAGCAGATATTTTACTATTAAATACTTGCTCTATTAGAGAAAAAGCCCAAGAAAAAGTCTTTCATCAACTAGGCCGTTGGAAAAATTTAAAACAACATAACCCTGATATCATCATTGGTGTAGGTGGTTGCGTAGCATCACAAGAAGGTGCACATATCCGTAAGCGTGCTCCTTTTGTTGATATTATTTTTGGACCACAAACTTTTCATCGTTTACCCGAGATGATTGAACAAATTCGTAGTGGTAATGGTCATCATGTGGTTGATGTTAGTTTTCCTGAAATTGAAAAATTTGACCGTTTACCCGAACCTCGCAGTGAAGGTCCAACAGCTTTTGTTTCAATTATGGAAGGATGTAATAAATACTGTACTTATTGTGTGGTACCTTACACCCGTGGTGAAGAGGTGAGCCGACCTTGTGATGATGTAATTTATGAAATAGCTCAACTTGCTGAACAAGGTGTACGCGAAGTTAACTTACTGGGTCAAAATGTAAATGCTTATCGAGGGCCAACTTTCGATGGTGATATTTGTTCTTTCGCTGAACTACTACGCTTAGTTGCTGCTATTGATGGTATTGATCGCATTCGCTTTACAACTAGCCATCCAATTGAATTTACTGATGATATCATCGATGTATATCGTGATACGCCAGAACTGGTTAACTTTTTACATTTGCCGGTACAAAGTGGTTCTGACCGAGTGTTAAATTTAATGAAACGCACTCATACAGCAATTGAATATAAATCAATCATTCGCAAATTACGCAAAGTTCGTCCTGACATTCAAATTAGTTCAGACTTTATTGTTGGATTCCCTGGTGAAACCCAAGAAGATTTTGAACAAACCATGAAACTCATTGCTGATGTTAATTTTGATTTAAGTTATAGCTTTGTCTATTCAGCACGACCAGGTACACCTGCTGCTGAAATGGAAGATAACGTTTCTGAAGAAGAGAAAAAACAAAGGCTCTATATTCTCCAAGAACGAATCAATCAACAAGCAATGCAATTTAGTCGTCGCATGTTAAATACTGTGCAACGTATTTTAGTTGAAGGCCCTTCTAAAAAGGATCTTATGGAATTAACTGGACGAACAGAAAATAATCGTATTGTTAATTTTGAAGGTAGTCCGGATATGATTGGTAAATTTGTTGATGTTGAAATTACCGATGTTTATCCTAACTCATTGCGTGGTAAAGTAGTAAGAACAGAGGATCAGATGAATTTACGTGTGAGCGAATCACCAATATCGGTCATCTCTCGTACCCGTAAAGAAAACGATTTAGGTGTGGCTATCTATCAACCATAATTAAATAATGATTGAAATAATAATATATAACATGTTGATAAATTTTGGCTCAAAAGAACGTGTTTAAAATAAACGATTTGGGGACATATCTTTGAATATTACGACATATGAAACAATGCTTGAACCAGCAGATAATCAGCGGCTTAATAGTCTTTGTGGTCCTTATGATGACAATATCAAACAACTTGAACGACGATTAGGATTAGAAATAAACCATCGGGGTAATCAATTTGCTATTACTGGCGATATAATTTGTGCAAAAGCGGCAACTGAGATTTTACAATCGCTGTATAAACAAACTAAAGTAAAAGACAGTATTGTCGATATAGAACCAGAGCAGATACATTTAGCTATTAAAGAATCAGGTGCGTTAGAAAAAGCTAATGAACACGCACCTAGTTATGTTGATCTGCATGGTAGCAAACAAGTGATGATAAAGACCAAGCGAGGAGTAATAAAACCCCGCACGCCTAATCAAGCACAATATATTGCTCATGTATTAGATTATGATATATCTTTTGGTATCGGTCCTGCTGGTACAGGTAAAACCTATTTAGCTGTAGCTGCCGCAGTTGATGCACTTGAAAAACAACAAGTTAGACGAATTGTATTAACACGCCCTGCAGTTGAAGCC
Organism: Gilliamella sp. B3127; assembly: GCF_026536935.1. Lineage (NCBI taxonomy): Bacteria > Pseudomonadati > Pseudomonadota > Gammaproteobacteria > Orbales > Orbaceae > Gilliamella > Gilliamella sp. B3127. Next base: position 34,614 of record NZ_JAFNNI010000005.1, read on the forward strand.
GGTGAAAAATTGGGTTTTTTACCAGGTGATTTAAGCCAAAAAGTCGATCCTTATTTGCGTCCGCTTTACGATGCTTTATTTGAAATGCTTGGTTTTGAAAAAGTCGAAAAACTAATTGAAAAAAGTGTGATTGAAGTTGCACCGTTAGCTTATATGCGTGGGCGTACACTCAATGATGCATTTATTATTCTTGATGAAAGCCAAAACACAACGATAGAACAAATGAAAATGTTTTTAACGCGCATTGGTTTTAATTCTAAAGCGGTAATAACGGGTGATATAACCCAAATAGATTTACCTCGTCATCAAAAATCTGGGTTACGTCACGCAATAGAAGTATTAAATGAAGTTGAAGATATTAGTTTTAATTTTTTCAAGAGTGAAGATGTAGTTCGCCATCCTGTGGTAGCAAGAATTGTTAATGCTTATGAAAAATGGGAACAAAAAGAACATCTATAAACAGAATTTAGAGGAGTTAGATTATCTCTATTTCAGGTAAAACAAAAAAAGGCTATATTCGCGATCACTCCGCAGAAACAAACTTATTTTTGCGTAGAGCACTGTTTGCATTTGTCGTAATTATACTACTAATTTTTGTATTATTAGCCAATTTAGCTGATTTGCAAATATCGAATTTTAGTTATTACAGCACCAAATCGAACAATAATCGTATTGAAATTATCCCTATTCCTCCAAGTCGCGGTATGATTTATGATCGTAATGGCACGCCATTAGCGATAAATAATATTACCTATCAACTTAATATTGTTCCTGACAAAACTAAAAACCTTAATGAGCAATTTGAACAATTAAAAAAGATTGTTGATTTAACTGATGAAGATATTGAAAACTTCCAAAAGGAGCGACGAAATTATCGATCTCATCGTCCTGTACCACTTAAAGAAAACTTAACCGAAAAACAAATTGCTCGGTTTATTGTTGATCAGCATCGATTTCCTTTTGTATCAATTGTAAAAATTCAACATCGATATTATCCATACGGTGCTTCACTTACCCATATTCTTGGTTATATATCTAAAATAAACAGTCAAGATAAGCAACGTCTAGAAGAAGAAAATAAAGCTAGCAATTATGTGGCTACCTTTAATATTGGAAAAATGGGGATTGAACGATATTACGAAGATGTTTTACATGGCACGGCGGGTAACGAAAAGGTTGAAGTCAATAGCCGAGGCCGTATTGTTCGCTTACTTGAACAACATCCACCACAAGCGGGTGAAGATATCTATTTATCCATTAATCTCAAATTACAACTCTATATTGAATCACTGCTTGCTGGCCGTAAAGCATCGGTTGTTGCTATTAATCCAAATAATGGTGAAATATTAGCAATGGTATCAAGCCCAAGTTATGATTCAAACGACTTTGTAGGTGGTATTTCAAGTAAGAAATATAGTGAGTTACTTAATGATCCAAGTAAACCACTATTTAACCGTGCATTGCTCGGTGCTTATCCCCCAGCTTCAACTGTTAAACCATTTATTTCGATAGCAGCATTAAGTGAAGGCGTTGTTTCACCAAAAAGTGTGGTTAACGATCCGGGTTGGTGGCAATTACCGGGTACTGAAAGACGTTATCGAGACTGGTTAAAATGGGGGCATGGTCATGTCGATGTATTACGAGCGATAGAAGAATCAGTAGATACCTATTTTTACCAAGTTGCATATGACATGGGGATAGATCGCCTAAATTTATGGATGACTAAGTTTGGTTATGGCCAGCGAACAGGCATTGATATCTCGCCTAGTGAAGAGACACGAGCTGTCATGCCAAGTCGTGAATGGAAATTAAAACGCCATAAAAAATCTTGGTTACAAGGAGACACTATTCCTGTCGGTATAGGTCAAGGTTATTGGACAGCAACGCCAATGCAAATGGCTAAAGCATTAACTACACTAATTAATAATGGTAAAACCTATACACCACACTTTTTATTATATAAAAAGAGCGACATTATCAATACCAATCAAAATCAACCACTGATTGATCCATCAAAATATATTGAAAAAAACAGTCTTGTTGATGTTAATCCAACCTATTGGGCATTAGCAAAAGAAGGTATGCACCGAGTAATGTTTGGTGCTCGAGGCACCGCGCGTAAAGTTTATGCAGGCGCTAAATATCAAGCCGCGGGTAAATCAGGTACTGCTCAAGTTTATGGTTTAAAAGAAAACGAAACCTATAACGCACATAGAATACCTGAACATTTACGCGATCATGCTTTATTTATTGCTTACGCACCTTACGATAAACCGAAAATAGCCTTAGCGATTGTTCTGGAAAATGGTGGAGGAGGAAGCTCCAACGGTGGTGCAGTCGCACGTAAGATACTAGATTATTATCTTGAAGGTGATAACTCAACGGAATTAAACGATGAATCACCTAATACAGGACATGAAGATTAATGATGAATAATATTAAGAAATCTTTTTGGCAAAAGATACATATCGATCCGCTTTTTTGCTTATTTATCTCTTTACTACTTGGTTATAGCCTTTATATTCTATGGAGTGCTAGCGGCCAAGATATAGATATGATGCAAAAAAGAGTGATCCAAATATTACTTGGTTTTTTTGTGATGATTGTCTTTGCACAGTTTTCACCAAGAAGTTATGAACAGTGGGCACCTTATCTTTATATTGCCTGTATTTTTATATTACTATTGGTTGATATTTTTGGCTACACCAGTAAAGGCGCTCAACGCTGGTTAGACTTAGGAGTTATTCGTTTTCAACCCTCAGAAATTGCTAAAATTGCTGTTCCTTTAATGGTAGCTAAATTTATTCATCGTGATGGTTGCCCTCCACCGCTAAAAACCACCTTACAAACATTAGCTATTATCGGTGTGCCAACACTATTAGTGGCAATGCAACCCGATTTGGGAACTGCTATTTTAATTGTCATGTCTGGTATTTTTATTATCTTTTTGGCTGGTATTAATTGGCGATTTATTCTTGTTGCTTTGATATTGTTGGCTATCTTTGTACCGATTATGTGGTTCTACTTAATGCATGATTATCAACGTGAACGAGTATTAACGCTAATTAATCCTGAACGTGACCCTAATGGTACTGGCTATCATATTCTTCAATCTAAAACAGCAATTGGATCAGGTGGAATATGGGGCAAAGGCTGGCTAGAAGGTACCCAGTCACAGTTAGAATTTTTACCTGAACGCCATACTGATTTCATTTTTTCAGTCATCGCAGAAGAGTTTGGCTTTATTGGCTCGATTATTTTGCTGGTCTTATTCTTATGCTTAATAATTAGAGGTTTGATTATTGCTTCTCAAGCACAAACGACTTTTGGCCGAATCCTTTCTGGTGGTTTAATTTTGGTCTTTTTTGTCTATGTATTTATTAATATCGGTATGGTCAGTGGAATATTGCCAGTAGTTGGTGTACCATTACCACTAATAAGTTATGGTGGCTCATCATTAGTCGTTTTAATGGCAAGTTTTGGCATTATGATGTCTATTCACACTCATCGATATATGTTATCTAAAAACATTTAACGGAATTTTTATAAATGAAAAAGAAATTTAAATTATCTTTTGGATTATTAGTGCTCGCAATATGTTCTTCTGCTTCTGCGGAAATGGCTTTTCCTATACCGGCTATTCCACAACTAGATGCTGAAGCGTATATCTTAATGGATGCAAAATCTGGCGAAATTTTAGCGCAATATAATGCGGAACAACAACGTGATCCAGCAAGTTTAACTAAAATGATGACAAGTTATGTTGTTGGTCAAGCCTTAGAATCAGGCCGAATTAAAAATGATGATATGGTATTAGTGAGTAAAGATGCCTGGGCAACAGGTAACCCAGTATTAAAAGGCTCATCATTAATGTTTTTAGAAGTCGGTAAGACTGTTTCGGTTTCTGATTTAAATAAAGGTATCATTATTCAATCGGGTAACGACGCATGTATTGCTATGGCTGAACATGTTGCAGGTAGCCAAGGTGCTTTCGTTAATTTGATGAATGAATATGCGAAAAAAATTGGATTACAACACACTCATTTTGAAACTGTGCACGGGCTTGATGCACCGGGTCAATATACCACAGCTAAAGATATGGCGTTGTTAGGTCAGGCTTTAATTCGTGACTTACCAAAAGAATATGCAATTTATAAAGAAAAAGAATTTACCTACAATCTTTCTAAACCTCAAATGAATCGTAATGGATTACTTTGGGATACTACATTAAATGTAGATGGCATTAAAACTGGACATACTAACGCAGCCGGTTATAACCTTGTTGCTTCTGCTGTTGATGGTAATACACGTTTAATTTCAGCGGTATTGGGTGGTCGAACATTTAAAGGTCGTGAAGAAGAAAGTAAAAAATTACTTACGTGGGGATTCAGATTCTTTGAAACGGCAAATCCAGTAAAACCCAATGATCCACTCGCGATTGAGTCAATTTGGTATGGTGATGAAAATAAAGTTAAATTAGGTGCGATCAATGGCGCTTATATCACAGTGCCGAAAGGTCGTTCAGCAGATGTTAAAGTGCAATATACCATTGATGATTATATTTATGCACCAATAACCAAAGGAACCTCGGTTGGTAAAATTCAATTTTTATTGGATGATAAAGTTATCAATGAACAATCTTTAGTTGCGCTTGAAAATATTGAGGAAACTGGATTCTTCGGCGGCATTTGGGATTGGATATGTTTACAATTCCATAAATTATTTAATTAATTTTTTCTTAATAACCGCTGTGTGACTTTTGTTTACGCAGCGGTTTTTTATTTTAAGCAAAATTTGATTTTATCAAGCGTTAATTATCTCTAATTTAGGCGTTCAAAAACCCCGTTCCTCAACTTTTTTTACTAAGTAGATACATCAGCAAGATAGATTAAGATTCGAGAAATTGTTAAAAAGATCTGTTCTAAAATTGATTCGACAAACAATGGTAAAGCAGAAAATAGATACGATAACATCGTTAGCCCACATAATAATGTAAGCGGGTAGCCGACCACAAAAATTGATAGTTGTGGTGTAAATCTATTTAATAAGCCCAATGACAGATTAATAATAAGTAATAATGTCATTAATGGTAATGCCAACATAATACCGTTATTAAATAATAGACCCGTTATTTCGATTAAGGCTAAATAGCCGTTTTGTTTTAAAGGATAGACCGTAATAGGAATGATATCAAAACTGTTAGCTAATCCGTAAAGTAACCATAAATGACCATCTAAGCTAAGAAATATCAACATAGCAATAATATTAATTAAACGTGATAATACCGAGGTTGATGGACCGCTGATAGGATCATAAAAAGTGGCCATTCCTAATCCCATTTGCATACTAATTAACTCCCCCGAAAATCTAACCGTCATAAAGGTAAGTTGTATTGCAAAACCAATTAGGATGCCAATCATGATTTGCTGAGCAATAATCCAGATGCCCATTAATGAATAAAGGGTAAGGTTGTCGTCTAACTTTGGTAAAGGTAACACAATGACAATAAGTATTGCTAAACCTATTTTTACACGGTTTGGTACTTCTTTTTCGCCAGTGATTGGTGCGACCATAATTAAAGCTAAAATACGAACAAAAGGGAGAAAACTTGATTGAACCCAAGCAAAAAAATCAATATTCAATAGATCGACAATAGCTAAATCCATTAAGGTTAACTTGTTAGGTTGGGAATGCTAGTGATGACAAGGCGAATATAGTCGATCATTGTGGTTAGCATTGATGGACCTAAAATAATTAATACTAGAATAACAGCCAAAATTTTTGGGATGAAAGATAACGTCATCTCATTAATTTGGGTAGCTGCTTGTAGTAAACTGATGATTAATCCTGTGACCAGTGCCGCTATTAATAAAGGACCAGCAAGCGATGCTGCAACCTTGATGGCTTGTATGGCGAAATGGCTAATATATTCAGATGGCATTATATTCCTTTACTTTAACTAAAAAAACTTTGTGCTAACGAACCTAATAGTAAGTGCCAGCCATCAGCTAATACAAACAACATAATTTTAAATGGTAGAGATACCGTTGCGGGTGGGACCATCATCATCCCTAACGCCATTAAGGTACTGGCGACAACTAAATCAATTACTAAGAAAGGAATAAACAGTGTAAAGCCAATTTGAAAAGCGGTTTTGAGTTCACTAACGATAAAAGCCGGCACCAAAATTCGTAGTGGGATATCTTCACGAGTTTGAATTTCATTCGTATGAGACATATTTACAAATAACCCTAAATCGCTTTCACGAGTCTGAGAGAGCATAAATTCACGAAGCGGTTTTGTTGCTTCATTTAACCCTTCTTGCATGGTGATTTGTTGTTTCGAATAAGGCACATACGCCTCTTGATATATTTTATCGAGTGTTGGTGACATGATAAAAAATGTCATAAATAACGCAATGCCTATTATCACTTGATTAGGTGGTGCAGATTGTGTGCCAAGTGCACTTCGCAATAATCCTAATACAATAATGATCCGAGTAAAACTCGTCATTAGTAGTAGAATAATAGGGATAAAAGTGAGTAAAGTTAAAAAGACTAAGGTTTCAACAGGTAAAGACCAACTTTGTCCTTCTTGATATGGTGTTTGAGAAACAATTGTTAATGGTGATAATTGAGCAAAACTACATTGACTAAAAAACAGTACGTTTAGCAAAATAATATGTATTAACCGCACTATCTTACCTCTTGTCTAACACAGATTGTAATATCTGATTAAACAGGTTACTTTTTGACAATTGCTCAACCTCAGCGGGCTCAGCTAATAACATTTCAGTGCGTTGTTCATTTATGGTATGCAGTAATGTCATTTGTTGTGCAGTAACACCAACTACCAGTAATTGATGATCAACATAAACCAGAAGAATTCGCTCTTTAGCACTTATATTATAAGTTGCTTTAATATCAATGAATTGTTTCGTAGACTTTTTCCAACCAATTCGTTTTATTATCCATGCTAAAAATAAGATAACAGCAATTACACAAAAAAATGCCATGCCGATCTGGCTAAATAGGCTTGATTCTACAGGAATGGCGGATAAAGTTTGGGTCATGGTTATCTCATTTTTAACGGCTTAATCTACGAACACGTTCTGATGGAGTAATAATATCGGTAATTCGTACTCCATAATTATCGCCAACTACAACGATTTCACCTTGCGCAATTAAATAGCCATTAATAAGGATGTCTAAAGGTTCACCAGCTAAACCGTCTAAGGCTATAACTGAACCCTGAGTTAAATTTAAAAGATCTTTAATGGCCATTTTGGTTCGACCAAGTTCTACGCTTAGATTAACTGGAATATCTAGGATAAGGTTAATATCTTGCTTTTTTACGTCTGTTGGTTGTGGTGAAAGGGTTTCGAAAATAGCTTCTTTCATTACTGATTCATCACTAATATTTAGTTGGCTATCATCACTTGGTATATCACTCATTGAACACTCCTTCATTCAATTGTTCTAAAACTGGATTGCTTATCTGATCTACTTGGATTGCATACTGTTTATTTACGCTACCATAATGACCTTTTAATACTGGTACACCGCCAATGGTGACATCAAGGCTTGTTGGTTTTTCGATATCCAAAATATCACTGACTTTTAATGCTAATAATTTGGCAACAGTTGTTTGAATGTTTGTAAAGTTTGCGACTAACTCAACGGTTGATTGTTTAATACCACTCGTCAGTGAGCTCATCCACACGTTATCATCTTGGTGAGTTTGGTTTTCTATCGGTGGTTTAATTAATAGCTCTTTAATTGGTTCAACCATTGCATAAGGAATACATATGCAAAATGTTCCTTTAAAATTACCAATTTCGACTAAAAATGATGAAGTTAACACAACATCGTCAGGCGAGCTGGTAATGTTGGTAAATTTGCTTTCTACTTCAGAGCGGATGTATTCGGTTTCAATATTGTATACATCAATCCAGGAGCTTTGATAAGTTGTTAAAGCAAGACTTAATACTCGTCGAATAATCTCTTGCTCAGTATGAGTAAACTCTCGTCCTTCAGTATCAACATTAGTAATATGGCCATCCCCACCAAAAAGAGTATCAACAACAATAAATACTAATTCAGGTGAAAATGAAAATAAGCAACTTCCCCGCAAAGGGTTAAGATGAACTAAATTTAAATGATTGGTTGCTGAAACATGTGAAAACTCTTTAAACGTTTTGGGTTCAATGGGTGAGGTTATAACATCAGTATTTCGGCGTAATAAATTAAATAATCCAATTCTAAATTGACGTGCAAAGCGTTCATTAATAATCTCTAACGCGGTTAGTCTTTCAGGGATAAAGCTATGTTTAACTGATATATCATAAGGCTTAACTTCAGTCCGTTTACTTTGTTGTAAATGATAATTTTGCTCAGCATCATTTTTTATGCTGGCTGAATTATTTTGTGAATGCAAAGATTCACTTTTATCGGTATTAGGTTGAAGCTTATCAGACATGATAATTACCTTACAATGAAATCAGTAAATAGAACTTCATCAATTTTTACTGAGTGTTTTGCATCATATTGGCGAGATAATGCCATTTTTATCTGCTCTTGTAATTCAAGTTTGCCTGACTCTTTCTTTAAATTATTAACGTACTGTTTTGAAGTTAACAAAAGTACGTCACTTCTTACTTCAGGAAGATAATCTAATAAAACGGTTTTTTGTTCTTCATCAGCGACGCGTAACACCATACCAACGTATAGAATTTTATTGATTTCTAAATTTTCTTTAGATGGTGGAAGTGAAATTGTGAAAGGTTTTAATGTTAAAAAAACCGGTGATAACACTTCTGGTTCTACATGGGGCGTCGTTTTAGGAGAATCTTGTAACCATAAATAAGCAGCAAAACCTGTTGCTAAAAGGGTAATTAAAATAAGTACTAGATTTAAAATACTTATTTTTTTCTTGGTAGTTTGCATATTTATTATTGTCTCAATGAAAATTAATGAAATGTCTATTTAAATAGCCAAAAATTACCAAAATAATAAATCATGCTTTGAGAATTAATTGGAAGAATAGGCAGTAAAAATATGACCTATTCAACCTTTTTAATCTCTAGCTATCAAAACATAGTACTGTTTCAAATACTATTATTTAGGCAAAAATACTTAATCCTGATTGAACAATGTTTGATGGATGATCAAGTTCATGAAGTGTTTGATTTTTATCGTCCATTAATTGCTCTATTTCAAACTCTTGTTTATAAGGTGATGAGGAGTCATTCATCATTGAAAAATCACTAATATCGGTCTGCTCTAACATAATACCTTGTTCTTCCAATGAAGTTCTTAATTGCGGTAAAGCTGATTCTAACACGCTTTTAACCATATTATGTGCAACAGCCATGTGAAGGTTCATTTTGTCATCAACTATTGCCAATTTAATATGCAGCGAACCCAATTCTTCAGGATGTAATTTGATTTCCGCATTTTGGATACCTTGACGACAAACGAGACTAATTTTTTCGTTTAATGTTTTTTGCCATTCAGTAATATCCATTGGCATAGGTAAATTTATATTTAACGTTTTTTGACTTTCAATTAATGGTGTTGATGTGGTTAATTGATTTGGGCTATGGACTAGTAATGTAGGTTCTTGTTCAAAGTGGTTAATATCAAAATTGGTGATAGGTAAATCGATATTATTATTTTGAGTATTAGTAAGAGTTGGTAATGGTTGATTTGAGGTTTTAACTGAATTTATATTGGTTGATATATAATGTTCATCATTCGTTAGCAAGCTTGTTTGTTCATTTGCTTTAATGATCACTTGTTCACTACTATTAATAATAGTGAGTATTTCTGCTGCTTTTTCATCTACATTGATATCATCAGAAATTGGTGACTTTAAAAGTATATCATTAGCTGTAGTATTAATTTTTAATTCACGTATTGCTGGCTGTTCAGTATAATTATGCTCATTATTAATTATAGGCTGTTCTTCGACTTGCAAAGTTAGTGGAAATAGTGTGAATAATTCATCACTATCTTCCTCTTCTTGATCATCTAATTGATGATCGAGTTTGTTCTCGAAAATATTAGCTTTGGCTAGGCTATTATTTTCGCCTAACTCTTGTTTTTCATTAAACTGTAATAAAAGCTGAAAAAAATCGTCTTCAATAATTGATACTTCATTCAATTCTATAGGTGATATTAATGGGATATCACTAAATTGATTAATATTCATTCAACATTCTCCTTGCTAACTGCTGCTGTGCAAATTCATCGGTTAATTTTTGTTGTAAACGGCTTTGCTGTAGCAGTCGTTTTTTATCTTGTTTATCCAATAATGTGGTGTAAGTATTGAGACTTTTTTGTGATTGATTTAGCTCATTGGTAATCTGTTTTTGTTTAATTTCTAAAGTTAACAATAACTTTTTTTGTTGTGTGATCCCTTGCTCAATAGCAGTAATAAAAGCATTAAAATTGTTCAGTTCTGATCCTGTAATGCCAACTGATAACGCTTTATTTAAGCGCTGTTGGTACTCATTATAGTAATCATTCAATACATTTAGTTGTGATTGAGCATTACGCTTATTATCATGCGCATTTTTTAATTTAATCAATTTGTCGTCGACTGATTTTTCAGCTAACTTTTTTAATGTTAAAAAGGCAAATTTACCATTATATTGATTGGCCATTGTTCTTTCCTAAGTTTGAATCAACAATTCTTGCTAACTGTTGATAAGCGTCTTGATAACTACAATGTTCATAAATTCCTTGTTGTAAAAATTGTTGCATAGCAGGAAAAAGCGTTATTGCCTTATCTAATAAAGGATCGGTTCCTGCTACATAAGCGCCAACATTAATTAAGTCACGATTACGTTGGAAACTTGAAAATAATTGCTTAAATAACCGTGATTTTTTTTCGTCTTTGGTTAGTTCTGTCATCACGCGACTTATTGATGCTTCAATATCAATAGCTGGATAATGACCTGATTCGGCAAGAGAACGGGATAAAACAATATGTCCGTCGAGAATTGCTCTAGCTGAGTCAGCGATAGGATCTTGCTGGTCATCACCTTCGGTTAGCACGGTATAAAAAGCGGTAATAGCGCCTTTGCCTTCAGCGTCATTACCGGCTCTTTCAACTAATGCTGGTAATTTTGCAAATACTGAAGGAGGATATCCTTTAGTCGCTGGTGGTTCACCGATGGCTAAGGCTATTTCACGTTGTGCCATGGCGTAGCGTGTTAATGAATCCATAATGAGTAATACATTAAATCCTTGGTCACGAAATTTTTCAGCAATTTTAGTCGCGTAGGCTGCACCTTGTAGACGTAATAATGGCGATACATCAGCAGGCGCGGCAACAACAACAGATCGAGCTAAGCCCTCTTCACCTAAAATATTTTCAATAAAATCTTTTACTTCTCGACCTCGCTCACCGATTAAACCAACCACAATAATATCGGCTTTGGTGTATCTTGCCATCATGCCAAGTAAAACACTTTTACCAACGCCTGAACCTGCAAAAAGCCCCATTCGCTGACCTTGACCAACGGTTAATAATGCATTGATTGCACGAATGCCAACATCGAGAACTTGATGAATTGGTGTTCGGGTTAGCGGATTTAGTGTTTTATTAATTAATCCTTCATATTCGATATCTTCAGGTAATGGTTTGCCATCGAGAGGTTTTCCCATTGCATCGACAACTCGGCCTAATAACCCCATACCAATTGGTAAAACTTTGTGGCTAAAATGTGTTAAATCATATTGTGATGTATAAACTCTTGCATCGAGTAATATACCGTCTGTTGATTCAAACGGCATGAGGTATAGTGTTTTTCCTTTAAAACCAATTACTTCACACTCAACCGCTTGGATTTTGCCATCTAATTGTCGTTCAACAAAACAGTTGGATCCTAATGGTAGTTTTAAACCAATAGCTTCTAGAACAAGACCAGACGCTTTAACCAATCGACCATATTGACGAATTAAAGATGCAGACTCTAATTTCTGTTTAGCACTATCAATTTTAGTTGCCCATTGCGTACAAAAGCTCACCTTAACGCTCATCTCCATGCACTGTGTCAGAAATAATTTGCCAGTGATTGGTTATACTTGCGTCGATCTCATTTGTTTCAGTAAATATTTTGCAGCCACCTAATTCTATATTTGCATCGGCAATAAATTGCCATTCATTTTTTAGTTGATCATCTAGTTGTGGCTCTAGCCATAAAAAATCATTCGGATTGATTCGAACCACAATCGGTGCAATTGTATTTTGTTCAATTAATGACTTGATCGAATGCATTAATTGTTTTTGTTTTACTTTGGATAACGAACCAACAGTTTTTTCAGCGGCAAGTAAAGCGAGATCAAATAGCTTTGGTACAATTTTTTCATCAATTTGATTAATTGACTGCTGAAAATGAATTGCTAGATTTTTGATGGATTCAACAGTATTTAATTTTTCTTCGTTTATCTGTTGTTCTATTTTCTCCAGGCCTTCTTGTTGGCCTATTGTTAACCCTTCCTCATACCCTGTTTGTTTACCAATATTGAAACCTTCTTCTTTACCTAGATTAAAACCTTCTTGATAGGCTTCTTCTCGTGCTTGTTGTTTGATATTTTCAAGTTCTAGCGTTATTTCAGGGCTATTAATATCAATAAAATTGGTATCGGCCTCATCGACTATTTCAAGTTCTGGTTCACACTCTTCTTGCTCATCGGTTTCAGGAATGAGTGGTGATGATTCTGCTAAATCTTGAAAGTGTAATGGTTTCCAAGTTAAGGTATTAGCTTGATTATACATATTCATCATCACCGCTACTTAAGATCATCTCACCGGTTTCAGCTAAACGACGAGCAATAACCAAAATTTTCTTCTGTTCGGTTTCAACTTGTGACAAGCGCACTGGTGGTCTGTTTTCTAAATCTTCACGTAATATAGATGCAGCACGTTGCGACATATTCGATAATAATTTTTCCCGTAATGGTTCTGTCGCACCTTTCAGGGCAATAATTAAGGTTTCATTATCCACATCTTTGAGTAGACGTTGGATACTTCTATCATCCACATCAACCAGATTTTCGAATAAGAACATTTCATCAATGATTTTTTGAGCTAACTCATTGTCATAATCACGTAATGCATTGATAACCAATTCTTCTTGTTGTGATTTCATCAGGTTGATGATTTCTGCTGCGGTGCGGATACCCCCCATATTATTAAGCTTAATATTTTGTCCATGTAGTAAAGTTGATAACGATGTTGATAATACCTCTAACGCTGAAGGCTCTACTCCACCGAAGGTTGCAATACGTAGCATTACATCATTACGCAGATCATCATCAAATAGATTTAATATCTCAGCAGCTAAGTCACGATTTAAGTGAACTAAAATTGTGGCGATAATTTGTGGATGCTCTTTCTTAACCAAATCAACAGCTCTGGCCGCATCAACAAAGTTAAGCATTTTTAAGCCATCGGTAGTATCTTCAATATCGGTATCTAATAGTTCATCAAGTAGACGGCTGGCTTTATCACTACCAATTGATTTTTCGAGAACTTTTCGTAGATAGCCATTAGTATCGGTATTTAATACGGCACAATCATCAAGTGTGGTTTGACACTCATTAAGAATATTTTTGAGTTGTTCTTGTGTTAATTGTGGCAATCCCATCATGGCACTACTAATTTGTTGTACCTCTTTATGGTCTAAAAATTGCATTACTTTTGCAGCTAATTCTTCACCTAAAATCATTAAAATTGTCGCTGCTTTTTGAGATTCACTTAAATTCATTACTCGGTGTCCTTCTTGTTCATCCAACCACGAATAATGAGAGCCATTACACGAGGATCTTTTTCGACAATTTTTCGGATGTATTGCTGTTGTTGCATATTATCTTCAAAAATTTTCTGTTGCAGTTTACTGTGTGCTTTATAATCAAGCTTATCTTCAGCGCCCATCGTGCCGTCAGATTTATCCGTATTGAGGTATTGTCTTTGAATCTTAATCCATACCGAACGCAGTACTTTTCGCCATGCATACCATATTATTAAGATATAAATTAGATATTTAATTGCCGTTTTCAGCATGTCGTAAACTTCATGTTTTTGTAAAAAGGTGATGGCGTCATTTTCATCATCTATTTGATCTGTAAATTTCAAATTTGCCACCGTTAATGAATCACCACGCAAGTCTGAAAATCCCATAGCTTGACGTGCTAGCGCCTCAATATGAGTAAGCTCTTCTTTATCGAGTTTTACCCATTTTTCGACCGCTTCATTTTTTTGATTTTCTTCATTTGACGATGCAACTTCATTGATTGTCGCAAATTTGTAATTAACTAGAACCGCGACAGATAAGCGCTTGATACGACCTTCAGGAATTTTGCTATGAATAATTTGACGATTAACTTCAAAGTTCAACGTATTATTGGATTGTAAATGATACATTTTTTGCTTGTCGTCTTTATCTTTTGCTTCATTCTCTCCATCAATTGGTGCACTTGGTGTTGGTACTGGTTGGTTAGATAAAGCCCCTGGTACACCACCAATAACATTGCTTGATGCTAATTGACGGTTTTCAACTTGCTGCTTACTGCGAATGGTTTGATTGTTAACATCGCTATTAGGATCATAGATTTCGGATGTTGATTCCTGACGGCTAAAGTCAATGTCAGCATTAACTTGAACTTTAACATTTTGTTTACCTAAAATCGGTATAATGATTTTTTCTACGCGTTCACGCACCAAATTTTCGATTCGTTCACTATATTCTAATTGGGCAACATTAACGTTAGTATCGCGGTATTTTTCTCCAGTCAATAAATTACCGTTTTGATCGATGATAGTGACTTTATCCGCTTGTAATTCCGGCACACTACTTGAAATTAAGTGGATAATAGCGTCAATTTGACCTTGAGATAGCGAGCGACCCGGTAATAAAGTTAATGCGACTGATGCAGAAGGGAATTTTCTTTCTCTAACAAATAAAGAGGGTTTTGGCATAGCCAAATGCACTCTGGCATCATCAACACTACTAATGATTGAAATTGTTCTGGATAATTCGCCTTCTAATGCTCGTTGATAATTGATTTGTTCATTGAACTGGCTCATTCCAAAACTTTCTTTATCAAGCAGTTCAAAACCGATAGCTCCGCCTTTAGGTAAACCTTGTTGAGCAATTCGTAGGCGAGTATCATAAATTTTATTTTCGGGAATTAAGATCGTTGTACCGGATGATGAAAACTTATATGGAATATTCATCTTATCAAGTTGGCTAATGATTTCACCGCCATCTTTATCATTCAAATTACTAAATAGCACACCGTAAGCATCACTCTTAAGCCATAAATAGGTGATACTACTTATAGCAATTACGATCACTCCTACAATAAGGAGCAGCATTTTTCGATTTTGTTTTAATTGATTGATAAATGGTAACTTATTCAATATTGATTCGCCTTTGTTACCCACTGACTGGCTATCCATATGTATCCTAATTCTAAACAGGTTAGATTAATTCTAGGGTCTATTATCTGTGTATTTATAAAAATCAATAGCTAAAAAAGCACATGCTTTACCCTTTAGTTATCGCTTTTAGATTGTTATCTTTGTGATAATTTAAGCGGTAATTTTATTAAGATGAATATAATTAATATGATGAACAGTATCGAGGCTTTTAATCCGGCAACTAAATTGGATTTTTCTTCGAATCAACAGGTAAGTAAAGAGCAAAATTTTGTTGCTGAATTAAAAATGGCTTTAGATAAAATTAGCCAAACTCAAATTGAGGCAAGTAAGCAAGCTAAAGCTTTTGAAATGGGTGAACCTAATGTTTCATTAAATGAAGTAATGGTTAATATGCAAAAGTCTTCGGTTTCTTTGCAATTTGGCGTACAAGTTAGAAATAAGTTAGTAGCGGCGTATCAAGAAATCATGAATATGAATGTTTAATTTATTAATTATTCTATTTGTTTAAAAATCGTCATTCATCAACTGCCAATTTTTATCAAAAATTGGCTTTCATCTATTTTGTTAAAAAGACTGTTAAAAAGTCAGCCTATTATTCACCTTTTATAACTTTATCCAGTTTAAATTAATAATAAAAAAAGTTTGAGGAGCGGGGTTTTTGGCACTTTAAAATCGCTAAAAACCCCGCTCCTCAATTATTTTTAGTCTATTTTTTTGATTACTTAGTGAATTATGCTAGGTTGGCAATTTTTTGGTAACTGTCTATTTTAGTTTGATAATTAACCTGCTCGCCAATGAGTCTGGTAAGTTCATCATGCCGTAGATGTATTAATTGTTCTAATTGCTCTTGATAACCCAAAATATTATTGATATACATTCGAATCATATCTTGCTGTGGTGATGGTATCGTATCAATTAGTTGGATATCTTTAGATAATTGGTGGTATTGAGCTTGCCAGCTGATTAATAATTCCCAGTTTTCTTTTTGTGCATTAATTAGCATTTGCTCAACAACATAATTAAGCTTTTCATATTGTTCTAATAATAAATTATTATTTAAAACTGATATTCCCATAACTATGCTATCTCCCGCCAAGCTTGAGCAATGTTATCAAGCAAATTAAAACAGACTTGCAGTTTGTCTTTATCATTATGTAAATTGGCTAAAACCAACTGCTGACTGATGTATTGATATAATTGATCTAAATTTTCGGCAATTTCACCACCTTGCTCTAGATCAAGTGAACTCTTAAGTCCATTATCTATAATATTAATTGCTTTCGAAATGGCTTGCCCTTTGCCTGCAATATTCCCTTTTTCTATATATAACTCAGCTAAACGAATAGCATTAAGTGCGCCCTCGAATAATAAAACAATAAGCTGATGTGGCGAAGCCTGATTAACACTCGTTTCTAAATTAACTTGCTTATAAGCTTGAACTCCCATTTTTATATTCCTTATTTTTTCATGTTCGCCATCATTTCGAATTGTGTGGTTAAGTAATTGCTCATACCATTTAATTCATTGATCAAGATATCTAATTTAGTAAACTGTACACGATAACGTTCAATAGTTTGGTCAATAGAGTTGTTAACTTGATCATAGCGTTTATCTAATGATTTTAAGGTTGAGTTTAAGCCGTTAGTTGCGGTATCAATCATGCCATCACTATCAATGAAGCTACTCACTTTGGCACATACTTCGTTAGCTATGCCTGTCGTTTCACCATCACCAATAAATAGCATGGCGACTGCTTCACTGTTTTCTTTGAGGGCTTTTTCTAATTCGTTTTCTTTAATAATTAGCTTGCCATTACTATCCATATTGATACCGATTTGAGCCAATACAGAGATTTCACCAGCTTGACCTTTCGAAAAGATAGATCGGATACTTTGATCTATATTACGTAGTGTTGAATCACCAACCAGTGGTCCATTATTACTATTTAATTCATCTGAATTGGCATCACTAGCAGTAAATTGAGTTAAGGTTGATATCGTTGATTGTAATTGATTAAATGCCTCCACCCACTCTTTAAGTGCCTCTTGGGTTTTTTCGTTATCTGCGTTAATAGTTAAATTTTGCGATGTGGTGGTTACTGCTTTTAAAGTGATATCAACGCCAGGGATGACATCTTTAACGGTATTTGATGCACTATTGACGGTAATACCATTAAAACTAAATTTAGCATCTTGCGCTTTAGCGACTTCGCTCATTGCTGATGAATCAGCTTGATTAATATCAAAACCAACTAATGAATTGAGTTTTTCATCATCGGATGATATCGAAGTTATAGTTTGTTGTTCACCTGTTTCTTTAGATGTGATAACCAGTTGATAGCTATCGGTTCCTGAACGAACAATTGTTGCATTAACGGGAGATTCACTGATTGAGCCATCTTCATTAACCACTTTAGCTTGGTTAATTGCATTTGCGATTGATTCTAAGGATGTTTCATCTTTACCTAAAGTGACATTTAATTTTTGACCATTAGCTTGTTCGATGGTGATTGTTCGCGTTTCATTATTGTTACCTAACGCTGTTTGTTTATCGTTTATTGTATTAGTAGCAACGCTGTGTGCGCTAGCAAGTTGTTGCACACTCACTGCATAATTACCTAATTGAGCATTGCTACTTACGTTAGTAGTAAAGTAGTTGTCATTGCCCGATACCGTTCTAGCTTGGAACAGCTCTTTTTTTTGTAGTTTTGCTGTTGCGCTATTAAATGTTGATAATGCACTTTTTAATTTGCCAAAACCGCTTATTTTATTATTAATTGTTTTTTGCTGTGCTTTTATTGGCGTAAGACGGTTTTTTTCTACCGCTTCTAATTGATCTAATACTTCATTTAAATCAATACCAGAACCAATCCCCAATATACTCATTGCCATGTTTTATTATCCTATTATAAATTCTTTCATCTCTTGTTTTATCGACTGATGTAATAAAAAGTTTAGATATTTTTATTAATAAATAATTAGGTTTTGGCAATGCATATATTGCTAGACGATTTTATCTATTCAAAAACCAGTTATTTATTCAATTATAAATGTTATATCCATATCAATTTTGCACTGTAAAAAGATGTAGGTGACATATCGCTACTGGAGTTATAAATTATCTTTTTAATCAATGAACTTTGATATTTTAGAGTGTTAAAAGCTAAATGTTTTTCTAAATGGTTTTAAGGATGGCAGTCGTAATTTAAAAATAAAATTAAGTAGTGATCTTTCTAATATAATTTCTATTATTAGTAAATATATTGCAATTATTTAAATAGATAGTAGGTTATGCACTTTTGCCGCGGCCTTTATTAAATAAGGCTATCAACTGTTTTTTACCGATTAATTTACATATAAAAATGTATTAGGACCTCTGATCGTTTTATCAAACTTAATTAGTTATTCGGTTTTATTCGACGACATAAAATAAAAATTAAAAAAATATTAAAGTTTCTTTTTTTAATACCGATAACTAAATCATCAGCAAAAGTATTGAATAATATTTTCAATATCTCGTTGATCTAACTAATCATATTAAAGGAGATAAAAATGGCACAGGTAATTAATACCAATACTATGTCTTTAATGGCAAGAAACAATCTGAATAATTCTCAAAGTGTTCTTGGAACTGCAATTGAGCGTCTATCATCAGGTATGCGTATCAACAGCGCTAAAGATGATGCAGCAGGTCAAGCAATCGCTAATCGTTTTTCTTCAAATATTCGTGGTTTAACTCAAGCTGCACGTAATGCAAATGACGGTATCTCTTTAGCTCAAACAACTGAAGGTGCATTAAACGAAATTAATAACAACGTTCAACGTATTCGTGAATTGACTGTTCAAGCGGCAAATGGTACAAACTCTCAAAGCGATTTAGAATCAATTCAAAACGAAATTGATCAACGTTTAGAAGAGATAGACCGTGTATCTAAACAAACTGATTTCAATGGTACTAAAGTATTATCTGCTGATAAAACACTTAAAATACAAGTGGGTGCAAATGATGGTGAAACTATTGAAATCAATTTGAAAAAAATTGACAGTACTGAACTCGGTTTAGCTTCATTTAATGTTTCTTCAAGCCCAACAGCAGATCCTTTAAAAACACTTGATGCTGCATTATCAAAAATTGATGAATTACGTGGTGAGCTTGGTGCGGTACAAAATCGTTTTGAGTCAACTGTGACTAACATCAACAATACAGTAAATAACTTAAGCTCAGCGCGTAGCCGTATTGAAGATGCAGATTATGCTGAAGAAGTCTCTAATATGACTCGTGGTCAAATTTTACAACAAGCAGGTACTTCAGTATTAGCACAAGCTAACCAAGTACCTCAATCTGTACTGTCTTTATTACAATAAAGTATATCTCTAAAATTTTACTTTAATTTTTATACTATAGTAATAATGGTATTTTTTAATACCATTATTGCTAATAATGTTAATTACCTATTTTTTAATACTTTATTCTTGCCATTAACTCAGTCAATTATCGTCATAATATTCCTTAGCATTTTTTACAATGGTTTAGGAAATGAGTGATAACCTGTATAACTCTCAGGGTGTAGTGAATCAAATCGATTGGCAACAATATATCTATTTAGTTCGTAATGAAGCGTTGAAATTAGCTGTTCGTTTACCAACGACGATTGAGCTTGATGACTTGTTACAAGTTGGTTATATCGGTTTATTAGAATGCATAAAACGTTATGATGCAGCACAAGGTTATACTTTTACTACATTTGCTATTCCTAGAATAAAGGGAGCAATGTTAGATGAGTTGCGTAGTCGTGACTGGCTACCAAGGCAAACCCGAAAAAAAATTAAAGATGTCACTAACGCCATTAATGAATTGGAACAAATTTTAGGTGTCCCACCTAATGATCACCAGATAGCTGCACATCTGCAATTGTCTCTTACTGAATATCGCAAGGTGTTATTAGATTCAAATTATAGCCAAATCTGTTCTTACGATGAGATACAAAAAAAACTCGGCGATAATTTGGATGCGTTGATTGAGCCTGATTCCGATAACAATCCTTTTGCTTTTATTATTAATGATGAAATTCGCAATATTATTGTTCAACAAATTGATAACTTACCTGAAAAAGAAAAAATGGTTTTAGCGCTCTATTATCAAGAAGAGTTGAATTTAAAAGAGATTGGAAAAGTGTTAGATATTAGCGAATCTCGCGTAAGTCAATTACATAGCCAAGCAATAAAACGAATACAAAGTAAAATTAATATATAAAAAACAGAATAAAACAGTAAAACATGAAAAAATAAATTGAAAATAAATCGAAATGATTTTTTTATTGACCTTTTGCTTTTAAAAATGTAACTTTAAGTGAAAAAAAACGAATTAAGATGTTTTTTACTAATTTTGCATTTTTTTATGCGAGAAAAATATAAATTTTGGTGAGTAAATTGGGAAATATACAAGAAGACGATATTTTGAAATGTATACATCATTTAAATCTTTCAACGCTTTTATTAAGCCAAAGGATGATAGAGAAAGATAAAGTGATGGCAATGTATCGATTAGGAATTGATGAAAAAACCGCTGATATTTTGAGTAATTTAAGTGCTTCTCAAATGTTGGTTTTATCTGAAACCAATCAATTAACGTTTCAATTTCGATTTAAAAATTCAGCAATGATGGAAAAATTAACTGAAGAGTCTCGCGTTAGTGATATAAAGCAGATGCATACAGGGATCCTTCTATCAAGCTTACTTTTAGATTCTATTAATAAGTAGGTAAATGATAAAAATGAGTAGCAAAAGCATTATCCAAAAATATAAAGAAGTCCAATTAGCTATTCGATTAATTACACTCGGCGCTAGAATTCAAATGTTGGAGAGTGAAACCAATTTAAGCCGTGGAAAGCTGATTAAATTATATAAAGAAATCCAAGGATGCCCACCACCTAAAGGTTTACTTCCTTTTTCTACCACGTGGTTTATGACTTGGGAGCCTAATATTCATTCAAGCATGTTTTATAATGCTTACCGATTTTTAGTCAAGCATGGTACTA
Organism: Gilliamella sp. B3127; assembly: GCF_026536935.1. Lineage (NCBI taxonomy): Bacteria > Pseudomonadati > Pseudomonadota > Gammaproteobacteria > Orbales > Orbaceae > Gilliamella > Gilliamella sp. B3127. The sequence continues at coordinate 56,104 of NZ_JAFNNI010000005.1, forward strand.
AATCTGGAGTTCATGCAATTGTTAAAGCTTATCAACTTTATTTAGAGCAATGTTCTCTTCATCACGATGAAGAGCCGGTTTTAGGCTTAACTCGTGCATGGATTTTAGTTAAATTTGTTGAAAGTAATGTTATGCAGCAATCGTGTTGCAAAGAGTGTAAAGGGCGATTTATTACACACGCTTACCAGCCTCATAATAGTTTTGTTTGCAGTTTATGCCAACCGCCGTCAAGGGCCGAAAAAAATAATAAAACGCATAAAGAAAGCCAAGCAAAATGCTTACAAGTTTTATCAATACCTAGTGCATTCAACTTAGTCACCGCAAATCAGGTAACGGTTTAGATAAGCAATTAATTAAAAAAGTTTAGTTACATTTTATAGAGATAAAGGAAAGCCAATGCTAATAATTATAGGATATATTGTTGTTATCGCTTCTGCTTTAGTTGGTTATGTGCTAAGTGGAGGGTATTTGGCAGTACTTTTTCAACCATTAGAGTTTCTGATAATTGGTGGTACAGCTATTGGTGCTTTCATTGTAAGTAATGAAAAGAAAGCAATAATTGCTACACTTAAATCGTTAGGTAGTTTATTTAAAACATCAAAATATAATAAAACTCTTTATTTAACATTAATTAATTTAATGTACACCATTTTAACTAAGATACGTCAAAATGGGGGGTTATCTATTGAAGAAGATATTGATAATCCAAAAGAGAGTGAGTTATTTAAAAAGTATCCACTTATTCTTGCCAATCCACAAATATGCGATTTTATCACTGATTATTTACGTTTAATGATTAGCGGAAATATGGAAGTTTATGAAATTGAAGCATTAATGAATGAAGAAATTGAGACGTATACCCATGAGTTAGAAAAACCTGCAGATGCGATTTCTAGTGTGGGCGATGGGTTACCTGCTTTTGGGATTGTGGCTGCGGTTATGGGAGTGATTAACACATTAGCACAAGCAGATAGGCCTGCTAGCGAGTTGGGTGAACTTATTGCACATGCTATGGTTGGAACCTTTTTAGGAATTTTACTGGCTTATGGGTTTGTTTCGCCACTAGCTGCTTTATTAAGACAGAAGAATGCTGATACAGTAAAAATTTTAGAATGTACTAAAGTTATTCTTATTGCCAGCATGCATGATTATGCTCCACAGATTTGTATTGAATTTGGTCGAAAAACTATTTTTTCGCATGAGCGACCATCTTTCTTTGAATTAGAAAAATATATTCAAGAAGTGAAAGATAAAAATGCTAACCCAACAGAAAATAATGAATAATGAAAGATAAGCCAGTAAGAATAATTATTTCTAAAAAAAAGTCAGGGCATGGCGGTGGCCATCATGGTGGTTCGTGGAAGATTGCTTATGCAGATTTCATGACTGCTATGATGGCACTTTTTTTAGTCATGTGGTTGATAGCCAAATCCAGCCCGCAAGAATTACAAGGAATTGCCGAATATTTCAGAACGCCATTAATACTAGGTCAAAATGGTGGTAAAAATATTAGCGATAGCGAAAGCCCTATTCCTGGTGGTGGCGATGATGTCAGTAAAAGTTTGGGTGAAGAGCAACAGAGCATAATAAATGAACAACCAATAGATCCCAATGTAGTTGAAAGAAATCAATTGATCGAAACTGCTCGTAAAATTTATGAGGCGTTTGAACTTGATCCTCGACTGCAAAAATTAGCGGCTAATCTTATTGTTGAACTAACTGAAATGGGGTTAAGAATTCAGATTTTAGCAACTGATGATAAACCAATGTTTGATGTTGGTAGTGCAGTTATTCATCCTAATATGCAAGAAATTCTTCACGCTCTAGCACCAATAATAAACGATTTACCCAATAAGATGACCTTATCTGGGCATACTGATGAGCGTCAATATATAACAGGTGATAGAGGTTATAGTAACTGGGAGTTATCTGCTGATAGAGCAAATTCGTCAAGACGAGAACTTATCGCTGCTGGATTAGATTCAAGCAAAATTATTCGAATTATTGGTTTAGCTGATACGGTAGGTTTAAACAATCCTAATTATAGTAAAGATGCTAATCGCCGTATTAGTATTTTAATTTTGAATAAGTCAGCTCAAAAATATATTGAAGATGAAAATACAATGACGGGAATAGATTTTTTAAAACAAGCAACTAAATCTGAAAAATAGCATTGGAATTACACAGGTTAAGCCTGTTAAAAAATTAAATTTCAATTATTTTCTAAAAATAACTAAAGTTTTATCTTTTTTATCCGATATAAGAATAACCCTTTAAGTTAATAATTTGATTATTGACTAAATATATTTAGGAGCTTTTATGTCAAATTCATTGATGAATACCGGTATTAGTGGATTAAATGCTGCGCAAAATATGCTTAATGTTATAAGCAATAATATCAGTAATGCGCATACCGTTGGTTACAATCGTCAACAACAAATTTTGCAACAAGCAAATGGCACTAAATATAATTATGGTTTTGTTGGTAACGGTGTATCTGTATCATCAGTTAATCGGGCATATAATAGTTTTGTGGTTGGTCAATTACGTCAATCTCAATCACAAAATGGCTCTATAAAGGCTTATTACAATGAGTTGTCAAAAGTCGATAATTTATTAGCGGAGAATGATAATAGTATTTCCTCGCAACTAAATAGTCTGTTTGCAAGTTTAAATAAACTTTCTTCAAATGCGGGTGATGCCGCTTCCAAGCAAACAGTAATAAATGATCTTAGCTCGTTAGTCAGTCAGTTTAATAAAACGGAATTGAATTTAAAAAATCAGATTGCCAATATCAATACTGAAATTGTTAATAATGTTGATACTATTAATTCTTATACCCAACAAATTGCTGATCTTAACCAAAAAATAGCAAGATTACAGGCAGTAAGTGGTGGCCATGAGCCGAATGCATTGCTTGATGAACGCGATCAACTGGTTAATGAATTAAGCGAGATGATAGGCATCACCGTTACTGAGCAAAATGGACAATACAATATTTCACTACCTAATGGTTTAAGTTTAGTGCAAGGGTCATCGGCAACTCAGTTATCTGTACAGCCGTCTAAAGATGATCCTGCTTTAAATACAATTATTTACACTCATAATTCTGGTGCGACTCAAGAACTATCAAGTCAAAATATCGCATCAGGCCGATTAAATGGATTATTAGCTTTTCGTGATGGACCACTCCTAGAAGCTCGCAACCAATTAGGTTTGATTGCGTTAAATCTAGCAGAACGATTTAATGAAGTACACATGTCAGGGGTTGATATTAATGGCGAACCAGGTCAGAAATTATTTGATTATCATAGCCCAACTAGTATTGCTAACGCCCAAAATCAAGGTAATGCCACTGCTAAAATTAACTATAATTCAGTGACAGACGTCAAAGCATCTGATTATAAAATTGAGTTTAATGGTAACGATTGGGTCGTAACCAGATTATCTGATAACAAGCAAATTACCCCACAAGTTGAAGATGGTAAATTATTGTTTGATGGATTATCTATTGAAATAAATGGTGATCCAGTAGCGGGTGATAGTATCTTACTTAAACCTGTTGCAGATGTAGCATCATCACTCCAGCTACTAGTTAAGGATGTTAATAAACTAGCAACAGGTATTAATGATGATGAAAATGGTAATGGCGATAATCGTAATGTAGCTAAATTGCTTGATATACAAAATGAAAAATTAATTAATGGCACTAAAACGTTAAATAGTGCTTATAACGCCTTAGTTAGTTATGTGGGAAGTGAAACGCAAACAGCTAAAATTTCAGCGCAATCTAGTCATAATATTACTCAAGAAATTTATGAGCAAAATCAATCAATATCAGGCGTTAATATTGAAGAAGAATATATCTCTATGCAGGTTTATATGCAGTATTACCAAGCTAATGCAAAGATTATTGATGCGGCAACCACAATATTCGATACCATTTTAGGTTTAGCTAAATAATAGAAGGGTTTAAATATGCGTGTTAGTACTAATGCAATGTATCAAAAAAATTTAACGAGTATTTTAAATACCAATAGTAAATGGCAAAAATCAGGATTGCATTTAGCAACCGGTAAAAAAATCTTATCACCTTCTGATGATCCTATGGGGTCATCGCAAGCATTAATTTTAAAACAGGCTCAATCAAGAAATACTCAGTATCAATCAGCTCGTGAAAGTGTTAATAACTCGTTAAGTCGCCAAGATACAGTACTAAAAGAAGCTAATACTGTTATCCAATCAATTCAAGAGACACTAGTTTATGCGGGTAATGAGACATTAAACGATGAAAATAGACGTGACTTAGCCAATAAATTACAAGGACTAAAAGATCAATTAATTTCGTTAGCTAATGCTAAAGACACTAATGGCAATTATATCTTTGCTGGAAATAAAAATGATACACCTCCTTTTGTTGTGGATGAATCAGGTAAAGTTAATTATGTCGGTGGTTCTACAACGATTAATATTTTTATTGATGATACGCGTGAAGTGTCATTAAGTTTTACTGGTGATCAGATTTTTATGTCAGGCGCCAATAGTTCTGTGGAAAGTGATGTTTTTGCTAGCATTGACTATGCATTAGAAGTACTGCAAATCGGGTTAGATGATAATGACCCTGATGCGATTACGCAATTCAGAGAAGGTTTATCGAAAGCTAGTCAAGGCGTTGATAATTCGTTTGAAAATATCTCAACAGTTAGGGCTGCAGGTGGTAATGTGTTGTCGGAAGTTGAACGATTAACTGCACTAGGTAAAACCTTGGACATTGATTTTCAGACACAAATTAGCCAAATTGAAGATGTTGATTGGTATGAAGCCATTGCAGATTATGTGATGTTACAGGCGAATTTACAAGCAGCTCAATATACTTTTATGAATATGCAAAATATGTCCTTATTTCAAATGAAATAACTTTCTGTCATCACTTATTTAAATCGTTAATAAACAGGAGGCTTATGCCTCCTATTTATTAACTTCATTAAAATTTAGTTAATTTATTTAGTTATTATTTAAAGGCAATTTGTCTAAAACCTGATATTGATTTTTGCGGTGTATTTCTAGCAATTTCTTCAATTCGACTAATAATTTGAATTAACTTTTCGCTATAGTTAGGATCGGTTGCATAGTGTGCATCTTGCAGTGCTTTGGCTGCGGTTCTTGCATCAGGTGCGTTAACAACGGCACGATAACGTGGGCTTTTGGTAAGTAAATCAAGATAATCTGTTAATGCATGTTGTTTACTTTTATAAACTCTAAATTCATCTTGAATCTTAACCATATTGTTATTTAAAAATTCTCGTGTTGTTAACCGAGTTGAATTGCCTTTCCATGATGATGTCGCTTTTATGCCAAAATAGTTATGACTTGGTTGATTGTCGGCTGTTTTTATCTGCTTTTTACCCCAACCTGTTTCTAAGGCCGCTTGTGCAATGATAACCTCATAAGGAATACCTGACATTTTGGATGCCTTTTTAGCTGGTTCAAACCACTCGACTATAAATTGCGTGATATGGTCTTTATCAGAATCATTAACTGCTGCCGGTAATGGTTTGACGTTAGTATTCGTTAATTTATTCGTTTGCTGGTAAAGCATTTGACCTAATGCCGCAGGCGATGAATTTGAATCACTAAATAAAGATTGTGCTAATTCTATATTATTAGCCTGAGATTGTGGGGTAATAGATCTATTTGGCTGATTATTTAATTGTTTGGCAATAATATTGGCAAGACCTAATCCTTTACCGGCAGCCTGTTGAGCAATTTGCTGATCAAACATTGAAGTAAATAACTGCATTGCAGATTGATTAAATAATCCACCATTAGGAACGGCTTTTCGCATAGATTGCATCATCATATTGACGAATAGTGTTTCAAACTGATCGGCAACTTGCTTGACACTTTCACTTGATCCACTAACAGCGTTACGCCTTAATTGGCCAATGCTCGAAAAATCATAAGCAAAGCGATTAATAGACTGATTAACTAGGTTTTTCATAATAATTATGCTTTAAATCGTTTCTAATGCAGCGTGCAAACAACCAGCGGTTTTTAATGCCTCAAGTATCGACATTAATTCTGTTGGATTTGCGCCTAATAAATTAAGTGAGCTAATTACTCGGTTTAAATCAGCGCCAGAAGCTAAATTATGTAATGCTCCGCCATCTTGTTCGATGCTAACCTCATCATCAGGAACAACTACGGTTTGTCCTCCGGCTAACGGAGTGTTAGGCTGGCTAACTTTTAATTTGTTATTGACCACCACAGACAAATTACCATGAGCAACGGCACAATTGTCTAATTGAACTTTTTGATTCATCACCACCACGCCAGTGCGTGTATTAATGACTACTTTTGCTGAAATTGGTGAAGCACTAATTTGTAGGTTTTGAATCTTCGATAATAATTTAACTCTTGCCTGACTATCTTGTGGCATGTTCAATTTAACCGTCATACCATCTAAAGCAACTGCGATATTTTTTTGTACCTTGTTAATTGCTTCAGCGATTTTTGATGCCATGGTAAAGTCAAAATGGTTAAGGTGTAAGTGAATGGAACTTTTTTCATCTAAGCGGGTTGTTAATTCCCTCTCAATTGTCGCTCCACTCGGGATAGTTGCACCAGCCATTTGATTAACTGTTACACTACTGCCTTTGCTGCTTGCGCCCATACCACCAACAAAAAGATTACCTTGAGCAATGGCATAAACTTGATTGTCGGCACCTTTCAATGGCGTCATAATCAATGTGCCACCGCGAAGGCTTTTGGCATTACCTAATGAAGAGACAACAACATCAATTTGTTGCCCAACTCGTGCATAAGATGGTAATTTAGCAGTAACCATTACCGCAGCAACATTCTTTAATTGCATGTTACTACCTGATGGTACGGTAATACCTAATTGCGAAAGCATGTTGGTTATACTTTGAATGGTAAATGGTGTTTGTGAAGTTTGGTCTCCAGTACCATCTAGCCCAACAACAATTCCATAGCCTACTAAGGCGTTTTCACGCACGCCTTGAATAGTTACTAAATCCCTTATTCGTTCGGCATAACTATAGGGTGTGCCCACTATCATTATTAAAATAATAAAAGTTCGTAATATATTAAGCATAATCAGATTCATTAAAATGGTGAAAGATTAAAAAACAGGCGTTGTAACCAACTCATAGTTTGAGCTTCATCAATGTAGCCATTACCTACATATTCAATGCGAGCATCGGCAACTTGAGTTGAAATAACGGTATTGTTACCACTTATTGTCCTTGGGTTAACAACGCCTGAAAATCGAATAAATTCTGTTCCCTGATTTATTGCAATTTGTTTTTCACCTATTACTTTTAAATTGCCATTAATCATGACATCTTGAACGGTGACGGTGATGGTTCCACTAAATGTATTTTTTGCATTAGCGCCACCAGAACCTTTAAAATCGTTACTGCCTGAGATATCAGTATCTACTTTGCCTCGACCAACTAGCCCATCTAAAAAGTGAGGAACAGTTTTTACACCTAAATTTACCCCACCATTACGGCCAGCATTAATAGATGAACTTTTGCTCGCACTCACATTTTCTTGTAATACAATAGTTAATACATCACCAATATTGCGAGGTCTACGATCTTCAAACATTGGTTGATAGCCAAAACTACTTGGTTGTGATGCTTGATATATTGAGCCACTTGAATTAACAATTTCTGGTATTTGAGGAACAATACTGGTTTGCCCTTCAACTAATGCTTTTTTAGGTAATTGGCTACAACCAACTAATAACATCATTACTAAAATATAAAGATATCTCATTATCATAGTTTTATAACTGATTTAAACGTTGCAACATTTGGTCAGACGCTGATATTGCTTTACTGTTAATTTCGTAAGCACGTTGTACTTGAATCATGTTAACTAACTCTTCTGCAACATTTACGTTAGAGGTTTCGATATAACCTTGATACAGCAATCCAGCACCATTTAATCCTGGTGTATTTTCAGTTGGAGCACCAGAGCTTTCGGTTTCTAAATAGAGATTTTCACCAACACTTTCTAATCCAGTGTCATTAATAAAAGTATGTAATGTTAATTGACCAACTTGCACTTGAGTTGATTGATTGGCTAAAGTCACACTAACAATACCATCCCGTGCCACGGTCATTTTTATCGCATTTGATGGAATGTTGATGGTTGGTTGAATTTCGTAACCAGCAGCAGTAACTAATTGACCATTTTGGTTAACTTGAAAAGCGCCACTTCGAGTATAAGCTAGTGTTCCATCAGGCATCAGAACTTGGAAAAAACCTTGTCCATTAATAGCGATATCACTGCTATTATCAGTTAATTCTAAATTTCCTTGGCTATGGATTCGTTCGGTAGCTACAGGCCTAACACCGGTACCAATTTGTAATCCAGAAGGTAGTGTTGTTTGTTCAGATGATTGAGCGCCAGGTTGGCGAATAGTTTGATATAACAGATCTTCAAAAACAGCACGTTGGCGTTTAAAGCCACCAGTACTAACGTTGGCTAAATTATTGGAAATTATATCCATATTCATTTGTTGTGCAGTTAGCCCAGTTTTTGCAATCCATAATGATTTAATCATTGCTTTTCCCTATTTTAATTATGTTAACGATAATATTTGATTGGCTCTTTGTGCATTTTCATCTGCTGTAGTAATTTGCTTCATCTGCATTTCAAATTGACGAGAATGGCTAATCAAATTCACCATTGCAGTAACAGGATTAACATTACTGCCTTCTAATACTCCAGACATCAGCTTTGCGTTAGGATTATCTTGTAATACTGCACCACGATTGTTAACAGGTGTTGCATGAAAAAAACCGTCATCGCCACGTACCAACTCATTAGGTTCAAGGTGAACTTTCTTTATTTTTCCAACTTGAGCAATGGTTGTGCGTTTATCACCTGCACCTAACGCTGATAAAGTTCCGTCGGCACTGATACTAACCTGTGAACGCTGAGGAACTGTTAATACGCCATTATCACCAAGTAATGGATGACCTTGGATATTAAGCGTGCCATTTTCATCAATTTGAATGGCACCATTACGTGTATATGCTTCACTACCATCAGCTAATTGTACAGCTAGCCAATCATCTTCTGATAAAGCAACGTCTAAATCTCGCCCAGTGTAATTAAATGCACCCATTGTTGAATCATAGGTAGGCGTGGTTGCTGCAACCATGGTCCTTGTTGGCATACTATTACCCACAATAGGAACGGCTTTCATTGCCGCTAATTGAGCACGAAAGCCTACTGTTGATACATTAGCTAAATTATGACTGGTTATGGATTGTTGATTTAATGTTTGGCTTGCACCAGACATGGCAGTATAAATAACGCGATCCATAAATATTCCTTAAATTATCTCAAATTAACTAATGTATTAAGAATTTGATCTTGTGTCTTAATGGTTTGAGAATTAGATTGATAATTACGTTGAGCAACAATCATATTGACTAATTCTTGGCTCATATCGACATTAGATGATTCAACGGCACCACTGGCTAATGATCCAAAAGTACCTGTATTGGCTGAGCCTAATACTTCACCACCAGAATTAAGTGTTGAACGCCAGTTATTATTCCCTGCTGACTCTAATCCATTAACATTGGCAAAATCAGCCATGGCAATTTGACCTAATAACATGGTTTGTTGGTTGGAATAAACACCATAAATAGTGCCATCATTGTTAATACTATAACCAACTAAATCACCTGCTGCATAACCATCTACGATAGGCGTTTTTATGCTACCGACTTCTTTACCCATATTTTGTTGCGTACTGTTTGCAAGTGATAATGTAAAGCTATTATCTTCTGATCCATTTATGCCATTAATATTGATAGTCATTTCGGGATCGCTGATTAATTTGCCTGATGAATCAAATTCCATTTTTCCTAATGCTTGTAGGGTTGCATTAGGATCGCTACTATCAAGGTAATGAACATCCCATTGGTTATCTGCTGTTTTTACATAAAAAAGCTGAACATTGCGTTGATTACCTAATGAATCATAAGTGGTGATAGTAGTTGAATAATTAAATGTGTCAGCATCTGTTGCATTAATCGGTTGTTTTTCAGGAACTTTACTATTTGAATTTAGATTTGTTTGCAAAGCAGCTTTATTGGTTGCTGATGCATTTAACATTTCTTGTGAAATTTTTAATGGACCCGGTGCTGAACCTTGTTGAATTTGTGGTGGAGTACCTGTCGCAAGATAACCAGTCAAATTGAAACCGTCAGCAGATACGATATTACGTTCAGCATCTAATTGAAACTGACCATTACGGGTATAGTAGATTTGTCCACTACTATCAACTAATCTGAAAAATCCATTACCTGAAATCGCTACATCTAAACTGTTGTTGGTTGAAGTTGTTGTGCCGTCATTAAAATTTTGCATAACAGCAGCAACTTTAACACCCATTCCTACTTTTGAACCGGCATAGATATCAGCAAATGAAATACTAGCACTTTTAAAGCCAACTGTTGCAGAATTGGCAATATTATTACCAATAACATCTAATTGTTTAGAAGCGGCATTCATACCACTGATTGCTTGAGAAAATCCCATATAAACTTATTCCCCTTTAAAGAATTTGACGTACTTCGTCAATACTAATTGAACCAAGTATCCCTAAATCAAGTAATACTTTATTATTAACTTTGCTATTAATTACTCCGTAAACAACAGAGTAAGCTAATGGTGTTGATGTGACTTTTTGCCCCTCGTAAGTAGCATTAACTGAAAACGTGTAGCTACCATCTGGAGCTAAAGTTCCATCGTTAAGTTCTCCATCCCAAGTAAAAGAGCTAACACCAGCAGGGATGGATCCAAGATCGACTTCTCGTACAACATTACCATTTTCATCTTTTATGGTGATAACAACCGAATCAGCATCACGCATAAGTTCAAAACCAAACGGCGTAGTAATGGTCTCTTTATCACTTTTTGAACCATCTATTTCTGAAGTTGCGACTAATATTTTATTACCAGGAACCATAACGCCTTTACCAATCATATTGCTCGCATTGACAGATAAACTATCGTCAATCTGGCCTGAAACCATACCTAACGTTGTATTAAGTCGTTCAATGCCTGCTAGCGTATTAATTTGCGCCAATTGCGAGGTTAACTGACTATTATCCATTGGATTAGTTGGATCTTGATTCTTCATTTGGGCAATAAGTAATGTTAAAAAGTTATCTTGTAATTCCTGACTAGAATTACCATCAGATGAACCTTTCCTCACTGCTTGTGGACTAGCCATATTTGACGATTCTGAAACTGGTACATTCGAAATACCCATGAATTAAGCCCCTTTATTGCCCTAAGGTAAGTGTTTTAAGCATTAAGCTTTTTACGGTATTAATGACTTCCACATTTGCTTGGTAGCTACGAGATGCTGAAATGGTATTGACCATCTCTGCCACTACATCTACATTAGGTTTTTGAATGTAACCTTTCTCATCAGCTAAAGGGTGCTTAGGGTCATAGACTAAATTCATTGGTGATGGGTCTTCGATGACCTCAGATACTTTTACTCCAGCTATGCTATTAGGATAATTGTTATCATCGACTTGGAAAATAACTTGTTTAGCTCGATAAGCTTGACCTGAAGTACTTGTAACACTATCAGCATTTGCTAAATTACTCGCACTAACATTCATTCGTTGAGTTTGTGCTATTAAGGCAGAACCAGAGATAGAAAAAATAGAGAAGCTCATAATGGTTATCCTTGCTGTAATACGGATACTACATTTTTAAATTGTTCACCTAAAAATGTTAAATTACTTTGATAATGGATACTGTTATCCATAAAAGCTGTTCTTTCTTGATCCATTTCAACAGTATTACCATCAGCAGATGATTGATAAGGAATACGATACAGAATTTGATAATCAGCTGAGCCGATGGTTTGGATATGCTTTGCTGATGTTATATTAAGTTTTATATTATTAAGCGTATGTTGATTATTGATAGCTTTTTTTAATTCAATATTAAAATCAATATCTCTAGCTTGATAATTAGGCGTATCACTATTGGCAATATTGGTCGCAAGTATATTTTGTCGTTTTTCACGAACATTTAATGCTTGTTGATGAAAGTTAACAAAAGTATCTAATTTATTTAGCATAAAATCATCTCATCTTTTTTTATGTAGAGAATTTTAAGCAAATCAAAAAAAAATCATCGTATAAATAACGATAAAAATTGCCCTTATTTCAACATTCAATAAATTAGCTGATAAAGTAAAATTTAGTTACCAATAATGTTGTGAACAAATATGTCTCAGTTTATAAAATATATAAGCCTTTTAGGTGTGTTGTGTAGCTCAAAAATAGCTTTGGCTAACTCAATGGAAAAACAGATTAGCAATCTAATCTATCAACAAATTAGCGAAGCTAATATTGATAATATTGCTATTGATTACCTCACTTTGAAACCTCAGTTAAATTGTGATTCACCAACATTTGCGATTTTAAATAAAAATAAGCAGTGGGGTAATTTAACTATTACTGCTAAATGTGAAAACATTACTAAATATATTCAAGTTTATGTTGCTGTTACTGGGAGTTATGTTATGGCGAATCAGCCGATAAGTGCAGGAACATTAATGACAGAGCAGCAAGTGAAAATGCAATCTGGGCGGTTAGATAAATTACCACCTGCTGTAATTTTGAATAAATCAGAGGTTATCAATCATATTGCTTTAAGAAATATTAATAATGGTGAGCCTATTAAAAATTCAATGTTACAGAAAAATTGGCATGTTAAAGCAGGTCAAACAGTAAAAGTAATTGTTAATGGTGAGGGATATTCAATTGCTGCTAATGGCAAAACACTAAGCAATGGTGCCTTGGGTGAATTAATAAATATCAAACTTAATACAGGCAATATTGTTCAGGGTGTTGTTACAGAAAAAGGTATCACAATTTTAAACAAATAAAATTAATGATTTTCTGATTTTTGCCGATAATTAGATTAAACCTCCCCTATAAACCTCAACGTTAATTGAAGGAATTTTATGAGTATAGATGCAACAAAAATGGTTACCGCCGTATCAGGGGTACTTAATCGTATAAATGAGCAAAATAAAAAAACTAATGCATCTGTGCAAAACTCAAGTAACTTAACGTTAAATGTTAAGTTAAGCCAAAATACTATAGCAATGTTGCATTCAACTGAAAATGATATCGATATTAGTAAAATTGAAAAGATAAAACAGGCCATTACTGAAGGTAGATTAGTGATCAATCCAAATAAAATTGCCGATGAAATTATTAAGCAAACTTTTGAAAATATTGAAATCTAATTGATTTTGAAGGAATGTCGTCATGTTAGAATTAGATAACATTTTTAATAATGTAACAGTTATGTTACAAGCCCTGTCAGATATTTTAGAAGCTGAACAACAAATATTATTTAAAAATAATTCAGTAAATCAATTGAGTGAGATTATAAACCAAAAAAGCCAATTACTCATTGAGTTAAAATTACTGGATGAAAAAAGACTAAAAGTTAGTCAGCAATGCAATATTCAGTCACCTTATAGTGAAAAACAAGAGTTAGCATTAAAATGGCAAGCTATCACAAAAATGACTCAGCGATTAGCTCAAATCAATCGGGAAAACGGAGTGCTTATTCAAAACCGAATGAACGTAACGCAACATTCAATAAATTATTTGAAAGGCATGAATAATCCTGCTGTTTATACCCATAATGGTTATCAACAACCAGAAACTATTTCATCTAAACGCGCTAAAGTTTAATCATTTTGAAGTTGTTTCACGGTAAACGAGATAAATAACTATTAAATTAGGGTCTTATTAAGCCAATAACTTTCTCAAGTTGCGTTCATACTGTGCTGTAAACGGTAATTAGGCAATAAAATTGATTTAATTAAGATATGGCTGATGATAGTGATCTAGATAAAAGCGAACAACCCACCGATAGCAAATTAAAAAAAGCCAAGGAAAAGGGACAAATCCCACGATCTCGCGAGTTAACATCGTTAATTATTTTGTTGGTTAGTATCCTATTATTTTGGATGATGGGTAGTAATTTTGTTGCTAATTTAAAAACAATTATTCAACACGCTATGTTGGTTGCATACCGAACAGATGATGATAAACAAATTATTTTCAATTTAATTAATTTATTAACCGCTGGATTTTGGTCGATTTTACCTATTTTTTTCGGATTAGTCATTATTGCCATCATTGCACCTATGGGAGTTGGTGGTTTACTTTTTAGTTTGCAATCAATTAAACCCAATTTTGGTAAATTGAATCCGATTAGCGGATTTAAAAGAATGTTTAGTATTCGAATTTTTTCAGAGTTATTTAAAAGCCTGCTTAAAGTTGTTTTAATCGGTTTTGCCGTGACATTGTTTCTAATCAATCAATTTCCAAATATGCTTTCGCTGCCAAATATGTATTTAAATAGTGCATTATCTAACGTTATGCAACTGCTTATTTATTCAGGAATATTAACTATTTTAGCTTTAATTCCTATGGTTGGATTTGATATTTTTTATCAAATCTGGAGTAATTTAAAAAAATTAAGAATGTCTAAACAAGAGATTAAAGACGAGTTCAAGGAGCAAGAAGGTAATCCACAAATTAAAGGCCGCATTCGCCAGATGCAACAAGCAATAGCAAGACGTCGAATGATGAAAGATGTACCAAAAGCCAATGTTATTATCACTAACCCAACTCATTATGCTGTTGCACTACAATATGATGATAAAACTATGTCTGCCCCTAAACTGATAGCTAAAGGTACCGACAATATCGCTATCAAAATTAAAGAAATTGCCCAAGAGCACCGCATTCCACAATTAGAGGCTCCTCCTCTCGCTCGGGCTTTATATCGCTATGGTGAAATAGGACAAACCATTCCAGCCGAACTCTATGCTGCCGTTGCGCAAATTTTAGCCTGGGTTTATCAATTAAAACGTTGGCATAAACATGGTGGTGATAAGCCTCAAAAACCAACGAATATACCGATCCCTGAATCTTTATCCGTGAATGAGTAAAAGTAAATCTCTATGATGAAATCAAAATTAGCCAATTTATTATCAGTAAATCTATCAAAAAGTGGTCACTATCGAATTTTAACAGGGCCAATGCTTATTTTATTGATTCTTTCAATGATGGTATTACCTTTACCTGCATTTATATTGGATCTGTTTTTTACTTTTAATATTGCATTATCAATTATAATTTTGATTGTTGCCTTGTTTACTAAGCGGGTTTTAGATTTTGCAGCGTTTCCTACAGTTCTGCTTTTTGCAACGTTATTACGACTATCTCTAAATGTTGCTTCAACTCGGGTTGTACTGTTAAAAGGTCATACTGGTAGTGATGCAGCAGGTAAAGTTATTGAGGCTTTTGGGCATTTTTTAGTGGGCGGTAATTTCGCTATTGGTATTGTTGTCTTTATTATTTTAGTGATTATCAACTTCATGGTAATCACTAAAGGTGCTGGTAGGATAGCTGAAGTTGGTGCTCGCTTTGCGTTGGATGGTATGCCGGGTAAACAGATGGCAATTGATGCTGATCTCAATGCTGGATTAATTGGTGAAGATGAAGCCAAAGCACGGCGTGCGGAAGTTACACAAGAAGCCGATTTTTATGGCTCAATGGATGGTGCAAGTAAGTTTGTACGTGGTGACGCCATCGCTGGATTACTAATTATGGCCATAACCATTGTTGGTGGATTATTAGTTGGGGTAATGCAGCATGGTATGACATTTTCAGATGCGAGTAAAACCTATGTATTATTGACTATTGGTGATGGTCTAGTTGCACAAATTCCCTCACTGATTATTTCTACCGCTGCGGGTGTAATTGTGACTCGGGTTACCTCACAAGAAAACATTAGCGATCAAATGCTCAAACAGTTATTTAATAATCCTCAAGTATTAATATTAACTGCGGTTGTTATTGGTTTGCTTGGACTTATTCCAGGGATGCCAAATTTAGTATTTTTAATGTTTACTGCGGTATTATCAGTAATTTCTTGGTGGTTAACCAAACAAAAGAAAGTTGAAAAAACAGTTGCTACTCCACCAAAAAGTGTTGTAGCGCCAACAAATGTTGACGCTTCATGGTCTGATGTCAATATTGAAGATATCTTAGCGATGGAAGTTGGATACGGGCTCATTCCTATGGTTGATCAAAACCAAAATGGTGAATTACTTGGTCGAATTCGTAGTTTGCGTAAAAAGTTTGCGCAAACATTAGGTTTTTTACCGCCTCAAGTTCATATTTGCGATAATCTCTCGTTATCACCTTATCAATATAAAATTTTTATAAAAGGTGGTGAAATTGGTCAAGGCGAAATAATGAATAATAAATGGTTAGCGATCAACCCCGGCACAGTAACCGAAACTATCGAAGGCATTGAAACTATTGAGCCAGCTTTTGGTTTACCTGCTGTTTGGATAGATGAAAATGACAAAGAAAATGCACAAATATTGGGTTACACTGTTGTTGATACTAGTACCATGATTGCCACCCATTTCAATCATTTGTTACATCAATTTGCCAGTGATTTATTGGGACGATTAGAGACACAAGAATTATTGGATCGAATAAAGCAGGATATTCCTAAATTAGTCGAAGATTTTATTCCTGACGTAGTGCCTTTAACTACTTTTCATAAAATTCTACAAAACTTACTTTCTGAAAAAGTGTCGATTCGTGATATGCGCACAATTATTGAGACGATTTGTGAACAGGCACCAAATCAAAATGATGCCTATCATTTACTCAGTATTGTTAGAATAGCGCTAGGGCGTGTGATTACCCAACAATGGTTTCCTGGGACGGAACCGATAAGAGTAATTGGATTAAATATTGATTTAGAAAGAATATTACTGCAAGCTTTGCAAAATACTAGTAATGTTGAACCGGGACTAGCAGAACATATTCTTCAACAACTCAAACAAGCATTAAATCAGCAAGATGCAATGGGAGCGCCGCCTGTTTTATTGGTTAATCACACATTAAGAGCTATGCTCTCCCAGTTTTTAAGACCTAATTTTCCTCAATTAGCCGTGTTATCTAATTTAGAAATACCTGATAACCGAAAGATCCAAGTGACATATCAAATTGGCAGTGAATTATGATAAATTTACTGCACAATATTGATCGTCATTTAATCTATTTTTTCAAATATTGTCCCTTTTTTGAAAGGTGAGTTTTTAAATGAGAATTTGGTGAGCAATATATAACTTATACCACCAACAACAAAGCCGACAATCCATGTTAAGCTCACTTCATAAAATGCAGCTGCTGATCCAATAAGCATCGCTAGAATAGCAGCGGGGTTAAATCCAGCAAATTGACCGTTGTTATCATATAGTGTATTTACATCAATTTTTTGGCGACGTAACAGATAGTATTCCACCAACAAAATTGCCACAATTGGTCCCAAAAATGCGGAGTAAATTAGAATAAATAAACCTAATCCTTTTGCTGAGGTATCCTGAACAAGAACCCAAGGAAAAGAAGCGATAGCTAATAATCCTGTAATGGTTACTGCTACTTTATATTTAGCTTTTGTTAATAACGTAATTACGTAAGCTGGTGGGATGATATTAGCAACGATATTTACAGCAATGGTGCCTAATACAATAAAGGATGATACCACGATGGTGATATATGGATTATTTACTACAATCGCAAATGCTTTAACTGGATTAGAGTTACCTGTGACTGAAGCCAACATCACACCAATGGTAATAATAAAACCGTAAGCAACAAAAATTGGTAGAAAATAGAGGAGCCCTCTTTTTCTATCACTAAAGCCAGCTTTTAGTTCTCGTGAGTAATCAGCTGCGCTAAGAAAAATTGCGGCGTAATTACCTAAAAACATCATAATGAAGCCACAGAATGGTAATCCCCAAGTCCCTTCGGTATTTACCCATTTGTCTATAATAATCTCTTGATGATTATTGAGTAATATAATAAAGACATAAATTAACGCACAAAGAATAACAATTGAAATTAACGTTTCTACCCATTTTATTGCATGGAATCCATATAGCGATAAAGCGATTTGGAAAAATTGTAAAATAAGAAAACAGATAAATATATTATTAAAACCATCATTAGATAAT
Source organism: Gilliamella sp. B3127 (assembly GCF_026536935.1). Taxonomy (NCBI): domain Bacteria; kingdom Pseudomonadati; phylum Pseudomonadota; class Gammaproteobacteria; order Orbales; family Orbaceae; genus Gilliamella; species Gilliamella sp. B3127. The sequence goes on from NZ_JAFNNI010000005.1 coordinate 74,255, forward strand.
ATTCTAATAATTTCATTGAGCGCAGTTGCACCTATCCAACTTTGAAATCCATACCAAACAATAGCAGGAATACCGCGGAGTAATGAAGAAATAATAGCGCCTTTTATACCAAATGACATGCGAAGTTGTACCACATAAGGAATACCTGTGCGATATCCTAAGCGATCATTAAAAACAAAAATTGTCGTGATAATCAATATTGCAATTAATGTTGCGGCAAAAGTTTGGAAAATATTCATGGTGGCAACACCAGCTACAACTAAGCTTGCACCTAAGGTCATATTACCCAAATTCATGCCATCGCCAATCCACATAAAAGAATAGGCTAAAGGATTCATAGTTCGATCTTTGCTAGATTTGGGTAATAAAGAACTATCAATCTGCATCGATGTATTTGGTGATTGTGCTGTATTATTCTTCATGACTTTCCTTCCCTACTTATTTCTGTCGTTTCAATTCCATTATTAACGCCGAATAAATTCACCTCTTGGTGTTGAATTAATACCGGCATTAATTTGATAAATAGTTTTGCCTCGTAATAATGTTTGAACCACTTGTGCACCAATTTGTCGTCCTACATAAGGACTAAATTTATTACGATATTCGAGATCTTGCTCTTTTAATACATAGCTAGAATGAGGTTTAATAAAGATGATGTCAGCATCTTTACCTACTTGAATTGAACCTTTAGTTGGTAAGTTATATCTTTCAGCTGGGTTTTTAGCGATGATATCGGCAAATTGTTTTAATGACATACCCCGTTTTTGTACGGCTTCATCAAACATAATATCTACATTATTTTGAACACCAGAAATTCCGCCCCAAGCATCAAAGGCATTGGCTTTGTCTTTTAAATCGTAAGTACATGGTGAATGGTCAGACACCGCAGTGATGATGTGGCCAGCAAATAGATATTTCCATAATCCTTCTTGAGCTTGCTGATCACGGATTGGTGGTGAACATTTTGCAATTGGTCCAATAGCATCCAATTGGTCTGTAGTAAAATAGAGGTAATGGATACAGGTTTCGCACGTCACATTAATGCCTTCTTGACGAGCTTTGATAACCTCTTCAACTCCTTCTGGACAAGCGACATGGCATATATGAATTGGGCACCCAGTTTGTTTAGCGAAAAAGATTGCTCGACGAATTGCTTCAACCTCAGTAAATGCAGGACGGGTTGCTACATATTGTGATAATTTACTTTCGCCTCGTGCTTTAGCTTGTTGTCCTAAAATATCAGTAATTGCAGCATTTTCTGCATGAATAGCTAGCACTTTACCGGTTTTAGAAATTTGGCGCATTCCTTCCCATAATGCGTAATCATTTACATTGGCAAAATCACCGTCAAGGTTTGGATCACCACAGGTTGCCATAAAACATTTAAATGCCGCGACACCTTCTTCGACTTGTTCTGCAATACCATTATTGGTAAGGTTATAAGGAACTAATCCACCATAAGAAGCAACATCGACATAAAGTTTTCCTTCACCAGCAGCATATTTGGTGCGAAGAGTTTCGCCACTAGTAGTCGCCGGGAGTTGGTTCAGAGGCATTTCAACAAAGGTTGTTACGCCCCCTTTTGCACATGCCTTTGTTCCTGTGATGTAGCCTTCCCACTCATGACGAACACCACCAGGTTCACTAATATGAACATGAATATCAACCATTCCGGGACTAACAATTAAGCCATTAGCATCAATAATTTCATCGGCTTGCACTAAATTAGGGCCAATTGCTGCAATTTTGCCATTTTTTATTGCAATATCGGTATAAGTTTCGCCAGATTCGAGAATGACAAGACCATTTTTAATAATGAGATCGTACTGCATAATAATTTTCCCAACTAAATTGATTACAAATTAGACACATAATCATTCATATTATCAGTATTATTTGTTTTATCAAATTTTCATAATAATCTTTATATTTATGCAATAAACGTGCCACTAAATCAAAAAGTAAGTCATAACTGACATGATTTTGTTTTCTTTAAGTGGAATTGCACTAAAATGATCCATTTATATCTGTTTGACTCATTGTTTTGCACTATTTTGGGGGATTAGATAGGAAAATCGAATAAAACATTAGAAAGATTAGATTATGTGCCTTACATTAAAGTTAACCTTTGGGTTATCGCTACTAATGTAAGGCCTTGAAAATATTATTTAGTAGCTACAGTAAAACGTTGTTTAATGTGTTTTGCATTCTCCGCTTCATCGATCATCGCGATTGCATAGTCAGCATAGCTAATTTGACTTTTCCCTTGGCTATTAACCAAAATTTGCTCGCCACCAACAATATAATGACCAGTTCTTGGTCCGTCAGCAATAAACTCAATTGCTGGGCTTAGATAGGTCCAATTTACATCATTACAAGTTCTTAATTGATCTAAAGCTTTTGCCATGTTATTGGCTAATGGTTTAAATTCATCTGGGAAATCCGGAGAGTCAACTAAACGAATAGTATGCTCAGGATTGACATATAAACTACCTGCACCGCCAACAACTAATAAACGATTAGGTTTACCGCTTAAAATATCAGTTAAGTGTTTTAAGCTAGTTTGATGTTGTGGAAGGGTTTCTGGTGTCCATGCTGCAAAAGCATCAATAATGACATCAAAAGGTTTCAAATCTTCATAAGTTAGATCAAACAGATCTTTAACTAGAATTTTTGCCTTAGGGTCAACATGAGCGTTGGGATTACGAACAATCGCCGTTACATCATGTCCACGCGCAATTGCTTCTTTAACTATCAGACTACCTGACTTACCACTAGCACCAATAACCGCAATTTTCATTTTTTACTCCTTTATTAATTTATAAGTATTGTTTGATTCAGGTTTTAAACTGGAAAAATCTTTTAACAATTTGATATTTTTAGGTTAATATTCTAAGTATCTATTGTAAAGTAGGTACCAAGCAGTAATATAGTTACCGAAATGATACTATTATTGAATTTAAAGGATTTTTAACTAATGTCACTCAACGTAATTTTACCTCCTTGCCCTGTCGAAATTACCCTTATGTTAATGGGTGATAAATGGAAAGTCTTAATCGTTCGTGATTTATTAACAGGTACAAAACGCTTTGGAGAATTAAAAAAATCACTAAACGGTATATCTCAAAAAGTCTTAACCGAACATCTAAGAACAATGGAAAAAAACGGCTTAATCAGCCGCAAAGTCTATGCCCAAGTACCACCTAAAGTGGAATACACATTGACCGATGTCGGGCAAAGTTTAAAACAAGTGCATGATGCTATGTTAGCGTGGGGAAGTGCTTATAAATCAAAACAAAGTGCTAATAAATAGGTTTATACATAAGTAATGTTAGTAAACTAATAGCATGATCTTCATTAAGCAAAAAAATTATGGCTAATTAGCCTCAAATTTAGAACATATGAAATAAAATTCATCCGGCTTTGAATCTTTATCCTGACCAATAACGATTGTATCTGGGTAGAGATTATTGTCGGTAATCGGGGTAATTTCCTTTCGGAATATGTCGGTATCATCCAAAGGAATGGGTTCTTCACAGCTGCGTAATATAGGGTTAACCTCAGTCAATTTAGCGAACTTGTACATATCACCTTTGGCTTTAGCATAAAAAGATGTGACAAAATTATCGCTTTCATAACGAATCATATTAACCCATACATTCTTAACTTTAATAGGTTGCCCAAAATAGTATTCGATTTCATTTATACTATCATGTTTTTTTATAGTAATTTTTTGTTTTGCAAGTTCAGCAATGATCTTTTTATCTTCTATGGCAAAAGGCTTTGACTGACATAATAAAGCTGATCTAAATTGTTCTGTTATATTCTTCGTGTCATCACTAGACGCATAGCCAGATAAACTCAAAAAAAATAGCGTGTAACCTAAAAGTAAATATGATTTTTTCATAATTCATTGTCTATATAAGGTTATTAATGCTTTGTTGATTCAGTTAAGTTTTATTTCTCTATAAAATCTCAATCCAATTATAAATGAAGAATAAGTAATAGTTAATAATTTTGATATTAACTTACTAGCCACCCTATCGCCATTTTGTTAAAACTATATTACTATGATTTAATTGATTTTCATTCTAAAAATTGATTATGAATAAGCCATCACCGAATTTAACCATTAAAGATATTGCCAAATTGAGCGGGGTAAGTAAATCCACTGTTTCGCGAGTTATTAATCACGACCCAATGGTGAAGGAATCGACACGTAACAAAGTGATGGCAATTGTTGAACAATATCAATTTACCCCATCCAAATCAGCTAGAGCAATGCGTGGTTATGGTAATAAAGTGATTGGTATAATTGTTACTCGCCTAGATTCCATATCCGAAAATCATGCAGTTAGAAACATGTTGCCTGTTTTTTATGCAAATGGGTATGATCCGATTATCATTGAGAGCCAATTTAGCCCGCAAAAAGTCGAAGAACACCTGACAATGTTAAAAGAAAAGCAAGCTGACGGTGTAGTGATTTTTGCTTTTACAGGATTGAATAGCTCTCGACTGGCATTTTGGCAAGATAAATGTGTGGTTATTGCTAGGCCTTTTTCTGATTATACTTGCATTTGTTATGATGATGTAGGGGCGGTAAACAAAGCATTAACCTATTTATATCAAAAGCATAAAAAAATTGGCTATATTGGTATTACTAAACAAGATCAGACTACTGGTGAATTACGCTACCAAGCGTACACTAATTTTTGTCATACTCATAAACTTAAGCCAAATGCGGTGCTTGGCAAATTAAGCTATTATTCTGGTTATGAGCTTGCCGAGTCAGTATTGGTTGATTCACCAACAGCAATCATTTGTGCTACCGATTCAATTGCTTTAGGCCTAAATAAGTTCTTATCTGAGAAAAATATCAATAATATTGTTGTTATTAGCATTGGTAGTAGTGAGCTGCTTAAATTTTTGTTTACCAAAACGATTACTGTCGATCTTGGTTTTGATAAAGCTGGTACTTATGCTGCAAACGAGTTATTGCAAATACTACAAAGTGGAGCAAAACCTAAAATTATTACGGTTCCTTCCCAAGTACTCATTTAACTATTTTTGAGTGATATATTGCCTAAAATTGTGAGGTTTATCACAAAAAGGGAACGTTCCCATTTATTTAAATAATAATTCAATTTATGCTTAATTGTTACCAAATTAGAGTCAAAATAATTAAAAAATTTTGGCTTAAATTGAAAATAAGGAGACTTAACAATGGCAAAAGCACCTAAAGTTTCAACAAAATCAATTATGCAATTGATTGAACTTGTTGGAGGAAAAGAAAACATTGCTAGTGTTACCCATTGTTTGACAAGATTAAGGTTTGCGCTTGCTAATCCCAAATTAGCCAATGTTGAAGCGATTGAAGGATTGTCTTTTGTCAAAGGATGCTTTAATAATGCCGGGCAGTTTCAGGTTATTATTGGAACGGATGTTGATAGTTATTACAAGTTATTGATTGAACAATTAAATATTGACGAAGCGACCAAAGAGCAAACAAAAGCCGCAGCTAAACAAAATATGTCATGGTTTGAACGGTTAATCTCAAATTTAGCTGAAATTTTTGTCCCATTATTACCCGCACTGATTGCTGGTGGCTTATTACTTGGCTTGCGTAATGTGATTGGTGACATGCCAACTATCAACGATAAACCGCTTACTGACACTTATACTTGGTTGGTACCTATTCATAGTTTTCTTTGGTTACCGTGTGAAGCGATTTTCAATTTTCTACCGGTAGCCATATGTTGGTCTACAGTCAAAAAAATGGGCGGTTCCCCTGTGTTAGGGATCGTTTTAGGGATAACATTGGTTTCCCCACAACTAATGACTGCTTATAATCTGGGGAAAATCGTTCCCGAAGTGTGGGATTTTGGTTGGTTTACTATTGCTAAAGTTGGTTATCAGGCACAAGTTATACCGTCAATTTTTGCCGGTTTAGCGTTAGGATGGATTGAAACTCGATTACGTAGAATTGTCCCTAATTACCTAACTTTAGTGATTGTCCCAATCGTATCACTACTATTAGCCGTCGTCCTTGCACATTTTCTTTTAGGACCAATCGGACGAATGTTAGGCAATGGTATTGCTTATGTGGTTAAATATTTAATGACTGGTGATTATGCCTTCATTGGCTCGGCAATTTTTGGATTCTTTTATGCTCCGTTGGTTATTACTGGAATTCACCATACTACATTAGCTATCGATATGCAGATGACAGAAAGTATGGGCGGTACACCGATTTGGCCAATCATTGCCTTATCTAATATTGCTCAAGCCTCAGCCGTTGTTGGCATCATTCTAATCAGTAAAAAACATAATGAGCGCGAAGTTTCCATACCTGCGGCAATATCAGGTTACCTAGGTGTAACTGAACCAGCTATGTACGGCATCAATTTACGCTATAAATTCCCAATGTTCTGCGCCATGATTGGAGCGGCTAGTGCTGGATTAATCTGTGGTTTATATGGTGTGTTATCAAATGGTATTGGTGTCGGCGGATTACCTGGCATCTTATCGATTCAACCCGTTTATTGGGGAATTTATGCCTTAGCTATGTTGGTGGCAATAGTTGTGCCAATTATTTTAACAGCAGCTGTTTATAAATTGAAATTGAAAAAAGGCACATTAGAGATTCGCTAAACACGATTTAATAACCGTTAACCATTCGATTACTGAATGGTTAATTCATGTCAGATTAAAAATTAAGAGCAAACAATGAATACGAACGAAATCCCTTGGTGGCAAAATGGTACTATTTATCAAATCTATCCCAAAAGCTTTCAAGCCAGTGGTGCGAGTTCAACGGGGGATTTATTAGGCATTATCAGCCGATTAGATTATCTGAAAAATCTGGGCATTAGTGCGATTTGGTTAACGCCAATTTATCCCTCTCCGCAAGTTGATAATGGTTATGATGTATCAGATTATTATGATATCGATCCAGCTTATGGCACGATGCATGACTTTGAATTATTGGTTAAGCAAGCACATGAACGTGATATCCGGATTATGATGGATATGGTCTTTAACCACACTTCAACAGAGCATCCATGGTTTAAATCCGCCTTAGATAAAACCAGCCCTTTTCGATCGTTTTATATTTGGAAAGACGCCAAAGCTGACGGCTCAGAACCTAATAATTGGCGGTCAAAATTTGGTGGCAAAGCCTGGCAGTGGCATGAGCAATCCAAACAATACTATTTACACCTGTTTGCAAAACAGCAAGCCGATCTCAATTGGGAAAATCCAACCGTTCGCCAAGAGATTAAAAATGTCTGTCAATTTTGGGCGGATAAAGGCGTCGATGCATTAAGGCTTGATGTGATTAATTTGATCTCTAAACAGCAAGACTTTCCAGATGACATGAATGGTGACGGGCGAAAATATTATACGGACGGCCCGAAAATACACGAATTTTTACAAGAGCTAAGCCGAGATGTTTTTCAACCTAATGACTTAAAAACCGTGGGCGAAATGTCGTCCACTACGCTTGAAAACTGTCAAAAATATGCCGCATTGGATGGCAAAGAGTTGACCATGACGTTTAATTTTCATCATTTAAAAATTGATTATCCAAATGGAGAAAAATGGACGCTAGCTAAGCCTGATTTACTTGAACTCAAAAAGATACTTGGCTATTGGCAAGTGGGTATGCACGGTAAGGCATGGAATGCGATTTTCTGGTGTAATCACGATCAACCTCGCATTGTGTCACGTTTAGGTAATGAAGACCAATACCATAGCGAATCAGCCAAAATGCTAGCGATGATTCTTTATGGACTACAAGGCACGCCGTATCTTTATCAAGGTGAAGAGATCGGGATGACCAATCCCCATTTTACCGATATTTCGCAATATAAAGATGTGGAAAGTATCAATGCTTATCAAGAAAAAATTGCCGAAGGTGTGTCAGAGTCTGATATGTTAGCGATTCTTGCTAGTAAATCACGGGACAATAGCCGAACACCAATGCAATGGGACAACACCGCCAACGCCGGATTTAGTCAAGGTAAACCTTGGATTGAGGTGGCAAACAATTACCCGAAAATCAATGTTAAAGCAGCGCTTGATGATCCCAATTCAATCTTTTATTGCTATCAAACCTTAATCAAATTACGCAAAACATACCCGATCTTTATTTTCGGTGACTATCAAGATCTAACGCCTGATAATGCTGATTGCTGGTGCTATGTCAGACATTGGAATAATCAAACGTTACTTGTGATAGCCAATCTGACCGAAAATAGGGTTAAATGGCAAATACCTAAAGCATTAGAAAATAGTCATTGGCAAAGATTGCTAGGTAATTATGAAAACCAAACTGTATTAAAGCCAGAAATGGAGTTGCAACCTTATGAGGCTATGTATTGGTTGCATCTATTATAATTTATACATCGAAAAAGAGGGAATGATTCAAAATAAATCTCTTGAATTAAATGGTTTGGTAGATAAATAGTGTAGTGTTTGTTATAAAAATAAACACTTATACTCTTATTGCTTAGAGATTGATAATAATGATTACAATCTACTTATAAGCTGATTATTTTTTAATATTTAATGTCAATTATAAAAAATACCCCTGCATATTAATTAAAATTTGTAATAATTTAGATCAACTACTTTTGATACAGCTTACTTATTAGCAAAATAAATTAATCAGTGTAAATATTAAAACGGTATAGACTCCTCAATATTTTTTACAAATAGAATAGTTTGGGTTAGTTGTGTTTTTCCTTATTTCTGTCATCGTGGTGATTGTTTCTAAGACAAAACAACATATAAAGAATAATTGCGCCAATAATGTTTAAAAGATAACCCCAACAAACAATAATAAACCATTCTATACCAATCAATGGCAAAGCAATGGGTAATACAGTTGTAGCTATTAATAAATAAAAAATTGAAAAAAACGTTATATAATTAAGCAGTTTGTTGAAATAACAGAATTTTTTACTCATTAAAAAATGAGTGAACATAAATTTGCGTTTATTTGATTTATCTTCTTTATCAATAAAAAACAGAATGATTTTTTTAATTATTTTTAATATAAAAATAAATACAGCACCAATTAAATTGATAAATGAATAAAACAATATTGGTAAAGTAACAACCAAGCAAAATAAGAAATCAGTATCTCCTGTACAATAGATACAAAGGAACAAAAGAAATAAATGACCTAGTGCATATAAAAATAAACTAAAAAAAGTTATCGAAGTATGATCATTTTGATTCATATCACTTTGGGGAATAAATATTTGCACAATAACACGAAAAAAAACGTATAACGATATAACTATACAAACAATATTTAGAACTAAAATCAGTAAAGTACCACAAAATAACAATATTCCCTTATTAAATACTAGCAAAGCATATGGGGCTTCTAATAATATTCGAATAGCGTGCATTACTGTAAAACAAATTAGTGATAACTTCAGTAAATCATTTGAATTGAAGATTAAATAATTTTGTCTATCCCTTTCCATTTCCATTATTCCTTAATTTTATGAAGTACTTTATGCATATTACTCATTATCATTGATAATGTGTTACTTAAGTATGATTATTTACATTAAAGTAGCATACACATCTCAATAATTTTAACATTAGAATCATTGATGCCAATGTTAAAATTTAATTCACTAATCTGTAAAAAAATCACATCAGTTTATATGCCTAACCAAATTTGCCGATAACGTTGGCGTCGCTTTACTCGGCAATAATTCGCCAATATGGAAAACCCTTGCTTTTCCATTATCCATAGAAAACAGGACTTCCATTTAGCGGCGGTATTGGAGTTAATCCCTAATTGCTGATTAGCGGTTTTGAGGGTTTCACCTTGTAGCAATAAGTCAACAAAAGGCAACCACAGTTCGCAATGAGATAAATGATTTAATTGATATTTTTTGAGCGGATTAAACGTACGTCGACAGCTTCGGCAACGAAAATTAAGGCGGTGACCAATACGAACCGTCAGAGGTGATTCGCAATAATCGCAAGGCATGACGGTTGTACTGAGCAAATCTTTAAGCCATGATTTAAATGCTTGCGCTTGCTGACTGACCTGGTCAGGGGTGGTTTTCTCAAGGTTTAATACCGCTTGATAAAGGTCAGGCTCATGCTGTTCCAGCAATTGGCGAATAACATTATCCCGTCTACGAGCTGATCGTGGTGACAGGTTGAACTGAGCTGCAATAAAACTGTGGGGCTGAGCCGTTAATGTGTACGGAGCAATATCAATCAGCAATAATGTCGGTTTAAGGCGCTGGTATAAAGGATTTGCTGCAACGAAATTGGGCAACTGTTGCAAAAATCGCTCAGCAGCAGGCTGTTGCTTACTCGGTAAAATTGCATGATACATCATTACGCTCCTTATAACGGTATAGACTCCTCAATAATTTTCACAAACACTATAGCCTAAAAAGTAAACTCTTGGAATTGTTTAATTAACAACTGCCCAGCCTAAACAGAATATGCTATATTATTTTTTAACTGATTTTACAAGGCGATAAGATGGGTATAAAACTCACCAAGCATGACGAAGGCACGGACGATGTGTATAGCATTATGCAACGCGTGTTATTGCGTGATAACCAAATCGACCAAGAAAAAGAACATCTTTGGATGATTGGCATGAATCAAGCTGGTTATATTCTGTACATCGAACTGATTGCGCTTGGCGGTTATAAATCGGTCGATGTTGAACCGATGAATGTATTTCGTGTTGCGGTAATGAAAAACGCCTCACGCGTGATATTAGTTCACAACCATCCGTCAGGATCGCTGACGCCGTCGGATGCCGATAAAGATATCACCGATCGCCTCATTCAAGTTGGCCGTATTCTAAATATCGATCTAATCGACCACCTAATCATCACCCCAAAATCCTATATTAGTTTTCGCAGAGCTAAACTTATGGACGAGTTAGAACCAAGCCTAAAATATGTTCCAACTTATCAAGTGGTTGAACGTATTCGTAAAAGAAGAAAAGTTAATTTCTAAAGAGAAGTTGGCGGTTGAAAGGGATAAGACAAAAACAGCTCAACAAAAAGCTAAAGAAAAACAAGAACGCCTAGAAAAACTTGAACTCGCTACCGCAACCGCACTCTTAGACAAAGGTGTATCAATTCAAGATATTGCGAAGATTATGGATATTATTGTTAAAAGGGTTGATTGGGAAAATAAAGATTAATTAATTCAATTTTTATTTCCCAAAAATAAAAAAACTATCAATCGTTAAATTATGTATTTTTTGAACAACACATCTCAACAAGTGGTTCAGTAATTATCCAAACAGCTTGCAGAATATTCTTATCAGGTAATGTATATTCTCCATGAGCATATCTATTTAGAGAATCAAGACTATTCCAATCAGAATTATTTTTAGATATAAAACGAGTAAGGTCAGCTAGATAAGCTGGATTTTGAAACCATGAGCTTTGTTTGGTTAATGCTGATAAGTTATCTGATAAATTTTTGACTCGCCCATTATTTTCATTAATGCATCGATCCTTTTTATTATTTATATCAAATACTCTAACAGTAGTTAATTCTAAAATCGTTCTAAGCAATAATGCACTGGCTGTTTTATGCATATCCAATATCATACCTTGAGCCTCCTCAATTAAAATATCTAATTTCTGAAGCCCTGTTTGATATTGTTTTTCTGGTGGAATAAGCATTTTAGCAGTTTTCTTATTTCTCTTTTTTGATTTTGATTTAACATCAGAACTTGTATTTATTGGAGGAGTATAATCAACAGGTTCATCACTTTCTTCATCTGAAATTTGCTCAAAAATACTTTGAATATATCTTTCAATTTCTATGGTTTTGTTTAATTTTCGAGAATCAATTTTTTTGTTAAGGATATCAATTATAAAATTACGAAGTAAATAATCAAATTTATACTTCGATATTGTTGTTTGTAATTTTCCTCTTTCTATTTTGAAACCTGTCAAACTTTTAAAAAATGATGAGTTAACTAACCTAGACATAATTGAAATACTAAACTTTGCATTTAAAGCTCTATCTTCAATATCAGTTGGAAGACTTAATTCAGTAAAATATCTCTCCAAATAATATTCCTGAACAGAATCTTGAATTTCTGACGGTTTAACATTAAAACGGGCAGCAATTTCTTCAATAGATTCATTACTATTTACTCCCACGCTGGCAATGAACTGATTTTTTTGTTGTCGATTCCATTGTAACTTCCCTTCGGCATGAAGTTCAAATAACACATTTTGAACCTCTTTACGTGAGGGAGCCACATACACATCAATTTTTTCGATCTTATCCTGACCCAATTTATTTTTTAATCTTTCCAATTTTCGCTTCTTAGACGCAGAAGGAACGAGAGATGGATCTAGTAAACATTTAAGCGCAGATACTCTTCGATTTCCCTCAACAACAACATAACTTCCATTTTCCTTAACCACATAAATAGGATCATGGCTAATAAAGCCCTTATCAACTATTTTTTCAGCTAATCTATCAACTTTCTCATATTCAAATAAATATGATAAAATATCTTTTGTTGTTCTTGTTGAAACATAAGTGGGTATACGTGGATTTTCTTTGTCAAGTTTAAGATTAGATACTGATAAAGATAACCTAGCCCAAGAACTGTAATTGATTCTTCCCATACATTTATCCTAAAATTTATTAATTAATTGTTATATCTCTTTTTACTTACAATCATATATAATATAAGGATATAATGTATTGGAATAAAAGTATCTAAAAAATTTATAGTTTTTAATCAATTCTATAAGAAATACTTAATACATATTGTTTGAACAAGGCAAAACGTGCTTAATTTTGTGAGAATTAGAATGGTATCGAGTTTATCGCCACTACGTTACCCTGGTGGGAAAAAACAATTAGAAAAATTTATTGTTGAGCTTTTCGCTTTACAAGAAATGGAAAATATTACTTATATTGAGCCTTTTGCCGGTGGATCAGGTCTTGCTCTTTCTTTACTTGAAAAGGGAGTTGTAAATAAGTTGATTCTTAATGATTATGATGTAGCTATTTATGCATTTTGGCATTCAGTTTTGAATAATCATGACGCTTTTATAAGAAAAATTGAAGATACATCAATCACAATTGATGAGTGGGAAAGGCAAAAACAAATTTACTCACAACGCGATAATATTGATATGCTAACTCTAGGATTTTCAACATTTTTCCTAAATAGGACAAATCGCTCAGGAATTATTAAAGCTGGTGCAATTGGTGGACGGCAGCAGTTAGGTAACTATAAAATAGACTGTCGTTTTAATAAAATAGCTTTGATAAAAAAAATAGAAAAAATAGCGTCTTTCAAGAAAAAAATAAAGCTTACAAATTTAGATGCAACCGTCTTCATCAAAAAAGTGGTAAAAAAAATACCCACTGAGAAAGCATTTATCTTTTTTGATCCCCCTTATTTTAAACAAGGTAAAGATTTATATACTAACTTCTATGAAGAAAATGATCACGCCTGTTTATTTAAAGCTATTGATAAACTAAAAAAATATAAATGGATTGTAACTTATGATGATGCAGAGCAAATTCGGCAATTATACCAAAAATATTCTGGTTTCTTATATTCTTTAAATTATAGCTTGGCCCAAAAAAAGAAAGCTCAAGAATTAATGTTTTATAGTCAAAATGTGATAAATATCTTAAGAACAGAAATAACAAAAACTGAAATATAAGAATTACAATATTCTGTAAAAATACCCATTTATTAACCTTTGCTCCTAACTCATGCTATTAGCATATAGATGAACTAAAAAAACTAAATCTCTTAAATAACCCGCCCTTACGCACCACGTGAAATGGAACTGGGAGCCAGAGGGTTTCGTTGTAAACCCTCGGTCGCCTGAGCATCGAATGTTATAAATTCATCCGCACTTTTAGAGGCGACAAAAGTGTCTGGAACATTTTTGAACAACGGCTTGCCCGTTGGTCCGAAGGGTGAGTCGCAGGAAGCGACGAAAAAACTATACAACCATAATAAAACCTTGCAAATATCTTTGCTGTAACCTACCCATTTAAATCAAAATGCCTTAAACTTTAATACTTGGTTTTTCAAAGGGAATAATAATGCAAAATGATTTAATTTCGCCGGTGTTACACAGCGATTTTATATCAAAATTATTGAGTATATTTAGAATCTCTAACGATGCCATACCTTGTGTATTGGGTGGTAGATTATAGGCGGTATATTCTCGATAATTAACATGGATCGGGGCTACCCATGTAGCACGATGCTTAGCAAAATCATCTAAAGTTAACACACCACCATGGCTTTGCAGATCGTTGACAATATTTTTGGCAATATCACCCTGATAAAATTCCTTAGCGCCTTTATTTGCTATGGTTTTTAATGTGTTAGCTAAATCGGGTTGTTTAAGGATTTCGCCGATTTGGTAAGCTTGCCCATCGTTTTTTAAGAATACTTTTTTAAATTCCGAAAAACGCTGTAACTCCCGAAACTCTTTGTCTTTTGGATCAATATTGATTGTTGTCCAATAATTTAAGCTAGGTGAAACCGAAAATCCATGTTCGGCATAATCAATTGCTGATGCGAATAACGTGCGCCACGGTAGTGCATTTTTCATATTTTTGGATGCATATTGGTACGCCTCATCCCAACCGGAAACCACCCCTGGAACGGTATTGGCTGCCAGATAACCTCGTGAGGGAATTTTATGGAAACCTTGATTTTTATAATAGTCTATCGTGGCTAAACTACCAGAACGACCGCTGGCATTTAGCCCTTTTAGTTCTTTGGTTTTAGCGTTGTAGACTAACCAAAAGTTATCGCCACCTATGGTGTTCATTTGAGGATAAACAACAGCAAGCGTTGAGGCTACGGCAATCGCTGCATCAACCGCATTGCCTCCTTTACGTAATATATCAATTCCAGCTTGAGTCGCTAAATAATTGGGGGACGTTACCATGACATTGGTAGTTATCGGGTTAAGACAACGGGAAGGGGTATCACAGTACTTTCCTGTCTCTGATAGCGGTATATCAGCAGCACCAGATAAAGGATTAATAAGCAATAAACTTAATAATATTGGGTGTCTTTTCCACATTTTAGTCGTTCCTCAATTGTTAACAGTAACATTTTGAGGAATGCATTTTCTATGCCAAGAATAAACTAATTAAATTTTGCAGCTAAAATGATTATGACCAATGACAATAATACCGATCTTAATTGCCTTATAATGCAAGCGGTGTTCCGCGATACTGCAAATCCGGCTGTTTAATCCATTGTTGAGCATCAATAATCGCGAGCTCTCGGGCATTTTGTTGTTTGGTGATATCAAGTACGTGATTGGCGGCATTGGCGGCGAGTTCAAAGGCGGTTAGTTGGGATTGTCCATTCACTAAATGGGCAGTAAACAGACTACAAATTAAATCGCCCACGCCCAATGGACGGTGTGGAAAATCATATAATGGTCGAGCCAGATGATAGCTTTGCGATGGTGTGGCTAAAATCATTTCAAATAATTCCGTCGTTTTACCGGCATGCAGCAGATTTTTAACCAATATGGCTTGAATCGGCTTATTTTGCAGTGTTTTTATGGCGTTAAGCACATCGTTAAAGGTTTTGATTTCCAGATTCGATAATATCTGTAATTCCAATAAATTTGGCGTGATATAGTCAGCGTATTTGATTGCTTGCTTAGTGAAGAAATCAATAATATTTTGTGGCAGAGAGCTGCCTTTATTGATGTCGCCCCCCATAACCGGATCGCAAATATAAATTGCATTAGGATTATAAAATTTAATCTTTTTTACGGCTTCAAGGATTTCTTCACCTTGTTCGGCAAGTCCAATATAGCCCGAAATAATGGCGTCAATGGATGACAATACGCCAATTTTTTCTAAACTATTGACGATTCGAGTGATTTGCTGAGCGCCCAGCACAATGCCGTCATAATGTGGATAAACCGTATTACTCGATAACTGAACGGTGTGTATTGGCATCACTTCGACACCTTGTAATTGCATCGCTAGCGTCGCCACTTTATTACCGGCATAACCATAAACAACATTGGACTGAATTGATAAAACGGTTTTCATATATTGACCTTATTATTCATCATAATAACGATATTTGCTTAACAAGTAGATGCAGATAATGGATATCAGTGCTAAACCGCAATAAAACAAGGCTAAGGGTAACCAAAAACTTTTGAAGGTATAAATAACATAACCACCTATCATCGGAATTAAGCTACCAAAAATAGCCGCACACCCTTGATAACTCATTGATAACCCAGTATAGCGCATTCTGGCAGGGAAAATACGACTTAAATACCCAGCTATTACACTATAAAAGCCGCTGTAACAAATCACATTTAACGAAATCCCAATAATAAAACTGGTTTTTGTGCCTGAATTTATAATCGGGAATAACAAGAATACCGATGCCATTGCCAACATTGCTGTACAAATCAAAAAGCGTGTTGCCGAGAATTTTTCTGACCAATAAGAGATAAACGGTTGAGCAACAAAATGGACAATAGCGATCCAAAACAGTGCATCGACTATCACTGATTTTTCGACACCAAGTACCAAAGTAGTATAACCAATCATTAAGGTATTGGAAAAGATACCGCTAAATGACAGCACATTAGCACCAATCGCTAATATTAATAATGGCAATGCTTTTTTAAATACTTCAATAATCGGTGCTGACTCTTGCTTTAAGTCCGCTTGTTTTTTAGATGCTTCAACAAAAACCGGCGATTCGGTTAACGTCACTCTAGCAATAATGCCAATAATTAATAAAATAGCACTGGCTAAAAAAGGAATACGCCAATAACCACTATCAATCAGTTCATTAACAGGTAAACGAATAATATAAGAAAAAACCAGTAATGCTAAAATATTGCCTGCTGGGCTTCCCCACTGAGCAAAGGATGAAAAGAAGTTTTTCAACCCTTTCGGCGCATGTTCATTCGTCATCAACACGGCACCACCCCACTCACCACCAACGGCAACACCTTGTAAAATTCGCAATGCAACCAATAACGTTGGTGCCAAAATACCTGCTTGTTGATAAGACGGTAATAACCCAACAAAAGTGGTCGCCGTCCCCATTAAAAGCAAAGTGATAATAAGTGATTTTTTACGCCCTAAACGGTCACCAATATGCCCAAATAACATAGCACCTAAAGGACGGGATAAAAACCCCACGGCAAAAGCAGCAAAAGATCCTAAAATCTGCACGAATTGATTATCAGCAGGAAAAAATAGCTGACCAAAAATCAATACCGATGCTAACGCATAGATATAAAAATCATACCATTCAATAGTAGTACCAATAAAAGCAGCAAACGCCACTTTTTTTGCAGATGAATTTGACATAAGTAAACCTTGGGTAGAGGAATGTATGACTAATAATGAATAATAAAACTAGCACAAAGCTATCAACATCACAATTCGTTATCTGAAAAGAGATTAAAAATTATATATAGAAATTTAATAATATTTCTATTTTATTAAATACGTTCAACTTGATGTATGCGAATTAATTATAACACTTTAGCTTTGGGCTTCCGATAACTTTTATCTTATTGTAGTGATAACATCTTCCATCAACTTTGAATATGCACAAATCGCATAATGGTATATAAAATTGATATTTCCTTATTTATCGATAATCGCTTTTAATTAGATTTAATAAAAATATAGGTAAGGAATCATTATGGGATTGATCGCGCCTCATGCTAGTGACAGTTTACAACCTTTACAGGTTAATGACGATGAACGGCTAGCCCTGCAACAATATGCAAAAAATTTACCAGCCATTACCTTATCCAGTCGTGAAACTGGAGATTTAGTGATGTTAGGCATCGGGGGTTTTACACCTCTGTATGGCTTTATGCGAGAAGAGGACTGGCGTAGCGTTTGCGATAATATGCATTTAGCGAACGGGGTTTTTTGGCCAATTCCCATAACCGTATCTGTGACCGATGCTCAAGCTGATACCTTAAAATTAGGTGATGAAATCGCTTTAAAAACACCAGATGGGCAGATAATCGGTATTTTGAATGTGGATAGCATTTATCGTCCAGATAAACAATATGAAGCTAATCAGGTGTTTACAACGACAGATCCAAGCCATCCTGGTGTTGCAATGCTGATGGCTCAACCACCGGTTAATTTAGGTGGTAAAGTCCGGGTTCTCCACGATAATGGCTTTAAAGCACAATTTGGTCAATATGCTTTAACGCCACAACAGACACGGGAACGCTTTAATCAATTAGGTTGGAAAAAAATAGCGGCCTTTCAAACTCGTAATCCAATGCATCGCTCACACGAATATTTAGTTAAAACCGTGTTAGAACTTTTTGATGGTGTGCTTATCCATTCATTATTTGGTAACTTAAAACCCGGCGATGTACCGGCCAACATTCGTCTTAAAGCAATTAATAGTTTAATTCATAATTACTTTGTGCCAGATTCCGTTATTCATTCCGGTTACCCTTTAGATATGCGCTATGCTGGGCCGAAAGAGGCGTTACTACATGCCCTTTTTAGACAAAATTATGGTTGTAGTCATCTTATCGTCGGCCGCGATCATGCTGGGGTTGGGGATTTTTACTCACCGTTTGCTGCACAAGAGATCTTTAGCCATTTGCAAGACAACGATTTACTCATTAAGCCAATTAAAATTGATTGGACATTTTATTGCCATAAATGTGACGGTATGGCATCAACGAAAACCTGTCCACACGGTAGTGCTGATCACGTTCTTATTTCAGGCACGGAGGTCAGACGGCGTTTACAAGCCAAAGAGCCGATACCAGAAACATTTAGTCGGCCAGAAGTCGTTGCTGAGTTATATCAATGGGTAAATCAGTAATCAGCTAAATAGTTAATCATCCATAAATCAATAAAGGGAAAAGCCATGCTAGATTTAACTAAAGTTAACCAAAAATTGCAAAATCAGTCACCGTTAACCATTATTGAATGGGCACTGAAAAAACAACAAGATATTCCCGTTAAAAGTATTATCAGTACCCATTTTGGACCTTATGAGGCAGTACTTTTGCACCTTGTTACCCAAATCGATCCGAATATTAAGGTTGTTTGGGTTGATAACGGCTATGCAACCAATGCAACCTATCGTGTAGCCAATGAAATTACTAAGCAACTTAATCTTAATCTACATATTTTTGTCCCACAAAGGACGACTGCTTATTTAAATGTGCGATATGGCGGGCTACCTGAACTTGATACTCCGGAACACACCGAGTTTACACAAATTGTTAAAATTGAGCCGTTTAACCGTGCTTTGTCTACGCTTAAACCCACATTGTGGTTTACTGCACTACGCCGTGAACAATCTGCGCTAAGGCAAGAACTCAATATTGTAACAAAAGCAGGGGACAATTTATTTAAGATCGCCCCAATACTCGATTGGACGAGTCAAGATATGCAGAATTATATCGAAAAACATAATTTACCTAACGAAATGGACTACGTCGATCCAACTAAAGGACCACAAGGTAGAGAGTGCGGTCTACATAAAATAACTTTTTGATTTTTTATAAATAAACAACATTAGACTTTACTGGCAAAAGGTAAGTGAATCTAAGTTGGTTGGATTTACCATAGCACGTTAAGGTTACGAGCCAATAGCAATTTAACGATAGCTAAACGCTATCAGATAAGGTCATCGTATGAGTACACAACAATTTCCTTTTAATTTTGATGAATTAAAAAAAATTATTGAAAATTACAACGATAAGCAGCTAGCTTGGTTATCGGGTTATTTATGGGGACGGGCGGAAAAAAGTTCCGTCGAACAAGTTTTACCGAGTACCACTCCCCCCTCCAATATGACTCAAGCGGAGCAAAAAGTCACAATCATATCGGCATCACAAACCGGTAATGCCCGCCGAGTCGCTAACGAGTTAAGTCAGGATATTGAACGTTTGGGTATTGCGGTGACTCATCTGCCGGCAGGAGAATATAAAGCTAAAAAACTCAGTCAGGAAGAGATATTAATATTGGTGACCTCAACCCAAGGTGAGGGAGAGCCACCGGAAGAGGCGTTGTCACTCTATAAATATCTGTTTGCAGCTAAAGCGCCTAAATTAACTCATTTACAGTTTGCGGTTTTTGGCTTAGGTGACGCTTCTTATCCAAAATTTTGTCAAGCCGCTAAAGACTTTGATCAACGATTCGCTGAATTAGATGCTCAGCGCCTGCTAGTACGCGTAGATGCTGATACAGATTTTCAAACCATAAGTACCTCTTGGCGACAGGCAGTGATTGATAAACTTAGTCAATTACAACTATCAAACACACAATCGCCAACAGAAAATTCAACCAGTATAGCCGTTAACAGTAGCCTTTATCACCGCGATAATCCATTTATTGCAACCGTTAACGTTAATCAAAAAATCACCTCACGCGATTCAGATCGTGATATTCGTCATATTGAGCTTGACCTGTCCGATTCGAATCTTCATTATCAACCTGGTGATGCGGTAGGTGTTTGGTATCAAAATAGTAATGAACTTGTGGAGGAGATACTAAGTATCACCCAGCTTGCAGGTGAAACGCCAGTTGAACATCATGGACAACAGATCGCTTTAAAAACGGTTCTGACTGAATATGTTGAATTGACTCAAAATACGCCGATCATTATTGAAAAATACGCTCAAGCCGTTCAACATCCCGAACTTCTTACCTTAATTGGCGATCGAGAAGCCTTATTGGAAATGAGTCAAACATTACCACTGGTTGATATGCTTAACCGCTATCGTGGCAAGATAGAGGTACAGACCTTTGTTGAATTGCTTCGACCTCTTATTCCGCGTTTCTATTCCATTGCTTCTGCGCAAGATGAAGTTGGCTCAGAAGTTCATCTTACCGTAAATGTAGTACGTTATCAGGTCGACGATAAGATCCGTATGGGCGGCGCATCTGGATTCTTAGCAAATCAAATTGCTGATCAAGATCAAGTCAAAATTTTTATTGAGCATAATGATAATTTTCGATTACCTGATGATACTCATGCACCAATCATTATGATTGCTGCCGGTACGGGCATTGCCCCCTTTAGGGCGTTCTTACAACAGCGTGCGAGTCAAGGTGCTACCGGTAAGAATTGGTTATTCTTTGGCAATCCACATTTTATATCCGATTTTCTCTATCAAGTGGAATGGCAGAGCTATGTTAAAGAAGGTCTGTTAACTCACATCGATCTTGCTTGGTCACGAGATCAAGCTGAGAAAATCTATGTACAAGATAAATTAATTGCTCAAGCCAGTGATATTTGGCAATGGCTACAAGAAGGTGCCTTTATCTATGTTTGTGGGGATGCTAAACGTATGGCAAAAGCGGTTGATTTAGCGCTTCAACAAATTTTGATGACTCAAGCACAATATAGTCAAGAACAAGCTATCAGTTATTTGGATGAATTAAGAAGTCAAAAGCGCTATCAACGAGATGTTTACTAATGATAAACAGATACAACAACTAATATTAATTTATCGAGTGATGTAATATGAGCAAATCTAAAACAGTTACCCTGACTCAAACAGTCAATTTAACACCGCCACAAAATGATGTCTCTGATCTGCCTTTATCGGATTCTGAACGATTTAAGCGAGAAAGTAATTATTTGCGAGGCACTATCGTTGATGATCTTAATAACGGTTTAACGGGTGGCTTTAACAGCGATAATTCTCAGCTAATTCGCTTACATGGCATGTATCAGCAAGATGATCGCGATATTCGTAAAGAACGCACAGAACAAAAACTGGAGCCACTGATCTCCATGATGTTACGTTGCCGCCTGCCCGGTGGTATCATCACCCCAAAACAGTGGCTGACTATCGATAAATTTGCTACTGAAGCAACAAAATATGGCAGTATTCGACTCACGACTCGACAAACTTTCCAATTTCACGGACTGTTTAAACGAAGCCTTAAGTCTGCTCATCAGCTGTTGCATAAGATAGGGCTAGATTCGATTGCCACTGCCGGTGATGTGAATCGTAACGTTTTATGTACTTCAAATCCTGTGGAATCAAAAGTTCATCAACAAGCTTATCATTGGGCAAGTAAAATCTCAGAACATCTTTTACCGAAAACCCGTGCTTACGTTGAAATATGGCTGGATGGTGAAAAGCTTTCTACCCCCGATAGTGAGCCAATTTTAAGTTCGACTTATTTACCGCGTAAATTTAAAACTGCCGTTGTCATCCCCCCGATTAATGATGTGGATGTTCATGCTAATGATCTTAGCTTTGTGGCAATAGCAGAAAAAGGCGAACTGATTGGTTTTAATGTATTAGTTGGTGGTGGTTTGGCAATGACGCATGGTGATAAAACAACTTACCCACGCAAAGCCGACGATTTTGGTTTTATTCCTGTCGAAAAAGTACTGACGTTTGCTGAGGCCGTTGTGACCACCCAACGTGATTGGGGTAACCGCAATAATCGAAAAAATGCCAAAACTAAATATACGCTTGAACGTGTTGGCGTGGAAAACTTCAAAAAAGAGGTTGAACTACGTGCCGGAAGTAAATTTCTAAGTAGTAAACCTTATAACTTTAGTCGACGAGGTGATCAATTTGGTTGGTATAAAGGTATTGATGATAACTGGCATTTAACGCTATTTATTGAAAATGGTCGGTTACTTGATTATCCCAATAAACCATTAAAAACCGGCGTTGCAGAAATTGCCAAAATTCATCAAGGTGATCTGCGTATAACCGCCAATCAAAACTTAATTATTGCTAATGTTCCAGAAGAACAAAAAACAGCCATTGAACAAATTGCACGACAATATGGTTTGCTTGACGATACTGTCACATTACAACGTAAATATTCCATGGCCTGTGTGTCTTTCCCAACTTGCCCACTAGCTATGGCTGAAGCAGAACGGTTTTTACCGACGTTTGTAACTAAAATAGAACAGATGTTAAGTCAGCATCACTTATCCGATGATTATATTATTTTGCGTGTAACCGGTTGCCCTAACGGTTGCGCCAGAGCCATGTTGGCGGAAGTGGGCATGGTGGGTAAAGCACCTGGTCGCTACAATTTATATCTTGGCGGTAATCGAGAAGGCACGCGAATTCCTCGCTTATATAAAGAAAACGTGAATGTAGAGGAGATTTTATTAGCACTCGAACCACTTATTGCCGCATGGTCCATTCATCGCAATAAAGAAGAAGGATTTGGTGATTTTGTTATTCGTCATGAGATTGTGAAACCGGTACTCAATTCAGCGATCGATTTTTATCAAGAGGCGAATTGAGATAAGTATAAAAGTTGTTGATTGATAATTTTAAACTATGTTTATTGACTGTAGGCATATATAGCCATAATTCATATGGTTATTACTTTATCATATTTGTCTTTTTTATACGTTCTTTTATACTGAAATTACTTATCAAAGTACATAATTTTACTAATAAAATTACGAATAAGCATAATTTATAAATTAGACAAAATGCTTATAACCAGTTTCATCATATTGCTTATGCTTGCTTGCGGTCTGAAATTTTTTAAATAATTCACTTTTTAGTTATTAATTATATACAGCAACTTACACATAAATAATACAACTATATAACGGGAATAAAGTAATTTTTACTAGGAAGATCGTCATGAATATACAACAATTAAGGATTATTCACGAAGCTGCGCGTTGTAATTATAATTTAACCGAAGTCGCAAATTCTTTATACACATCTCAGTCTGGTGTAAGCCGACATATCAAAGAGCTAGAAGAAGAGCTGAATATTGATCTTTTTATTCGTCAAGGTAAGCGCTTGATTAACATGACTGAACCCGGTTTAGAATTGGTGGTTATTGCCGAGCGAATTTTAAATGAAATTAATAATATTAAGCGGTTATCAACCATTTTTTCTAATACTGATGAAGGTTCATTAGTGATAGCGACCACCCACTCTCAGGCCCGTTATATTCTCCCAAATATTATAAAATCTTTTAGAATGCTTTTTCCTAAAGTTCATATCATTATCAATCAGGGATCATCTAGTGAAATTATCTCTCAGCTTCTTTCTGGCGAAGCAGATATTGGTATTGATAATGAAAGAGTGGATAACAGTTCACTTGCTATTTACCCTTTTTATCGTTGGCATTACTCTATAGTTACTCCTAAAGATCACCCTTTGACTAAAGTCGATAAAGTGACGTTAGATATGTTACAAACATTACCTATCATCACTTATCGTCAAGGAATATTTCCTCGTAAAAGTATTGATAAAGCCTTTTCAGCTATCGGATTGACACCCAATATCTCGCTCAATGTTCAGGAGCCTGATGTTATTAAAACTTATGTTGAGTTAGGTTTAGGGATTGGTATTTTAGGTAATAAAATGTATAACCCTGATCATGATATCAATTTAGTTGAATTGGATGCGAAACATCTGTTTGAATCACATGTTACATGGCTAGGATTAAAACGACATAAATTACAACGTAATTATATTTGGCGCTTTATTCAATTATGCAATCAAGAGTTGTCACTGGAAGATATCAAAAGTCATGCATTAATTGAGCAAACTCATTCCAAAATACTTGATTATCAGATTTAATTTATAGGAATCATTCTCCTTAAATCATAAACTCTAATAGTTCATCTTGCATAAAAATATTAACGAGTGCAGGTTGCCAGTAGACAGTATCACCAATTTCAACTTGCTGTTGTTCATATTGTCGATAGCTAATAGATACATCAATATGCTTTGGTTGTCCGGCTACAGCAATTTCCAGAAAGACGGTTGGACCAGCAGTATGTATACGTACAACTTCTCCTTGGATATCATTTTTTCGGGCAATTTTAGCAATACTGATTTCGTGAGGTCGAACATAAGCGATAGCAGACTGATCAGGCCAGGTACCTTGTTCCTTCATATCTTTGTGAAAATCACCAATGATTAATGTATTATTTTCAATATAACCATATAAAAGGTTAACATCCCCTAGAAAATGCGCAACAAAGGCGGTTTTTGGTTGCTTATAGACTTCGGCAGGGGTACCTATTTGTTCTATGTGACCTTGATTCATTAAAATTATTCTATCAGCAACTTCCAGTGCTTCTTCTTGATCATGGGTAACAAAGATGCTGGTAACATTGAGTTCATGATGAAAATCACGCAACCAACGCCTTAAATCTTTACGGACTTTAGCATCTAAAGCACTAAATGGTTCATCAAGCAACAACACATTAGGTTTCGAAGCCAACGCACGCGCTAACGCAACTCGCTGACGCTGACCACCTGACAGTTGGTCTGGATAACGTTTGGCAAAATGGTCAAGTTGCACTAATTCGAGTAATTGATTAACGCGTTCATCAATTGCTGTTTTATTTAATCGTACAGATCTTGGTTTCATTTTTAGTCCAAATGCCACATTTTCAGCTACATTCATATGCCGAAATAACGCATAATTTTGAAAGACAAAACCAATATCTCGTTGCTTGGCGCTCAGCTTAGTTACTTCCCTATCAGCAAAATAGATTTGCCCTGAACTGGCAGTTTCTAAACCCGCTATAATGCGCAGTAAAGTTGTTTTTCCACAACCAGATGGGCCTAATAGTGCAACTAATTCACCTTTTTTTATGCTGAAATTGATATTTTCTAAGACATTAACGTGTTCAAAACTTTTATTGATATTGTGTAGTGTAATACTCATATCTACCTCTTAGTTCCCGTAATGACATTCATTGGCTAAGCGCCTTTCAATCCATTGACGAATCAAGAGTAACGCAAGCGACATAATTAATAGCAAAATAGCGACACTAAATGCGGCAACAATATTGTATTCATTGTATAAAATCTCAACATGAAGCGGTAAGGTATTGGTGTAACCACGAATATGCCCAGAAACAACCGATACCGCGCCAAATTCACCGAGTGAGCGAGCGGTGCAAAGAACAACACCATGCATTAAGGCCCATTTAATATTGGGTAAAGTAATGTGGAAAAAAATTTGCCAGCCATTTGCACCAAGGACGCTGGCGGCCTCTTCTTCATGAGTACCTTGTAACGCCATTATCGGAATGAGTTCTCTTGCCACAAAAGGAACGGATACAAAAATCGTTGCTAAGATAATTCCTGGAATCGCATAGACAATTTGAATATTCCACGCCTGCAAAAACGGATACAACGCACTTTGTGCGCCAAATAGCAATACATAGATTAAACCCGCAACAATGGGGGAAATCGAGAACGGTAAATCAATTAATGTGACTAATATTTGTTTGCCTTTGAATTGATATTTAGTTATGACCCAAGCTGCACATACACCAAATATCACATTTAATGGCACCGCTACACCAACGGCAATCAGTGTTAATTTAAAAGCGGATAAGGTATCTGGCTCAATAATCACTTGCCAAAATGCATTTACACCATTAGCTAGCCCCTGCGCGAGCACCACAACTAGTGGCAACAATAAAAGTCCGAAAAACAGCAATACCGCCAACAAGATTAGCAATAGCTGTAAACGGGTTACTCTCTTTTTTTCTGTTATTGATTGTAATATCGGCATAATCTTATATTAATGGTTTTTATTAATCTTGCGGTTAAGTTTTCGCTGTAAACTGTTCATAATTAATAACAATACAAAAGCAATTAGTAACATCGTTACGCCAATCGCGGCAGCGGCATCATAAGCATATTGGTCAAGTTTTGAGACAATTAATAACGGTAATATTTCGGTCTTAAATGGAATATTACCGGCAATAAAGACCACTGAACCATATTCGCCAATAGCACGAGCAAAAGCGAGGGTAAACCCCGTTAGCCAAGCAGGTAAAATGGCAGGTAAAATAATATGCATAAAAATTTGCCTAGGCGATGCACCAAGCAAACTCGCCGCTTCTTCTTGTTCACGTGGTAAATCAGCCATCACCGGTTGCAAAGTACGCACAACAAACGGCAATGTAACAAATAACAGCGCTAAGGTAATGCCAATGGGGGTATAAGCAATTTTAAAACTGAACCATTGCCCAATTGGCCCATTTTTGGCATAAATTGCGGTTAACGCAATGCCAGCAACGGCTGTTGGTAAGGCAAACGGGATATCAATACAGATATCCATTATCTTACGTCCTGGAAATCGATAACGCACCAGTACCCAAGCCAATAGTAAACCAATAAAGCTGTTTAAACCGGCGCTGATAAATGCGGTACTTAATGAAAGAGTTAATGCCAATAAAAACTGTTTGCTGACTAATAACCGATGCCACTCCTCAAAAGACAGCTTTGTTGAATAAAGAAACAAACCTAATAACGGAATAAGCACAATCAAGCTAAGAAAGGTTAAAGTATAACCTAACGTTAAGCTAAAACCTGGGATGATCCGTTGTTGTTTAATGCTTGCAACTTTCATAACATTCACCTTTATACCGCAAAGCTAAGTGAGCACACACATAACATCGCCAGAATAAGTAGTAATTAGTTTATCTCAGCATAAATTGCATCAAAGATGGCCCCATCACTAAAAAATTTTTTTTGCACTGTTTGCCATCCACCAAAATCGTTATCAACCGTAACTAACTTAATAGTAGGAAACTGATCAGCATATTGTTTAAGGACATCAGGATTAACAGGACGGTAAAAATGCTTGGCAATGATGTGTTGTGCCGGATCGCTATATAAGTATTCCAAATAAGCTTGCGCTTGCTTACGTGTACCTTTGCTATCAACAACTTTATCGACTAAAGCCACAGTCGGCTCAGCTAAAATGGATAATGAGGGCATAATAATTTCTAATTGATCGCCACCTTGCTCTCTTAACGCCAAATAAGCCTCATTTTCCCAAGAAATTAAAACATCACCTAAGCCTCGCTGTACAAAGCTAATGGTTGCGCCTCTGGCACCTGTGTCTAAAACCGGAACATGTTGATATAATTTGGTGACAAAGTCTTGAGCTTGTTCATCGTTACCATAGGTACTTTTAGCATAAGCCCAAGCCGCCAAAAAATTCCAACGAGCCCCACCCGAGGTTTTGGGATTGGGTGTTATTACCTCAACATCATCTTTTATGAGATCACCCCAATCATAAATCTGTTTTGGATTACCTTTACGCACTAAAAAGACAATAGTTGAATGGTAAGGCGCACTATTATTTGGCAACCTAGCTTGCCAATCAGGTGATATGTTAGTTTGATAACGGTTTAACGCATCAATATCACTCGCTAACGCAAGCGTAACCACATCAGCCTGCAAACCATCAATGACCGAACGTGCCTGTTTACCAGACCCACCATGCGAATTATTTATCGTCAACCGTTCACCGGTTTGCTGCTGCCAATACTCGATAAAAGCCTGATTATATGCTTTATAAAGCTCTCGCGTGGGATCATAAGACACATTAAGTAATTCAATTGCTTGCGCTTGATGCATAAAAGTGCAAATTGCCAATAAGATTAAGCTGATCCCATGCCTATATAATTTTTGAAAAAGAGGTAAATTTTTCACTCGACACCTCATGCTACGCTACTAATGTATTGGATTAGTAATGATAAAAATATGAAATAATTAGACCAAATTATGGTGAGATGCGAAAACGATTATTTTGCATTTAGTTATAACAAAAATAGATATATAGGTGTGGAGGAAGATGAGAGTGGCGAGATTTTGGGTATAAAAAATAATTCAAGCAGATATTCTTTGAGCAGATCTTAGATGTGCCATTGTATTACGATACAACGATTGTAAATCGTCGTTACACAATCTTTCAAACTATCATATTACAAACAAAATCTATTATTTGGAGTTTATAATCAGCTCAAGACAGTTCTTAATTCATATACTTTTTTAATTGATTTATAAAAGCAAGCTATCTAGCATCATAACTATCACTGGTAATACAACGGAAATGCTTAAAAAAGATAGAGAATATATTTATTTAGCGGAATTTCAGACACAAAAAAACCAGCTTTCGCTGGTGTTCCTTTTTCGTAATTGGTGCCCGGACGCGGAATCGAACCACGGACACGGGGATTTTCAATCCCCTGCTCTACCGACTGAGCTATCCGGGCAACAATGGAGGTGTATTAAACACGATTCGCGATTATCCGTCAATCCTTTTTATAAGATATTTTAAAAAAACTCTACTGTTTGGTTGAAATTTAACTAGTTATTACTATATTAGTAACTTATTATGACATAATATCACTCTATACTTAGAGGAATTTTATATGCGAGTCTTTGGATTTATTGTTTTTTTTATTTATGCTTATTTGGAACTCAGCTTTTTTATAAAAGTTGCTGATTCAATAGGTGTTTTTCTTGCTTTAATTGGTATTATTGCCACTTCGATTATTGGGTTTTCTTTAATTAAAAAGCAGGGTTTAAATAACCTAAGTATTATGCAACAAAAAATCGCTAATAATCAAAACCCTAAAGATGAAATTATTAAGAGTGTGTCCTTACTCTTTGCGGGTTTTTTATTGCTAATTCCTGGTTTTTTAACCGATATGCTTGGCGGGATTTTGTTAATTCCACGCGTTCAAGATTATATTGTTCGCTTTATTGTTAAAAAATTTCCTTTCAAAGTTCGATCATTTTCTTCTAGCAACAATGCGCAACTTAATGATGTAATTGAGGGTGAATTTGAGCGTAAAGATGACTAATAATTAATCAATTAAAAAATTTTTTAATGTTATTCTCTTGAAGAATTTAAAACAACCCCCATTTAATGTTCACTATATTATATAGATCATAATTTTATGATTTATTGTTAATAATTATTTAATTTATATTAGTGCTAGGAGATAACTAATGAAAATTCGTCCATTGCATGATCGTGTGATCATTAAACGCAAAGAAGTAGAGTCAAAATCAGCTGGCGGTATTGTTTTAACAGGCTCAGCTGCGGGTAAATCAACACGTGGTGAAGTTTTAGCTGTTGGTAATGGTCGCATTTTAGAAAATGGTCAAGTTCAACCACTAGATGTAAAAGTTGGTGATATCGTTATTTTCAATGAAGGATATGGCGTTAAAACAGAAAAAATTGATAACGAAGAAGTGCTTATCTTATCTGAAAGCGATATTTTAGCCATTGTTCAAGCGTAATTGGCAAATAATTTAATTTATAGACAGAATTTAGGAGAAATACAAAATGGCAGCTAAAGATGTAAAATTTGGTAATGACGCTCGCGTTAAAATGCTTAAAGGCGTCAATGTATTAGCTGATGCAGTTAAAGTAACTTTAGGTCCAAAAGGACGTAACGTAGTATTAGATAAATCATTCGGTGCACCAACTATTACTAAAGATGGTGTGTCAGTTGCTCGTGAAATCGAATTAGAAGACAAATTCGAAAACATGGGAGCACAAATGGTTAAAGAAGTGGCTTCAAAAGCAAACGATGCCGCTGGTGACGGTACAACTACCGCAACAGTACTTGCTCAAGCTATTGTTAATGAAGGTTTAAAAGCGGTTGCTGCGGGTATGAATCCAATGGATTTAAAACGTGGTATCGATAAAGCAGTTGTTGCAGCAGTTGAAGAGCTTAAAAAATTATCTTCACCATGTGCTGATTCTAAAGCGATTGCTCAAGTAGGTACAATCTCTGCTAACTCAGATGAAACTGTTGGTACTTTAATTGCTCAAGCAATGGAAAAAGTGGGTAAAGAAGGTGTTATCACTGTTGAAGATGGTACTGGTTTACAAGACGAGCTTGATGTTGTTGAAGGTATGCAATTTGATCGTGGTTATTTATCACCATATTTCATCAATAAGCCAGAAACAGCAACGGTTGAATTAGATAGCCCATATATTTTATTAGCGGATAAAAAAATCTCTAACATCCGTGAATTATTACCAGTATTAGAAGCAGTTGCTAAAGCAGGTAAATCACTATTAATCATTGCTGAAGATGTTGAAGGCGAAGCATTAGCAACTTTAGTTGTGAACACTATGCGTGGTATTGTTAAAGTTGCCGCAGTTAAAGCACCTGGCTTTGGTGACCGTCGTAAAGCAATGTTACAAGATATCGCTATTTTAACAGCTGGTACTGTAATTTCAGAAGAAATTGGTTTAGAGCTTGAAAAAGCAACTTTAGAAGATCTAGGTCAAGCTAAACGTGTTGTTATCAATAAAGACAATACCACTATCATCGATGGTGTTGGTGAAGAGTCTTTAATCAGTGCACGTGTTGAACAAATTCGTAAACAAATCGAAGAATCAACTTCTGATTACGATAAAGAAAAACTTCAAGAACGTGTAGCTAAATTAGCAGGTGGTGTTGCAGTAATTAAAGTTGGTGCAGCAACTGAAGTTGAAATGAAAGAGAAAAAAGCACGTGTTGAAGATGCATTACATGCAACTCGCGCAGCGGTAGAAGAAGGTGTGGTTGCCGGTGGTGGTGTTGCGTTAGTTCGTGCTGCATCTGCAATTTTAGACCTTAAAGGTGCAAACGAAGATCAAAACGTAGGTATTAAAGTTGCCCTTCGTGCAATGGAAGCGCCATTACGTCAAATCGTGACTAACTGTGGTGAAGAAGCATCTGTTGTTGTTAACGCAGTTAAAGGTGGTAAAGGTAACTATGGTTACAATGCTTCAACTGAAGAGTACGGCGATATGATCGCAATGGGTATCTTAGATCCAACTAAAGTAACTCGTAGCGCATTACAATATGCTGCATCTGTTGCTGGTCTTATGATCACAACTGAATGTATGGTTACTGATCTACCTAAAGATGATAAAGCTGATTTAGGTGCTGCTGCAGGTATGGGCGGCATGGGTGGAATGGGCGGAATGATGTAATTCTGCTGTTTCTCCTAATAAAAACCACTCCGTTATGTGAGTGGTTTTTTTATACCTAAAGCGATTGATTATATAAAATATTCAAAATTAACTTGTTAAGTGCTGGTAAAGTGTTATTGAACCAATGATGATAAGCACTATACCGCCAATAAATGATGCTTTTTTCCCAATTAAACAACCAATTTTTTTACCTAGCAATAACCCAATGGTAACCATAATACAAGTCGCTAACCCGATCATTGTTGAAGCGAAGTAGATGTTGACACTAGCAAGGGCTAATCCAACACCAATTGCAAAAGCATCAATACTAGTTGAAATAGCCGTAAGGACTAATATTAGAAATGATTTTGAGGAGAGGGGTTTTTGGTCGTCATTTTCATCGTTTTCTTCTTTAAAACTATGATAAATCATATTAAGACCTAACAAAAGCATGACGGCAAAAATGATCCAATGATCCCAGTTTTCAATATATTGAAGTGCAATATAGCCAATAAACCAGCCTAGTATAGGGGTAATAGCTTCGATAAAGCCAAATAAAACGCCTACTTTTAATGCACCGAAAAAGGGTGTTGATTTAAGCGAAACGCCACGACAAACCGCTACCGCAAATGCATCAGTCGACATGGCTAATGCTAATAATAAAATAGCCCAAAAACTCATGATATTTACTCTTGCTTCTAATGATTTTTATTTTAATTTTTATAATTTATTTTTTTGATATTAAAAATAGATAGTTAGCTATCTTTTTATCGCCTTTATTTTTATAAAATTCTGCTGTTTTTATTACATTATTTCGGCGGTTTGAATCATATTCAAAAAGTTGTTTGAACATAAGGTCTGCCGTTTTTGTATCTCCATTTTGAATCGCACAATAACCATATTGCTCATAGGTATCGGCTTTCCAGCGGTGTCGATCAAATTCTAGGCTTTTGCTAAATTGTTCTTTGGCTTCTTGATAACGATTCCTGCCACATAAAAAGGATCCATAATGGACATGAAATAAGCCATTACCAGGTTGCATTAATGTAATACGTTTGTAGATCATTTCTGCTTCATTATATTCACCAACATGCTGATCAAACATTGCCATTGCTAGCATCACTTGTGGATTATTGGGTGAATACTGAGCGGCTAATTTTAGATTGTAATGTGCAGCTTTAACATTATCCTCGGATTCATTGGCTTTAGTTAAGTAGCCTAACCCCAATCGCATTCTAGCGAGTGCCGCTGCTTCAGGATCAAATTCTTCACGAGCATTTGTTTGACAGCCAGCTAGTATTAACATACTAATTAATGCAATTAATACGCTTTTCATCCACAACTCCTTTTTATTGTTGAATAAGGTTTTGTTTCTTATACAGTGTGCGTTTAGTACGATCAACCACTTCTCCAGCAAGTTGCCCGCAAGCCGCATCAATATCATCACCGCGTGTTTTACGAACAATAACCGTAAATCCATAACCCATTAATGTTTTCATAAAGCGATCAATTCGGGTATTTGAACAACGAGAATAAGGTGCTCCAGGGAATGGATTCCATGGAATTAAATTGATCTTACTAGGCACATTTTTTAAGAATTTTGCCAGTTCATGCGCATGTTCAACACTATCATTGATTTGATTGAGTAAAACATATTCAATTGTCACCTTACCGTGATTAGCATTTGATGTTGATAGATAACGTAAAATTGAATCACGTAGCATTGCCATATTATATTTTTGGTTAATTGGCATTATTTCACTTCGGATTTCATCATTTGGTGCATGAAGTGAAATAGCTAAAGCAACATCAATCATTCCTGCCAATTTATCTAATGCTGGTACTACGCCAGAGGTTGAAAGTGTGACCCGTCTTTTTGATAAACCATAACCAAAATCATCTAACATGATTTCCATTGCTGGTGCAACATTAGATAAATTAAGTAAAGGTTCACCCATACCCATCATAACAACATTCGTGATAGGCCGATCGGCTAATTTGCCTGTGACACCAATCGCATTTGATGCTCGCCAAACCTGGCCAATAATTTCAGAAACGGTTAAATTGCGATTAAAACCTTGCTGGGCAGTTGAACAGAATTTACATTCAAGCGCACAGCCCACTTGTGATGATACGCACAAAGTTGCTCGATCACGTTCAGGGATATAAACCGATTCAATCATCTGATTATTACCCACATCTAACGCCCATTTAATGGTACCATCCGATGATCGCTGTTCAAGAGCAATTTTAGGTGCTTTAATTTCAGCTAATTTTTTTAGTTGTTCACGGAGCTTTTTGTTAATGTCGGTCATCAGATCAAAATCATCTATCCCAAAATGATAGATCCATTTCATCACTTGATCAGCTCTAAATGGTTTTTCCCCTAAGGAAATAAAAAACTCTCTTAACTGCTGTCTAGTGAAGTTAAGTAAGTTAATTTTTTCGTTGGTTGGATTTGTGGTGTTTTGATTGGTTGTCACATCTGAACAATCGCCAGACGATTTTTGTGTAGCTGGTGTTAACATATTGCCTCGTTTTTACACATTATGGCTATTTCAATTTTTAGGGAAAGGATTATACTGTTTTTCACCTTATCTGGCTAATATAATATTAATTACAATTTGAATGATGAAAAAAATAATAAAGACAATTGCCAATTTTACTCAAACTTTAACTCTACTTTTATGTTCAACATTTGCTATGGCACAATCAATTCCATTAAATAAACTTACTGGCCAATTTGATGAGAAAAAAGACAGCGATTTTATTGCTCTGGATTCAACAATATTACCAGTAAATAAAAAAGGCATGTATCTTCAAAAAGAGCCCACTCAGCAGCTAATTAAAGCTTATAACGATTTTAAAAAATCTTATCCAGATATTCCGTTTATAGTTGTGAGTGCAACACGTAATTACACGTATCAAAATGGCATTTGGCAACGTAAATGGGACGCCTTATTACCTAAGTTAAAAGTGCCACAAAAAATTGCCGAAGAAATTTTAAAATTATCTTCAATGCCTGGCACATCAAGGCATCATTGGGGAACAGATATTGATATTACCAGCGTGTCATCTGAATATTTTAAAAATGATAAAAAGGGTATTATTTTGTATCAATGGCTTCGTGAAAACTTACCAAAATATGGTTTTTGCCAGCCATTTAATGAAGGAAGAAAGGGTGGATATTTACCAGAAGAGTGGCACTGGTCTTATAAACCAATTGCTAAGCAATATATAGCTGAATATAAGGCGATACTTGAAACTAATCCACAAACAATTATGAAAAATTTGAATTTTACTGGCTATGATAAAATTACACTTGAAAGCCTTGTAAAAGAGTATGTTTTAACTGTTAATTCAGAATGTTATTAGTGCTTTCGCCAATAAGGTAGTTTTATTGTTACCACTAAACCACCGCCATCTCGATTATTAGCTTGAATAGTACCGTTATGCATAATAACGGTCTTTCTTGCAATCGCCAAGCCTAGTCCATAGCCTTTACCTAATTGTGCTGATTGAATACGGACAAAAGGTTCAAAAATGCTTGATAATTTACTTGAATCTACACCAGGACCGCGATCTTTAACCTCTATTTGTAAATATTTTCCAGCTTCTTTTAACGATACTTCAACAGTCTGACCGGCTTTAGAGAAGCGGATAGCATTACGAATAATATTTTCAATCGCTCGTCGTATTTGTTCTGAATTACCTTTAACAATAGAATGTGAAATCGATGATATGCTAAATACTACTTCAATAGATTGATGATTTGCTTCATAGTTAGCATCATTAACAACAACACCAATTAACTCTTTTAAGTCAAAATATTCATCGGTTCGATTATTCATTTCTGCGCGTGAATAATTCAAAATTTCACCTATTAATTGATCTAGGCGTTCCGACTCTAACTCAATCCTAGCTAATGAAGTATCTATGTTTTGTTTATTTTGCTGTGCAAGGCCGATGGCAAGCTGCAAACGGGCCAGTGGCGTTCTAAGTTCGTGTGAAACATCATGGAGTAGTGCTTGGCGATCAGAAATTAAGATATTGAGCTGTTCAACCATCATGTCAAAATCTTTACCTAATTCGCTAAGTTCATCACGACGAGGTTTTAATTTTTTGAATAGGCGGACAGAAAGATCGCCTTGAGAAACTCTAAAAAACCCTTGCCTTAATAACTTCATTGGTCTGGTTAAGTTCCATGCTAAAAATAGGCTGAATACTAACCCAACACATATCCCCATTAGTACAATGGGAGTTGGCATATTGAATAAAGTTTTCCTATTATTGCTATGATCTGTTTTATCGTCTTTAAATGATACCGAGTAAAGTGTTCCGTCTGGCGCAACCGCCATCCTTTGATATAAATAACTGGTTGATTCTAATTCATCTGTGATGATATTGACTTGATCATTTTGAGGAGAGACCAATTTTATCGACAATAAAACTCGCTCACGTTCGGGGAGATGTGCGATAAAATTGAGAGTCTCATCTTCACCAGCAACATGTAGTAATTGTGCAATCATATCCACTTTAGTTGGCATATGATTTAAGAATCGTTGATTTTTATTCTCTATATAATAAGAGAAAGCAATCCAAGTTAATTGGAAAGTAAGATAAAAGATTATCCAAAAGATAATCAGAATTTTCCAAAATAATCGACGATTCATGTCAAACCTACATTAACGAATACGGTAACCAACGGCTCTTATCGTTTCAATGGTTACATCATTTTGTGCGACTTGATGTAATTTTTGGCGAATATTACTGATATGGACATCTACACTACGGTCATAAAGCTCTCGTGCACGACCAAGCCCAATTTCAGATAATTCTTCTTTAGTTACCACTCGCTCACTATGTTTCACAAGTAAAACTAATAAGTTAAATTCGGTAGACGTTAAATCAATAGGTTGACCATTCCAAGTGCATAATCGCTGAGGAATATCTAAGGTTAAACCATTAAAGTGATATTTTTTATCATCGACTAATTCAACCGAACGTTCATCAAAACGACGTAAAACCGCTCGTAATCTAGCTAATAATTCACGTGGATAACATGGTTTTGGAATGTAATCATCAGCACCTAATTCTAACCCTAACACGCGATCAATATTATCACCTTTAGCCGTTAGCATAATTACTGGCATATTACATTGTTGACGAATGCTTTTAAGGACATCAATTCCATTAATATCAGGTAACATTACATCTAAAATTGCTACACGGTATTTACCTGAAAGCGCTTCATCAATACCATCTTTACCCAAATAAACACTTTTAATATTAAAACCTTCATTGGTTAAATATTCGCTAAGCATTTGTGATAATTCTACATCATCATCAATTAATAAAATATTTATCATACGTCGCCATTATTATTTAATTTTAGATAGTTACATTATTGCAATAATAAAAAAAAAGTCAGGTGGATTTACTAAAATATTACATATTTTGAACTATTCCTGATTAATTTATTTACTATGCAACTAAGTATAGAAATTTAGATTTACTCTATTTTTATAGTGTATATTTCAATCAAAAAACGATTGAATAAGGAACTGTTAGTAGTGATGTAATTTATTAATAAAAGCTATGTTTCATTAATATTTTTTAACTAACTTGTTATGTAATATGTGAGCAGTACATTCAGTTTTCAAGTTAAATAGAATAAAATAGTCGCATTATTTATAAATTGAAGGTTTCAGTACTTATTGTTAGCTATATGGAGATAATAAATGGAACTAACTTGGCAACAATTAATTCAATTGGTGAAACACGAAGTTTTACCGGCTCTTGGTTGTACTGAGCCTATCTCGCTTGCTTTGGCTGCTGCTGTTGCAGCTAAATATATTGATAAAAATAATATTAATCGTATTGAGGCTTTTGTTTCGCCAAATTTAATGAAAAACGGCATGGGTGTTACTGTCCCAGGTACCGGTATGGTTGGATTACCTATTGCCGCAGCAATTGGGGCAATAGGTGGCGATGCTCAAGCTGGCCTTGAAGTATTAAAAAATATTAAACCAAAACAAATTAATCAGGCTAAAACGTTAATTAGTGAACATAAAGTTAATGTACAAATTGCTGATAATAATACTGCTATTTATTCTGAAGCCAATATTTATACGAATACCGATCATGTTAGGGTATGCATCGAAAACTCACATACTAACGTAATTTTGATCGAAAAAAATGGTGAAACTATTTTCAAAGCAGATAAAAGAACACAAGGTGAATCTAAACAAGAGTCGATCATAAACCATATGTCAGTCAAACAGATATATGAGTTTGCAACGCAAGCTAATTTTGATGATATCGAATTTATTTTACATTCGGCAGAATTAAACAATGCTTTATCACAAGAAGGATTAAGGCGAGAATATGGTTTAAGTATTGCTGCAACATTGTATGAACAAACAAAAACAGGATTGTTAGCAGATGACTTGCTGTCCAAAGTGATGATTCGCACCGCAGCAGCATCTGATGCACGAATGGGTGGTGCGACTTTACCTGCAATGAGTAACTCCGGATCGGGTAATCAGGGGATAACAGCAACTATGCCGGTAGTTGTTGTCGCCGATTATTTAAATGCGACGCCAGAGCAATTAGCTAGAGCATTAATTTTATCTCATACTATTGCGATCTATATACATAGCAAATTCCCACCTTTATCAGCACTTTGTGCCGCATCAACGGCTGCAATGGGAGCTGCTGCTGGTATGGCATGGTTGCTTGGAAAAGAGCAATATGAGCCAGTAGATATGGCAATATGCAATATGGTTGGTGATTTGTCTGGAATAATATGTGATGGTGCGTCAAATAGTTGTGCAATGAAAGTGTCAACATCGGTTTCATCTGGATTTAAAGCTGTATTGATGGCTTTAAATCGGATTCGAGTAACCGGTAATGAAGGCATTGTTTGTGATAGTGTTGAAACGACCATTAATAATCTAGGGGCGATTGCAAGTAATAGTATGAAAGCATTGGATACTCAGATAATTGATATTATGTCGCATAAAGTCTAATGTTATCCCTGATGGTAAAAGAATAGACTTTAAGCGCTTTTAATATAACCAATTAGCATTATTTTTAAAAAATATACTGGACAATATTATTTTTTATGCGTAATATTTCGTCCTACTTCATATGGTGGCTATAGCTCAGTTGGTAGAGCCCTGGATTGTGATTCCAGTTGTCGTGGGTTCGAATCCCATTAGCCACCCCATTTATGCAAAGTATGAAACATCTAACGGCGAGTAGCGCAGCTTGGTAGCGCAACTGGTTTGGGACCAGTGGGTCGGAGGTTCGAATCCTCTCTCGCCGACCAATCTTATATAAAAAAGCCTGCTCAATGAGTAGGCTTTTTTATTATCCACTTTATCGCTTGTATTCTCAGCAATAGCATATAAACAGTTGCTTTATAGTGTTTATTTAACGCATTATCTGCTGCTATTTTACCCCACTGTCAACCCTAATTAATATTCATTTAATTGATTTTATTAAATTTATCATAAAATTTGTGATCTCCCTTACACTTTTGGTACTTAAAATTGACAACATGTATTTTTTTATCTATTTTTTGAGCTATATTATGTGATTTAAGATATATCTGTGAATTAAAAAAGCCCAGTAATGGAGAGTGAACTTTGGAATATCGTGATATTGCGTCTAAAACCGATGTTGAAGAGCAAATAAGAGCAAATCCTAAAATTATTACGGAAAAATCGACTGAGCGAGGACTTGCGGAATTTTTTAAGGTAAGCCGAACAACTGTCAGGAAAGCCTTGCATGATTTAGCTATGGAAAGTTATATGTTTCAAACAGATAACTACAGCCCGGAACACAATGTTTTTGAAATCAATATGCTAAAAATGTCTTCGTTTAGTGAAGAGATCCAAAAAGAAGAAAATGCTCAAATTGAAATAAAAGTATTGTCCAATCAAATTATAAAAATGCCCGCACAATTGCGTACCTTTTTCGGATCTAACCAGCAACTAATTAGAATTATCAGACAACGTCTATTGGGGAAAATACCGCTTTCTTATGAAATCAATTATCTCCCTTCAGAAAAATTTACCGATTTAGAAAAACAGGACTTAAATAACATTTCGCTCTATGAATACCTTAAAGAGCATTATCATTTTACACCAAGCCATGGACGGGAAGAGATCACCTACGAAGCGGCGACCGAAGATAAAGCAGAGTATTTAGCTATTGCCGAAGGAACACCTATCTATAAAGTATCAAGTTATAGTTACGATAATAATTTTCAACCATTTGAATATACTGAACAATATTTGATTGGTAACCGATTTCGGTATCACTTATCGGCCAAAAATATCTTCAATTATGAGGAAAAACATAAATGAAGCTATTTGAAAAAATTGCCGCTCAATTACTCGAGCAGATAAATACCGGACGATATGGCGTTGGTGCTGAGTTACCACCCGAAGGGCAATTGCAAAAAGATTATAATGTAAGTCGAACAACTGTCCGTAAAGCAATAGATCGATTAGTTGATCAAAATATGGTGGTTAGGAAAAAAGGAGTTGGTCTGTTTGTTGCGCCAACGCTCTCGACCCAAAATATTTTAGAGATGACAGGTATCATAAAACCATACATCTACCCCAATCACAAAAAAGTAATCAAAGAAGCTTACTTAAGACAAGCAGGTGCATATTACAGTCAATTACTAAAAATAAAACCGGCTGAACTGATCTATTACATTAGCTTCCTTGAAGTGGCAAAAAACAGTATTACGAAAGAGATTTTTGTCCTGCCATTAAATAACTTTCCCGATTTTCAAATTTCAATTATCAAAGTGTTATCTGCGCTCGAAATCATCAATTCAGGCAAGAAAAAAGTCGATAAATTAGAACAAGATTTGCAACTGATTGTGGCCAACTCCGAGCTCGCTAAACAACTTCGAATCCAGATTAACGACCCATTATTTAAAATTTCTAATCACTATTTTGATACTAATAGCGAACCGATTGCTCTCGAGTATAAGTTTGCTAGTAATACCAAATATGTGGTCGATTTCACTTAGGAGGTACACCAATGATTAAATTGTTACGCGTTGATCATCGCTTATTGCATGGTCAAGTTGTTGTTTCATGGTTCGAAAGTATGGATGCAAACACGATTTTAGTTGCTAATGATGTTGTAGCCAACGACGAACTACGTAAATCTGCGATTCGTTTGGCTAAGCCAGAGCATGCAAAATTAGTGATGAAATCAATTGATGACAGTATTGAGGCGATAAACTCAGGCGCAACTGATAAATATCAAATGCTGATAGTCGTTGAATCAGTAGCAGATGCTGAAAAATTAATCCGTGGCACGCAAGGCAAAATAACCAGCCTTAATTTAGGTGGTACTAAACCACGTGAAGGCACAAAAAACTACTCTAAAACCATCAATTTAACCGATCTTGAAGCAGATTTACTGACCAAATTACAACAAGACGGTATTGATATCTACATTCAGCAAATTCCAAGTGAATCAAAGCAGAAATTTGAGAAATAGTTGAGAGGTACAAAATGAGTATCGAATTAACCGCATTACTGTTAGCTTTGATTGCGATGTTAGCAAATGGTGAATACTTTTTAGGTTCATCAATGTTATCCAGACCGTTAGTGACTTGTACCTTAGCTGGTTTAGTCATGGGTGATATCACACAAGGCATTATAATTGGGGCAACGTTAGAATTAGCGTTTGTCGGATCGTTTTCAATCGGTGCATCCATTCCACCGGAAATAATTTCCGGCAGTGTTTTAGGTACCGCTTTTGCCATTGGCGCAGGGAAAAGTACCGAAATCGCCTTAGCACTGGGCATTCCAATTGCATCACTGGTTTTATTAGTCAAAAATTTATGTTTTCTTTTTATTCTTCCTTACTTTGTTCACAAAGCCGATAAATACGCCAGCGAAGGCAACGGCAAAGGTATGGATCGAATGAACATACTCGGTGGTTTCTTTTCAATCAATCTGCCAATTGGTTTAGTGGTTGGATTCTCCTACTTATTCGGTAGTTCAGCGGTCAATGGCTTATTAGAAATGATTCCTCGCTTTATTATCGATGGTTTAGGTATTGCCACCGGCTTATTACCGGCGTTCGGTTTTGCTATGTTAATGAAAATTATGATTAAAAAAACCAATGTCACCTTTTTTGTTCTTGGCTTTGCTTTAGCCGTTTATATGAAAGTGCCTGTTACTGGCGTGGCCATTTTTGGTGCCTGCCTAGCACTTATTTTGACCGGTTACTCCTCATTTAATGGAAAAAAAGGCGTAACAGAGCAAGACAGTCAGAAGCTAACAACTGGCAACGTTTTAGGTGCACAGGAGATCGATTATGAAAACGAAGAATTCTAAATTAATAACCAATAAAGAATTAACCCGAACTTTTTGGCGCTCTTTCACCGCTGAATGGTCATGGAATTATGAACGGCAAATGAACTTAGGCTATGCCTATGCCATGCGCCCGGCTTTAGATAAAATTTATAGTGATAATCAAGTTGACCTTACCGATGCCTATCAACGCCACTTAGAATTTTATAATGTTACCCCTTGGCTAATTACTTTCCCTTTAGGCATCTGTATTGCTATGGAAGAACAGAATGCCACCGATAGTGAATTTGATAAAAGTTCGATTAATGATGTCAAAATTGCGTTAATGGGGCCGTTGAGTGGTTTAGGTGACTCTTTTTTCTGGGGGACATTACGTGTTATTGCCACCGGCATTGGCACCTCTTTAGCGCTGGAAGGCAATATTTTAGGTCCATTGTTATTCCTGCTTATCTTTAATGTGCCGGCGATTTTAGCACGATATTTTGGCTTATTAATTGGCTATAACATTGGCGCGTCCTTTATTGAAAAAGTGCAAAAAACGGGCTTAATGGATAAATTGT
Organism: Gilliamella sp. B3127; assembly: GCF_026536935.1. Lineage (NCBI taxonomy): Bacteria > Pseudomonadati > Pseudomonadota > Gammaproteobacteria > Orbales > Orbaceae > Gilliamella > Gilliamella sp. B3127. The sequence continues at coordinate 116,940 of NZ_JAFNNI010000005.1, forward strand.
CCTATGGTGCTTCAGTACTCGGGCTCTGTGTGGTCGGGGCAATGGTTGCCACCATGGTGACACTCAATATGCCATTGAAAATAGGTACCGGTGATGATTCGGCATCCTTACAAGATATTTTTGACGGCATTGTGCCACAGATCCTACCGTTACTCTTTACGCTATTTATGTTTGTATTGGTGAGAAAAGGCGTTAAAGCACATTGGATCCTTCTACTTATCGCCGCCATTGGTATTTTCGGTGCCTGGACTGGGTTATTAGGAAGTTGAGGAATTAACAATGAAAAGTATTGCTGATTATGTCGCATTAGAGCCGAAATATTATCAAGCTGTTTTAGATAATTATAAGGCGTTATTTGCCGATCATATCGATTTAAGTCAAATAAAACAGCTTAATGCCATTGTCATTTTCGCCACTGGCTCCAGTGCTAATGCTGCTTATGGTGCAAGACCAATAATGAGCGAACTGTTGAAGATTCCTGTCTATATTGAAGATCCTTCAATGGCGGCCAATTACCTGCACTATAACGATCCAAATACACTCTATTTTGCCATTTCACAAGGTGGAGAGAGTTATTCAACCATTCATTTAGTTGAGGAATTTATTCACCATAACAAGACGATATATAGCCTGACCAGCAATCCACAAAGTCCTTTGTATCAAGTTAGCAATCACGTTTTATCTATGGGGATGCCGATTGAAGAAATGCCTTATGTCAGTGCCGGTTATAGTATCACTATTTTAGATTTGATCTTAATTAGCCTCATTATTGGGCAAAAAACCGAAACCATTAATCAAGCCAAATTTGATGACTATATGAATCGGATTAAAACGATTACCCAATTATTACCACAAGTTATTGAGCGTTCACAAGCTTGGGTTAATCGCCTTGAAGATCAATATACTCTAGCTCAACGGGTAATATTGATCGGTTACGGTGCTACCTACGGGGTTGCAAGGGAAGGAGAAACTAAATTTACCGAAACCGTACGCAACACTGCGTTGGGTAAAGAACTCGAAGAGTATATGCATGGCCCTTATCTGGGTTTGCATAGCGATGATCAAATCATTTTTATTGAACCGCAAGGAAGACTGGCGCAAAGAGCTGATTCCTTAAAACAATTCTTAAATCAGTATGTGAAAAATGTTGTAACAATTTATGCACATCAACAAGGCAACCGAACAGAAAATGACTTATGTCTAGGTATCAGTTGTGATGAGCGATTAACTTCGCTGTTTATGACAATTCCTATTCACTTACTTAGCTATCAAGTATCACAGTTAAAAGGTCACAATCTGGAAAAATCAACATATCCGGAATTTGATGAAATTACTAAATCTAAAATTAAGAGGATTAGAGCATGAGAAAATACGATGAAAAAAAAGAACTCGACAGCATGAATGGCGCATTAGCACTTCGTCCACAAATCAATGAATTTATCGATAAAATTCACTCCCGTGGTTACAGTAATGTGTGCTGGTTAGGTATTGGCGGAACTTACGCTTCATCGATGCAAGCAGTTGTCCATATGAAAGAAAAATCAGCCATTGAAACCTTTATTCAACATGCAGCGGAATATTTGGTTACCGGCAATAAGCGTATAACCAAAGACACCTTAATTATCATCTCATCTGTTACAGGCTCAACCCAAGAGGTCGTTGAGGCTATTAATAAAATTCAACAAGATGTGGGTGCAACAGTTTTAGCCTTTTTAGATAAAGCCGATTCACCATTAGGTAAAATGGCGCACCATGTGATTTCTTACCCAATGAATGAGCAATTAAAATTCTTTATGGCTGCTGATCGCTTAATGTATTTAGCAGGCGAATATCCTGACTATGATGAATTTTATCAACAAATGGATCAACATTTTGCTAAAAACATCGTCGAAGTGGCGAAAAAAGCTGATGCATTCGGGCAAGAAGTCGCATTGAAACATCATAACGATGCTATGCACTATTTTGTCGGTGCTGGCAACCAATGGGGTGCAACTTATTCTCATGCGATGTGCTACTGGGAAGAGCAACACTGGCTACGTTCAAAATCGATCGAGTCTGCTGAATTTTTCCATGGCACATTAGAAGTGATCGACCGTGATACAGCTGTAACTGTTTATGTTGGTGAAGATAGTCAACGTCCATTAAGTGAAAGAGTGGCAAAATTCTTACCGCAAATTTGTGGTAACTACACCATTATTGATACCAAAGACTATCCATTACCGGGTATATCAGAAAAATATCGTGGTCATTTATCACCGTTTGTGTTTAGAACGATAAATAACCGAATTGATGCTTACGTTGAACACTTAAATCGGCACCCAATGACTATTCGTCGCTACTATCGTTGCTTGGATTATTAAGGAGAGCAACAATGGTTGCGGTATTAATCAGTACTCATGGACCTACTGCTCAAAGTCTGATCGTAAGTGCCGAGATGATTTGTGGTAAACAAACCTTATGTGAGGCCGTGCCCTTTTTAATGGGGCAATCGTTAGATGAGTTTCAACAGCAGATTGAAAATCATTTAGCAAGCTTTGCTCAACAAGGTGAGACAATATTGTGTTTGGTGGATTTAAAAGGCGGAACGCCTTTTAACACACTAACCAGATTAATGGCCAATTATCCAAATCTAGAAATTGTTACTGGGGTGAATATACCCATGTTATTGGCAACATTTATGCTAAGAACACAAATGGCGCTAGATGATTTACTATCAGAACTAATGCAAACAGCTCAACAAAGTATTGAGCACTATAATATGGTGTCAATGACGTCATCAATAATAGAAGATGAAGAGTTTTAAGCTGGTCAGATAAATAATCAATTAATTAATTTAACTTTAATAAGGCAAATATATTTTTAACTCAAATAAAATTATATTTGCTTTTATTCATTACTAGTTATACCTTTTTATCTAGTCCTTGAATTATATATAGAATTAATAGGTAGGTAAATTTGACTATATTTAAAGAGAAAATATTTATCATAATATTGATTCTCTTGTTAAGTAGTATTTGTTGCTGTTGTACAACTAATAATGAATTAAAGTTAAAAAAAATCGAAGCGAACGATAAATACCGTTGGATGGAAAATCAGCCACAGTTAATCAGTAATTGGTTATTATCTGAGTCTGAACGTACCGTCAACATACTAGATGCATTACCATGGTCAAAAACTGTCAGTAAACGATTTAATCAATTAACCGATTTTGGTTCTGAACCTATAATTTCTGATATTCAATATGTAGGCGATAATTGTTTTTATTTCAAACAAACAGCAGATTATCCGTATAATCGCCTTTTTGTTAGAGATCGCTACAATAATGAAAAATTGTTGATAGATCCTCCTATTGGTTATGGTATATATGATTTTTATCCGTCACGTGATGGGCAATATATTGCTTATAGCATTTATGAAAATGGTGCTGAGATATCATCAATAAAAATTATCAATGTAAAAACTAAATCACATCTTAATGATCATATAACTGGCATATCGGATCCAAGCATTATTTGGTCAAATGATAATTTATCTTTTTTTTATAAAAGAAATGATAAATATCAACAAAATAGCCCAAAATCGGGCACAGAAGAGTTATATTTGCACCATCTAAATACTAAGACAAAAGATGATGTCTTAATCTTTAGTAAAAATCAAATAACTGGTTATGACCCCGTTACCGATCAAAATATAGCCTTATCTTTTTCTAGTAATTGGGCTATTGCGTCTATCTCATCTTCTATATCTGGTTATAGTATCGATTTATACCTTACACATTATGATAATCTTAATAATACTAAAGTTCATTGGCAAAAAATCATCGATAGAAAACAAAAAGTTACCAATTTTATTCTAAAAGATGATTGGTTATATTTAGCTAAATACAATGCGTTGTCTGGTTATACTATTTCGCGCGTGAATTTGAATAAGAATAGCCAATTAGAAGAAAAAATTATGGAATGGCAAAATGGAGATTTGACCCAATTTGCAGCAAGTAAAGATGCTATTTACTTAGCTTATCATGAGTCAGAAACACCCAAGTTTGTTGCTATTCCTTTTACTGACCCTCATCATGTTAAATTGATTTCTCTTACAAATAGTCAAGAAATAACAGCCATTTTTAGTGATACTGATCGCAAAGAAATATTATTTACTGCTCAAAATTGGACTGTTCCCCCGAAAATATTTACCTATAACCCCGATAATGGCTCAATTCAAGATTCAAAAATGATTAATCCCAGTGCTTTTTCGTTTGCAAACTATGAGGCTGAACAACAATGGGTAAAATCAAACGATGGAACACTTGTTCCTATGACGATTATTCATCCTAAAGGGATCAAATATGATGGTACAGCTCCTACATGGTTAACTACCTATGGTGCATATGGTGTAAGTCAGCGCGCTTTTTTTGATGCTACACGTTTAATTTGGCTTGAAAGAGGTGGAATAATTGCAATTGCTCACGTTCGAGGAGGTGGAGAATTAGGCGAAGGTTGGCATATTGGCGGTAGCTTAGCTAATAAACAAAACTCAGTTGATGACTTTATAACATGCGCACAATATTTAATTAATCATAATATTACTCAACCATCTAAGCTAGTTATCAGCGGTGAGAGTGCTGGTGGTATTATAATTGGAATGGCATTAGCTAAACATCCTGAACTTTTTGCTGCGGCATCCATTAATGTGGGTATGTTAAATATGAGTCGATTAGATAAAATCGCCATTGGTAAAGCAAACTTTGCTGAGTTTGGCTCGCCATTAAACTTAAAACAGTTAAAGGATTTATCTAAAATAGATGCTTATTTAAATTTAAAAGATTATGTTACGTATCCACCGGTTATGATTTCGGTAGGTTTGAAAGATGAACGTGTAGCACCATGGCAAAGTGCTAAATTTATTGCTCGTCTTAATGAGATAAACCATACCCAAAAACAGCAGGTATTAGTTGTAGCAGATCAATATGAAGGGCATTTTTTTGATAATTTTCTAAATACAGTCGAGTTTTTTATTTGGAAAACCACGCCAACACCATAATTAAAAAATAGTTAATATTAGAGTTAATATTATTTATGACAATCCTCATCATCAAATAAGTCATTTGGGTGTACTTATCATCGTGAAAAATTATCTGGAAAAGGAATATCAATAAAAACTAGCCAGCAATTTAAATAACGATAGTTTTATATAATTCGCTATTATCTTTTAATACTCTTAAAAAATAATTCTTATCTCACTTGTTTTATGGTGATATTTTGTTTTAATAGTCAATAAAGATTTCTTTATATAACATCTACCGTTGGAAATAAAATATGAAAAATGTTGGTTTTGTTGGTTGGCGTGGAATGGTTGGTTCCGTCCTTATGCAACGTATGGTTGAAGAGCATGATTTTGATTATATCAATCCTGTTTTCTTTTCTACTTCTCAAGCTGGTCAAGCTGCCCCTACCTTTGGTGGTAAAACAGGAACATTACAAAGTGCCGATAATATTGATGCTTTGAAAGCATTAGATATTATAGTGACTTGCCAAGGTGGTGATTATACTTCTGAAATTTATAAAAAATTGCGTGCAACTGGCTGGCAAGGTTACTGGATTGATGCGGCATCAACATTGAGAATGGAAGATGAAGCAATCATTGTTCTTGATCCAGTCAATAAAGCTAATATTCATGCAGCTTTAGATAAAGGTATCAAAACCTTTGTTGGTGGTAACTGTACTGTAAGTTTAATGTTAATGTCGCTTGGTGGATTGTTTGCTGAAAACTTAGTTGATTGGGTATCAGTATCAACTTATCAAGCTGCTTCAGGTGGCGGTGCGCGTCATATGCGTGAATTGCTTACCCAAATGGGCATGTTAAACGCCGAAGTAGCTAAAGAGCTACAAGACCCTAATTCTTCGATCTTAGATATTGAACGGAAAGTGACGCAAAAAATGCGTGATGGTAGTTTACCAACAGATAATTTTGGTGTGCCATTAGCGGGTAGTTTAATCCCTTGGATTGATAAAGCTCTTGATAATGGTCAAAGTAAAGAAGAATGGAAAGGCCAGGCTGAAACGAATAAGATTTTAGGTACTAGCCAAATTATTCCTGTTGATGGACTTTGTGTGCGTATTGGAGCATTACGTTGTCATAGTCAATCATTTACCATCAAACTCAAAAAAGACATCAGTGTGCCAGAAGTTGAAAAATTACTTGCTGCGCATAACGATTGGGTAAAAGTTATCCCTAATGATCGTGATTTATCAATGCGTGAGCTAACTCCAGCAGCTGTTACTGGCACATTAACTACGCCAGTTGGACGTTTACGTAAACTTAATATGGGTAAAGACTATTTATCAGCCTTTACTGTTGGCGACCAGTTATTATGGGGAGCTGCCGAACCATTAAGAAGGATGCTTCGCATCTTAGCTTAATCAAAAAAAGCCCGGTTACCGGGCTTTTTTTGTGATATATGCACATTATAATGTAATGTTGTTTTCTAACAATGTCATTAATAATGAACCATTAAATAACGCTTGTTGTATCAATGCAAATGCACCAATTGCTGAACGGTCATTAAGCGATGAACAATTGATAGTAAGATTTTTTCTCAACTCTTCTAAACTTTGTGCGTTTAACGCGCTGTTTACCGCATTTAATAACACTTCTGATGATTTAGTTAATTCACCTGCTAACACAATTCGTTGTGGATTAAAAATATTTACCATCATAGCAACAGCACGACCAAGATTTTCACCAGCATCTTTGACTAACTTAATTGCCAGCTCATCGCCTTGATTAGCATATTTACAAATAGTGGAAATATTACAGTTATCTAAACTTAATTTAGTTGGATAACCTTGCTCAATCATCTGTTTAGCTCGAAACTCGATTGCTTTATTAACTACACGATTTTCCAAACAGCCAAAATTTCCACAATGGCAACGCTCTCCTAACGCATCGATTTGGATGTGTCCAACTTCACAAGCACTTTGATTATGGTTTGTTAATAGTTGCTGATTGACAATTACACCGGATCCCACACCGCGATGTACACGAATCAAAATTGAGTCATCAACATCTTGAGTTGAGCCAAAATAACTTTCGGCTAAAGCTAAACTTTGAATATCATTGCCAATAAAAATCGAAATGTTAAATTTATTACGAAGAGCATCAGCTAGAGGCCAAGCTTTAACTTGAATATGAGGTGTATAACGAATAATCCCGCGAACAGAGTCAATCAAACCTGGTAATACCACTGATATAGCAACAAGATGTTTTATTTTTTTGCTATTTTGCTCTATGAACTGTTCAATTAATGCAATTAAATATTCTTCAGCTGATTCTTGGGTAAACGAGGTTAATGGATAAACTTCAGATACTAAACAGTTAGCACCAAGATCATATAGTTCAATGGTAACATGGGAACGACTTAATTGAATGGCAATAGTCTGATAGTAACCAAATTTTGCTTGTATTGACACAGCCGGACGCCCACCAGTTGATTGCTGTGCATCAACTTCTTTGATTAAATTTTTTTTAATAAGTTGGCGAGTAATTTTGGTTATACTGGCTGGTGCTAATTGACTAATTTCGGCGAGTTGTATCCGTGAAACTGGGGCTTGCTGAACAATCAAACGGTAAATCATAGCGTAATTTAATTGTTTGATTAGCTCAGCATTGCCAACTAGGTGTAGATAATTAAAGGCCATATTTTATCTCAATATTTTCATTAACTATCTAACATTCTAGCGGGTCATTACTCCATTAACAACCGTTTTCACGTTTGAAAAATCACGATTAAAAATAACTAAGTTCGCAATTTTACTTTCACTAATTGTACCAAGTTGTTTATCAACACCAATTGCTTTTGCAGGATAAAGCGTTGCCATTCTTAGAGCTTCATCTAAAGCAATACCAACATATTCAACTGCATTTTTAACTGCTTCAATCATAGTTAATGCTGAACCACCTAAAGTGCCATTTTCATCAACACAACGGCCATCTTTATAATAGATAGTCTTATCAGCAAATACGCCAGAGGTTAGATTAGACCCTGCTAATAACATAGCATCGGTAATCAAAATTAAATGATCTTGTTTAATTTTATGACTATTACGAATATTAGCCCAACTTACGTGTTGACCATCAGCAATAATACCGACATAAACTTCGGGTTCATCATAAATTGCACCAACAACACCGGGCTCTCGTCCAGTGATATAAGGCATTGCATTAAATAGATGCGTTCCTAAACGGATACCAGCATTAAAACCACGACGACAATCTTCATAATGACCGTTAGAATGACCGACAGAAACATGAATACCAGCATCAGCTAATTGCTTAATATAGTGAGATTCAACTTTTTCTGGGGCTAACGTAATGATTTTTATGACATCAGCATTTTCACAAAGGAAGTCGATCATTTTTTGTGAAGGTTGGCGGATGTAATTTACATTATGAATACCCTTCTTTTCTGGGTTAATGTAAGGGCCTTCAAGATGCAAACCTAATGCCTGATTTGGATGTTTAGCCAAATACTCACGCATAACGTTTACTGCTTTAATCATAAATTCATCAGTTGATGTGATTAAAGTTGGTAAATAGCTAGTACAACCATAAACTAGGTTAGTTTTTTGCATTTTTTCTAATGTCTCGACACTTAACGCATCGAGGGTCTCATTAAATTGTACACCACCACAACCATTGACTTGAATATCAATAAGACCCGGTGCAACAATGGCACTTTGTAAATCTTCAGTAGTGATATTAGCTGGTAGTTCTTCTTGTTTACAAACTTTGGCAATCTTATCGCCGTCAATAATAACGGCGTGATTTTCAAGAATTTCATAACCAGTGTAAATACGACAATTTGTTAATGCGTACATTGAGTTATCCTTTATAAAACGGTCACTTTAAGGTTATCAGCTTCCATTTGTTTAAAATATTTTAGTGTTTTCACTTTAAGATCATCAGTACTTGGCTCATCACAAACAATAATTGATGCTGGATGCATTTGTAATGCGGTAACTGTCCATAAATGATTAACGCATCCTTCAACACCGGCTTGTAACGCTAAACTTTTGTTGTGTCCACAAACTAATAAGATCACTTCCTGTGCATCCATTAATGTTGCAACACCGATCGTTAACGCATGTTTTGGAACTTGTTTGATATCATTATCAAAGAAGCGTGAGTTAGCGATAATTGTGTCTTCAGTCAAAGTTTTAATTCGAGTTCTTGAACAAAGTGAAGAACCTGGTTCGTTAAATGCAATATGTCCATCCTGACCAACACCGCCAACGAAAATATTGATTTTACCGTAAGATTTAATCTTTTCTTCATATTCGCGGCATTCTTGATCGATATCTGGTGCATTACCATTTAATATATGGATATTGTTTTTATCAATATCAATATGGTTGAAGAAATTTTCATACATAAAAGTGTGATAACTTTGAGGGTGATCTTCTGGAAGACCGACATACTCATCCATATTAAAGGTAACAACGTGTTTAAAACTGACTTTACCTGCTTGATATTGTTTGATGAGTTGTTGATACATAACTAGCGGAGAACTACCTGTAGGTAAACCTAATAAAAACGGACGTTCCGCTGTCGGTTTAAATTGATTAATTTTGTTAACAATGCGCTGTGCTACCCAAGCGCCGACTTCTTGCGCATTTACTAAAGGAATAAGTCTCATAAGATACAGCCTCTTCTGATATAATTAAATAAAATCTTTTTTTTTAACGTAAAATATGTTGAGCATATTCTACTATATTAAACTAATTAATCAAAAATAAATCGTGATATAAATCACAAAAAGCAAACATTTAATTTGCGAAGTAAAATAATATAATGTGAAATATAGTTGACTTACTTACATTTACTTAAAGATGTGAAATTTCATTATTTTTTAAGTAACCCAAAATAATAATATGAGGTAAAACTTATGGGAATTTTAGCTTATTTACAACGCATTGGGCGTTCATTAATGGTGCCGGTGGCAGTATTACCTGCAGCGGCAATATTGCTTGGTATAGGTTACTGGATTGATCCAAATGGCTGGGGACAAAATAGTATTATTGCTGCCTTTTTAATAAAATCTGGTGGTGCAATTATTGAAAACATGCCAATCCTATTTGCTATAGGTGTTGCTTATGGTATGTCTAAAGATAAAGATGGTGCAGCTGCATTATCTGGATTAGTCGGTTTTTTAGTTGTCACAACATTACTTTCACCAAGTTCTATTGCATTATTTAATGGTATTGATACTAGTGTTGATGGTTGGCAATCACAAATTTCCCCTGCATTTAAAAAAATTAATAATCAGTTTGTTGGTATTTTAGTTGGTATTATTGCAGCTGAATTATATAACCGATTCAGTTCTGTTGAATTACATAAAGCGTTAGCTTTTTTTAGTGGTAAACGGTTAGTTCCCATTATTGTTTCTATCGTTATGCTATTAGTTTCTGCTGTTTTATATTTTATATGGCCATCTATTTATGATGCATTAGTTGCTTTTGGTAAATACATTAAAGATTTAGGCTCTATTGGGGCGGGTATTTATGGCTTCTTTAACCGTTTGTTAATTCCGGTCGGCTTACACCACGCACTTAACTCGGTATTTTGGTTTGATGTGGCTGGCATCAATGATATACCAACTTTCCTTGGAGGACAAAAATCTATTGATGATGGATTAGCAACCATTGGTATTACCGGTCGCTATCAAGCAGGATTTTTCCCAATTATGATGTTTGGTTTACCGGGTGCAGCATTAGCCATGTATCATACAGCTAAAAAAGGCAATAAAGATAAAACCGCATCGATCATGTTAGCCGCTTCATTTGCAGCATTTTTCACTGGGGTTACTGAACCTTTAGAATTTGCTTTTATGTTTGTAGCACCTGTACTTTATGTGATCCATGCTATTTTAACTGGAATTTCACTATTTATCGCTGCAACCATGCAATGGATAGCTGGCTTTGGCTTTAGTGCAGGTTTAATCGATATGCTGTTATCCAGCCGCAATCCTTTGGCTGTACATTGGTATATGCTTATTCTTCAAGGTGTCGTATTTTTCTTTGTATATTATATTGTGTTCCGTTTTGTTATTGTTAAATTCAATCTTAAAACGCCGGGACGTGAAGACGATGTAACCGATACTTCAGCTGAAGAGAATGTACCAACTGTAGGTGATACTTCTAAGCTTGCTGAACAATATTTAGTTATCGTTGGTGGTAAAGAAAATCTAACTAATATTGATGCTTGTATCACACGTTTACGTTTGAATGTTCATGATTCAGATTTGGTTGATGAACAAGCAGCTAAAGCACTTGGTGCAATGGCAGTGATAAAACTAGGTAAAACTGGAGTTCAAATTGTTGTTGGGCAACAAGCTGAGAAGATTGCCGATAAAATGAAAAAATTAGTTTAATATCAATTTTATTAAATAAGTTTTATCAATATTCTCCTCGTGGTAGTAATGATAAAAGCCACGGGGATTTTTTTATCTTTGGCAAGCATAGATTTTGTTTATTGAATTATAAAAAAAGTTGAGGAGCGGGGTTTTTGAAGCTAATTAAAAGCGTAAAATAGTGTCTTGATCCGCAAGTAACTGATGAAACTGGGTAATTTCGATTTGTTGGTTAGGAATGTTGAGGGCAATCTGGCTTAAATTCCGCTCATCTAAAGCTGTTTTACAAACATAAACATCTTCAATGTCATAAAGTTCTAACATATTAAAGGTTGCTATGTAATCTCGCATTAAAATCTCTTCTGGATGTTGATTAGGTAACAGATGAAAAACACCATCGCCCATAAAAAAGACAGAAATATGATTAAATGTTGATAAGGCTAAAGCGGTATCCAATGCTTCTCGGCCTTTTGCATTGCCGTGTGGTGGAGTACTAATAATAATTGCTACGTTTTTCATCTAATCTACCTTTTTAAAATTGTAGGATTCGATCAGAACTTGCTACTGCCTCACTCAATTCACCAAGACCAGTTAGTTCAAAATGTTCAGCAAGGTTTTCTATACTAATTCCCCTTCTTTGTGCTGCTGCCACGCAAACCTTCAGCTTTAAAGCGTTTTGTTTTGCTAAGTTTTGCCATGCTTTGACGAGATCAAATTCATCATTGGCCGGATCAGTAAAATGATTAGCGTTATAGACACCGTCAGCATAAAAAAAGATGTTATTGATTGAATGATTTGTATTTGAAGATAATGTTTGAGCAAATTGATAAGCACAATAAGCAGATTGGGTCCCATAAGCAGGACCCATAATAACCAGCGTGTAACTTAATGGTTTCATCAAATTAGTTTGGTGCTTGTACTGGCTGAGCAGTTGGAATAGCTTCTTCGTTATTATCTTTATCAATACCAAGCAATTCAACTTCAAAAACTAAAGTTGACGCAGGGGTAATATTGGCGTTGTTACCTTGGCTTGGCAAGCTTTTATCTTCATAAGCTAATTCTGGTGGAACAACTAATTTAATTTTACCGCCAACACCAATGAGTTGAATTCCTTCAGTCCAACCTTTGATTACACCGTTAAGTGGGAAGGTTGCTGGCTCATTTCGGTCATAAGAACTATCGAATTTACGACCATCAGTTAATGTACCAACATAGTGAACGATAACAGTATCATTGGCAGTTGGGTGAGCTCCAGTACCTTCTTGAATAACTTTATATAATAAACCTGATTTAGTTTTTATTACTCCAGGTTCTTTTGCAAATGCTTCACGGAATTTTTCACCAGCCGCGGTATTTTCAGTTTTTTGCTTTTCAAAACGCGCTTGGCTTTCTTCTTGGATACGTTTACCGAAAGCTTCTAGAATTGTTTTCACTTCTTCTTGATTAAGTTGTGAATTACCTTTCATGGTTTCATTAAATCCGCTGATTAGATATTCTTGGTCTGCTTTTACTTCATTTTGTTCTAAGTTTGATTTTAGGTAGTTAGCAAATGAAGAACCTAATGCATAAGACTCTTTTTGGGCTTCAGTGGTAATTTTTATTTTATTGTTTAGAGAATCAGCTTTATCATCGGTTTTAGCAGGTTCTGCTTTATTTTCTGCTGGCGCAGGTGCTGTTTCGGTAGCATTTGTCGTTGTAGTAGCAGGTGTTTTGTTTTCTTCGGTAGTTTTTTTATCATCACAACCTGCAAGTGCTAATACGATAGCACTACTTATCAATGTCATTTTAATAAATGATTTCATTTCACTCTCCAAGTTAAAAGATCTTTTAGCTAAATATTCACGGTATTATATATGATCTATTATAGGATAATATAACTTTTACGTATCTTTTATCTAATTAATTTATATAAAATTAGGCTTATTTGTTATTAAAAACCGTAAAAACACTTCAGAAAATCACTACAGCCTGTAAGTGTTAATATGATAATACTGCTTATTAATGTCAATTTAATAAATGATTTCATTTCACTCTCCAAGTTAAAAGATCATTTAGTTAAATACCAATCGTATTATATGATCTACTATAATACAAAATATTTTTTAAGCATCTTTTATATAAAATTAGGTTTATTTGTTATTGAAAACTGTAAAAATACACTGAAAAATCACTCCTTGAGTGAAAGTGGTATCCTCAGTTATAATAGATCCAATTTATAGTAAATATTGTATAAGGATAGCTATTTTGACTACCGAACTTAATACCCTTGATATTGAAGAAATCATAAGTTTATTGCCTCATCGTTACCCATTTTTAATGGTTGATCGCGTACTTAGTTATGAAAAAGGCAAAACATTAAAGGCCATTAAAAATGTTACTTTTAATGAACCATTCTTCCAAGGTCACTTTCCAAATAAACCGATTTTCCCTGGTGTATTAATTTTAGAAGCGATGGCGCAAGCGACTGGAATTTTAGCTTTTAAAAGTATTGAAGAGTTATCGCCAGGACAGCTTTATTATTTTGCTTCAATCGATAAAGCGCGTTTTAAACGTCCTGTCGTGCCAGGTGACCAAATCGTACTTGATGTTGAATATATTAAAGAGCGTCGTGGTATTGCATTGTTCCATGGTGTTGCAACAGTTGATGGTAAACTGGTTTGTGAAGCCGAAATGATGTGTGCTCGTAAATAATATTGATTTTGAAATATCCCAAATGTATTAAGGAATTGCTATGGCAACGGAAATACACCCAAGTTCAGTAATAGAAAAGGGGGCAAAGATTGGTGATAACGTCAAAATCGGGCCTTTTTGTTATATTGGTGAACATGTTGAAATTGGTGATGGCACTTTTTTAAAATCACATGTTGTCGTTAATGGCCACACCAAAATTGGTCAAAATAATCAAATCTATCAATTTGCTTCAATCGGTGAAGTTAACCAAGATCTAAAATATCGTGGAGAACCAACTCGCACTGAAATTGGTGATCGTAATATGATTCGTGAAAGTGTGACGATTCATCGCGGCACTGTTCAAGGGGGGGAGTTAACGCGAATTGGTAGTGATAATTTATTCATGATTAATGCACACGTTGCTCATGATTGTATTATTGGTAATAATTGTATTTTAGCGAATAATGCAACGCTTGGCGGTCATGTGCAGTTAGACAATCATGTTATTATTGGTGGTATGACGGCTGTACATCAATTTTGTGTTATCGGATCTCACGTAATGGTTGGTGGTTGTTCTGGTGTTGCCCAAGATGTTCCTCCTTATGTTATTGCACAAGGCAATCATGCAACACCACATGGCGTTAACTATGAAGGATTGAAACGTAGAGGTTTTAGTAAAGAAGCACTACAAGCCATTCGTAATACTTACAAAATTCTTTATCGAAATGGGTTAACCCTTGACGATGCCAAAGTTGAAATTGAATCGTTAGCTAAACAGTACCCTGAAGTTCAACTGTTTACTGACTTTTTTGCTCGTTCGACTCGTGGCATTATTCGTTAATGACTGATAAAGCTTTAACTGTAGCACTTGTCGCTGGTGAAACATCTGGTGACATTTTAGGTGCAGGTTTAATTCGTTCTCTCAAAAAACACCATCAAAATATTCAATTTGTTGGAATTGCTGGACCACAAATGCAAGCTGAAGGCTGTAAAGCTTGGTATGAAATGGAAGAGCTGTCTGTGATGGGCATTGTCGAGGTATTAGGTCGATTACGTCGCATTTTAGCTATTCGTCGAGATATCACTAAACGTCTTATTGAACTAAAACCTGATATATTTATTGGTATTGATGCGCCTGATTTTAATCTTTCATTAGAAGGTAAACTCAAACAAGCTGGTATTAAAACTATTCATTATGTGAGCCCATCAGTATGGGCTTGGAAACAAAAGCGCGTGTTTAAGATTAAACGAAATACTAATCTTATCTTAGCTTTTCTTCCTTTTGAAAAAGCCTTTTACGATAAATTTGATGTTCCTTGTCGTTTTATTGGTCATAAAATGGCTGATGACATTCCTTTAGAACCAGATCAAACGGCAATGCGTCAACAATTAGGTATCCCGCTTGATTGCCAATGCTTAGCACTTTTACCTGGCAGCCGTCATGCTGAAGTGACGTTATTATCCGAGCCTTTTTTAAAGGCGGCTCAATTGCTACGTGACAAATTTCCTGATTTACATATTGTGGTTCCTTTAGCAAATGAGAAAAGGAGACAAGAGTTTGAGCGAATTAAAGCTGAAATCGCACCACAACTTAATGTGCAGTTATTAGATGGTCATGCTCGTGAAGCAATGATTGCCAGTAATGCGGCAATTTTAGCGTCTGGAACGGTTGCTCTTGAATGTATGTTAGCTAAATGCCCAATGGTTGTCGGTTACAAAATGAAAGCTTTTACGTTTTGGTTGGCTAAAAAGTTAATCAAAACGCCTTATGTGTCGTTACCAAATATCTTAGCAGGTAAAGAAATAGTACCTGAGTTGCTACAACATGACTGTACACCAGAAAATATCGCTAATCATGTTCTTCCTTTTTTAGAAAGTGATAATACCGAATTAAAAGCGACATTTTTAGCTTTGCATAAACAAATTCGTTGTAATGCAGATGAACAAGCAGCACAAGCTGTACTTGATGTATTAGAGGATACCCCTTGTTGTTAGAATTTACCTACCCTGATGCCACTTTAATAGCTGGAGTTGACGAAGTTGGACGAGGCCCTCTGTGTGGTGATGTTGTTACTGCTGCTGTGATTTTAGATCCAAATAAACCGATAGAGGGATTAACCGATTCTAAAAAGCTGACAGAAAAAAAACGTGAAGCTTTATTTGATATTATCAAGCAAAATGCATTAGCGTGGAGTGTTGCAAGAGCATCAGTCGATGAGATTGATAAGCTTAATATTCTTCATGCCACTATGTTGGCTATGCAACGGGCGGTGTCTGGTTTAAAAATCAAACCCAATTATGTTTTAGTGGATGGCAATCGTTGTCCTGAATTTGGTATTCAAACACAAGCCGTCGTTAAAGGCGATTTACTTGTTGATGAAATTAGCGCAGCGTCGATTCTTGCGAAAGTGACTCGTGATCGTGAAATGGTTGAATTAGACAAATTGTATCCGCAATATGGATTGGCAAAGCATAAAGGATATCCCACCAAGGATCACCTAATGGCTATAGAATCACACGGTATCAACCATTTGTATCGTAAGAGTTTTGCTCCAATTAAGAGATTGTTACTTATCTAATTCGACCAATGTTGATCTACCGTTATTAATAATGGTGAATTGAATATAGCGACTGGTGAAATAACGGTTTCTTGATAAGGGATCTTATCTCCATAGCGTTCAGTTAGTTTTTGTTTAACTGCTGGTGCTGACAGATTAAAATCTTTAATCCTTTGTAATTGTCCAATTTTTAAGTTAAGTGCTTTATTATAAATTTTCCAAACTAGTTCTGAGCAATAAATATACTTATCATCCCAGCCAAACCAAATATCGTAAGGCTTATTTTCAAATGAATGAGCAACTCGTTTTAAATTAGCAATTTCTTTTTGTGATAAAGCGTGATCTTTTAGACGTTTAATGACATATTTTCTGTTTTTTCCTCGATTTACCCATTTATCAAACGGTGTATAGACCACTTTAGATGCTGCTTCAAAGACATAAGGTTTTCCATTTTTAATAAAAATTATTCCCATGTGACTATAAGGTGACTTGGTTGCTAGCTCAATCGCCTTGCTTTGGTTTGATTGAGAAGATTGGAAAATAATATCGCCATCTAGGTAATCTGCTGTGGCCGTCGTGTAGGTAGTGAAAAGTAATATAATAATCAAAATAGAACGCATGATTTTCTACTTAAAAAATAAATCAAGGTAATATTATAAAATTATTAGCTAAAATAGCTACTTAAATAAATTTTAAGTAGCTTTTAGGCGTGTTTCAGTCATTAATCCCGATTACTGAAAATAGATGTCGATTTTGTTTTGTACATAACTTTACTGGCACGAGCAAAACGAATCGTTTTGAAAATACCTAACAAGCTAGCTTGATGCATTCGATACAACAATCGATGAATAATTAGCGCAAACCATCCCTTTACACCCATTTCACTTTTTCCTGCTATTTTAACCACACCTTGCGCGGTATCATGTAAAGAAATGATTGTGCCATTATCGGTATACTTAAACGATTTTAATGGCTTATTATCTAATATGTTGATAATGTTTTCGTAACAAATTTTTGCCATTTGATGTGCAGCTTGAGCAGTAGGTGGTGAGGCATGGCCATTGTTTTGCATTGCGTAAGCGCAATCGCCTATAACAAAAATATTGTCATCACGAGAAGTTTGCAATGTTGGTTTTACCACCAATTGATTTGAACGACTTGACTCTAATCCAGCAATTTCCTTTAAATAATCAGGTGCTTTCACACCCGCAGTCCAGATCATAATATCGGCTTTAATAGTATCGCCTTCTTTTGGATAAAATCCATCGCTTTCAGCCTTAGTAATCATGGTCTTGGTTAATACATGGATACCTTGTTTTTCAAGTGTTTTAGTAATACTTGCCGCAGTCTTTTCTGGTAGGGCTGGTAAAATACGATCTGTGGCTTCAATAACCGACACATCTAAAAGATCGGAACACATCTTATTACGACCACAGGCACCAAATGCTTCCACCATGTGTGGTAGTTCAGAAGCTAACTCAACGCCAGTTGCACCGCCGCCTACGATAGCAATTCGAATTTTATCTTCGTCGGTGCTTTGATCATTATCGATAATTGAACAGAAACTGGTGAATTTATTTATTAAGGTTTCTCGCAAGCGAATCGCTGCATTTTGATCGTCTAAAAAGATACAATGTTCTTTAACACCAGGTGTACCAAAATCGTTAGAAGTACTACCAATGGCAATAACTAAAATATCGTAATCAATAGCGACTGATTCATCTTGATGATTGATAATAGTGATTTGTTTTTGGTCCCGATTAAGGTCAGTAAAGGTACCCTGGGTAAATTCGAAATTATGTTGTTGTCCTTGAGATGCATAATAAATATTATCAACTTGCTCATCAAGTACACCCGTTGCTACTTCATGTAATAATGGTTTCCATAAATGATAACTGTTTTTATCAATTAGGGTAATTTGAGCTTTGTCCGTTTTGCCTAACTTATCACCTAGGTCAGTAGCGAGCTCTAAACCGCCGGCACCACCACCAATAATAATTATTTTTTGCATATTTCAAGCCTTATTATTTCAATTGTAAAATATCATACTAAATAAGTAGGTTTTTATCTATTTCTTTTGACTGATAACATTTATAAATGAAATCTATTAAAATGGAGGTTTACAATTATTGAAATTTATTTAAGGGTGAAATAGAATATCATTCAATATAGTTGTAAATAATCCCGTTTAGCCTTATTTGGGCATAGAAATATAGCTTAGATTGTTTAAATAAAGCGTTATATCGTATGATATAGTAATCATTTTTGAAGTATGTTAATTCTTGATTGCATACAATTATCCTAGTTCTTTAGGCCTTATCTTACAATTGTCACTCAAAACAAATTTATGAATAAAAAAATTTTTATTGTTATTGCATTGATTGTTATTTTAATTTCAATGACGATCTTAATACGTGCTCATAGCAGCCAGCTTATTTTGCAAGGCGAAGTTGATGCACCTAATGTCAGCATATCCTCTAAAGCCAAGGGGCGAGTGCAAGTAATTCATGTCAATCGTGGCGATGATGTTAAACAAAATGATGTCTTAATTACGCTTGACAGTCCTGAGCTTTTAGCTCAAGTTAAAGCTGCCGAAGCTGGGCGAGATCAAGCAAAAGCGCAAGTTGAACTTTCTCAAAACGGTACTCGTGAAGAAAGTATTCGCTATTATGAAGCGTTATTGGAACAAGCAAAAGTTTCTTATGATAATGCTTCGAAAGAGTACAATCGTAATAAAGCCATTTCGGCAAAAGGTTTTGTTTCTCAATCAATATTAGATAATGCCCTTAAAACGCGTGATGCAGCTCATCAGCAGGTTTTGTCAGCCCAAGCCAACTTAGATCAAGCGAAAAACGGTGATCGTATTGAACAGCGTGAGATCTATAATGCTAAATTGCAAGAGGCTGAAGAGCAACTTAAACAATTACAGATTCAATATGATGATCTGCAAGTCAAGGCGCCTGTAGATGGTGAGGTTGGTTCAATTCCTGCCGAAGTAGGCGAGCTGTTTAATGCAAATAGCCCACTATTAACAGTTATTCGATTACCACAAGCTTATTTTGTGTTTAATATTCGTGAGAATATTATGCCTAATATTCACAAGGGTGACCATGTTAAGTTGGAAGTACCAGCCCTTGGTAATAAAGAAGTTGAAGCGGAAGTTCGTTTTATTTCACCAATGGGCGATTATGCAACTAAACGTGCTACTCGAGCAACGGGTGATTTCGATTTGAAAACCTTTGAAATTAGACTTTATCCAACTAAACCTGTTGAAGGCTTACGCGCAGGTATGAGTACATTATGGAAAATAGACAACTAATTTCAGATTTCTGGCATCGCTTTAAAGAAGCATTTAACGATGAAATTCCAGTTATATTTAAGCGTTTTACTTTCCATTGGTTAATGTGGATTTTACCGCTGATTATTTTTGTGATCATCAGCAGTATATTTTATCGAGGTGTATTATTTGATCTTCCTGTAGGTTATGTTGATCAAGATAAAAGTACCTTATCTCGTGAAATTATTCGGGATCTTAACGCTGGCGCGCACGCAAATCTAATTAATTATGATAATCAGTTAAAAATGGCTGAACGTGATTTAGAAAAAGCTAAAATCTACGCCATTCTCTACATACCGCCTAATTTTGAAGCCGATGTATTAGCTGGTCGTCAACCAACGCCGATGCTTTATTATAATGCTTTATATTATAGTGCTGGCTTATACTCTATTATGGACTATTCCGGCCTAATTGCTTCATTAAATACACAATATCGGACGACCATGGCAACCAGTATTGGTTTGCCCGTACCTAAGCTTTCTCAAGTTAATTTTAATTATGATGGGTTATTTAATGCTAGTGGTAACTCAATGTACTTCCAGCAATTTTCCGCGGTAGTTCATTTGTTACAATTATTTGTAGTGACCACAACAATTCATATTTTATCGCGATTACCTAAACGGACTCGGCCTAATTATCCATTTGTATTAGGTAAACTAGCTCCTTATACCATCTGGTATACCATGTTATTGATGTTTGAAATAGCTATGCTGGTTTTATTTTCTGATGCGCGCGTATCTGGTTCGCCATTTGCTATGATGCTGGTGGTATTCTTTTATGTTATTGCTGCGCAAAGTATTGGTATTTTGCTTTATACATTTACTAAAACAGTATTAGATGCATATACCTATATTGGGGTATTGGTGGGGCTTGCGTTGACCTATTCAGGAGTAGTGGTGCCTGAATTGTCGATGCCTTGGATAGCAAGATTTATTTCGTCACTTGAGCCTTTAACCTATGCACTGAATAAATTATTCGATCTCTTTTTACGACATTCCAGTTATCTATCTGTATTAAAAACATGTGGGATTTTAATGATCTATCCAATAATTATTACAGTGTTAGTTAGAAAACGTTTAGTCAAACGTTTACATTCACAGTAAGAGGCAATATTTGGATGCTTAAGCTATTTTTATCTTCAGCTATAAAAATGTTTTTTTATATGCTAATGCGACCAATGTGGTTATTGCTATTAGTTTCTGTTTCATTAATGAGCTTAGTTTATATTAATGGCACCATCACCAATTTGCCGGTTGCAATTGTTGATCAGGATCATAGCGCTACAAGTCGAAGTTTGATTCGATCTTTAAATACCAGCTCTAAAATCGATGTGCTTACTTATGAAAATTCATTAGAAGCTTATGATGATATTAACAGTCGTAAATTATTTGCGGTATTTACCATCCCAAGAAATTTCGAAAAACGTCTTTTAAACGGTGAAGAGGTGACAATTCCTGCTTATGGTGATGCTTCTAGCCGTCTAGCTAATGGTCTAATACAAGTTGATATTAGAGGAATATATCAACAAATATTAACCGAATATAATACGCGGGTAATGCGCAATGCTGGTTTTTCTGATCCGCAGATTAATATCATCTTATCGCCAATAAAAGGGCAAACGATGCCGCTTTATAATGCCGGGATTAGTTTTGCGGCGATAACTTTTCCTGGATTACTCGTCATGTTGTTGCAACACTCCTTTTTGATTGCCTCAACGCGTACCAATATCACCTTGCACTCCTTGCCCCAAGGTAAACCACCAAAGATTGTTATATTCGGAAGTTTATGCGGTCTTATACCAATATGGCTCTTTTTGTCTTTAGTCCTCTTTGGATTATGGCCTTGGGTTCTTGGCTATAGGCAATTAGCAAGCATACCCGAAATTATTATTATGACATTTCCGCTATTATTAGCGGTGTTGGGGTTAAGTAAATTACTTACTGAATGTTTACATCGAACCGAGATGATTTACCTAACTTTAGCCTTTTTGACTACCCCCGTATTTTACCTATCCGGTACTATATGGCCTCTTGATGCTATGCCGTTATGGGTACAAACGGTATCGCGAATGTTACCATCTACATGGGCAACAAATATGATTGCTGGTGTAAATCAGATGGGGTTAGGTTTATCAGATAATGTATTTAATATATTTATGATTCTATTTCTCGGAGTCATATATGGTTCGCTAGGCTTTTTTATTGCAGCACTACGCGAAGGAAAAATGAGAAGATATTTCAAAAAAATAAAAAACTTTATGCGTTCAAATACTAAAAAAGTTAATAATAAACCTTCAATTAGTTAATGCTAAAACGTGAATATACAATCAATAGCTGTTATGATGAATGCTTAAATTTTTCAAATAAATAACGTATGTCCAATAAATATTATCCATGGATTATTAGTTTACGCCCTAAAACGTTAGTATTATCGCTTTCGGCTATTTTGATGGGAAATTCGCTAGCATATTGGCAACGGTCTTTTGACCCATTGATTATGCTACTATCAATCATTACCGCATCGTTATTACAAATTTTGTCCAATTTGGCTAATGATTACGGTGATGCAATTAAAGGCAGTGACCAACAAAATTTAACAGAGCATAAACGGGGATTACAATTAGGTTTAATCACGCTTAATCAACTAAAAATAGCGCTTTGGATTACCGTTTTATTATGTATTACTTCAGGGCTTGCATTACTTATTTTAGCGTGCAACAACTATCGACAACTTCTGATTTTTGTCTTGTTAGGATTATGCTCAATCATTGCAGCAATTACCTATACGATGGGGAAAAAACCTTATGGTTATCTTGGATTAGGTGATTTCTCTGTCCTTATCTTTTTTGGGCTGGTTGGGGTAATTGGCAGTGATTACTTACAGACTAAAGTGTTATCGACACGACTCATCTTACCTGCAATTGCTAGTGGATTATTAGCGGTTGGAGTACTTAATATTAATAATCTACGCGATTATAAAAGCGATAAACAACATCATAAACGAACATTGATTGTGCTAATTGGTAAAACTTACGGTTGCTGTTATCACTTACTTTTATTAATTGTATCATTGTGTCTATTTAGTTTATTTGCTTACAAAAATCTACATACTTTTTGGAGTGGACTATTTTTATTAACATTGCCACTATATATAAAACATATCAGTGCGGTATTTAAATTTAAGACGGTTAATGACGCTGCACCGTTACTAATACAAATGGCCAAACTTGCTTTATTAACTAATTTACTTTATTGTTTGGGTATTATTTTGAGCTAGCTCACGTTTATTCTAAATTTATATCGTTTTACTTAATGTTAGCGTTATACTAGAATCGAATGAATATTACAGTTAAAGGAGACTCTACCATGGAGTTTGAAACATCAATTCTTTGTGATTACTACCCAGAAGATGTTAATGTCGTAGAACCGATATTTAGTAATTTTGGTGGTGTAGCTTCGTTTTCAGGCCAGGTCGTCACAGTGAAATGTTTTGAGGATAACGGTATATTGTACGAAGTATTACAATCCAATGGGGCAGGTAAAGTATTGGTTATTGATGGTGGTGGTTCTGTGCGCCGAGCATTGATAGATGCGGAATTAATCGATATTGCACTGCAAAACCAATGGGAAGGTATCATCGTTTATGGTGCTGTGCGCCAAGTTGATTATATTGCTGATGCTGAAATTGGTGTTCAAGCACTTGCAGCAATTCCTGTTGGCTCGGATGATCAAGGCGTTGGTGAAATTGATATTCGTGTTAACTTTGGTGGCGTGACTTTCTTCTCTGGTGACTTTATTTATGCTGATAATACCGGCATTATCTTATCTGAAATCGCTCTTGAAGTAGACGACAAATAAATCACTTATTATTTTCATAAACCGCTGTGGTTTTACAGCGGTTTTTTATGCTCAAAAACCCCGCTCCTCAACTTTTTTTGCGATACAATTTTCTATTTTGTCCGATTACGAATGTAACCACCAGTAACGGTGATAATCAATCCTGCTATCTCCATATCTAATAATTTAATAGTGAGTTCAGGAATGGGTAAATTAACCAGGGCCGCAATTGTATCAACTGGAATTGGGTGATGACGAATAACGGCAAATATTTCAGGATATAAAACAGTATTACTCTCTTTATTCTCAACACTATTTTGTCTATTTATTGTTGATAAAAAGCCACTATAGTGTTCTAAAATATCAGTTGGGTGAGTGACTAGATAAGCCCCTTGCTTGATTAAATAATGGGTTCCATGACTATTTTGATTATCGATATCACCCGGTAAGGCAAATACATCGCGATTTTGTTCAAGCGCATAACGAGCAGTGATTAGTGATCCACTTTTTTCAGATGCTTCAACCACAAAGGTTCCTAAACTTAATCCACTAATAATACGATTGCGACGTGGAAAGTATTCGGATCTTGCTTTTTCAAATGGATAAAATTCTGAAATGATGGCGCCATTTTGTGCCAAAATATCATTTGCCAATCGTAGGTTTGAGCGTGGTGAGATTTGAGCTAATCCACTACCTAAAACAGCTGTTGTATTTCCTGATACCTCAAGAGCCCCTCTATGGCAAATAGCGTCTAAACCCAACGCTAATCCGCTAGTGACTGTTAAACCATTAATTGCTAATTCACCAGCGAAATATCTTCCCCATTGTGCACCATATTCACTAAATTCACGGCTACCAACCATGGCAATTTGTGGTGAATGTAATAATTGCCTATTACCCATAACAAATAACAATAATGGTGGTGAACTAATTTGCTTAAGTAACATTGGATAATCGGAATCACAATAAGCGATCAAATGTTTGGCTGGGTAAGGTGTTGCCAACCAATCGAGTATTGGCTCAAAATGAAGATAAGATGTTTCAAAAAAACGATCTTGAAGAGTTTTGGATAAACCTATTTTTTCCAATAATAGCGATACATCTCTTATTTTATTAGGTAGACCAGAACTAAAATAGTGAGCAATTTGCTCGAAATATCCCTTTCTTTTCTGACCAAGCATTGAAATTCGTAACAAAAACTCATATTTACTCATTACAGTCCTTTCTTCCTCTACATTGTTGCTTTGTGCCATATCTAGAAGGATTGATTAGATATATTTTAGTAATAGTCAACTAAATCTATTCATAGGCATAATAAATGTTTACAATGTAGGCGAATTTGAAAAAATACAAAATTGAGGAGTAGATCGAAGAATTTATGGCTATTTTACCGGTATTACGTTTCCCAGACGAACGACTTCGCAAAATTGCAAAGCCTGTCTCTAATTTTACACCAGAGCTACAAAACATTATCGATAACATGACTGAAACCATGTATGCCGAAAATGGTATTGGACTTGCAGCTACACAAGTAGATGTACATGAGCAGATTATTGTAATTGATGTGTCGGAGGATAGAAGCCAACTTTATGTGATTATCAATCCTGAGGTGATAAGCCAAGAAGGTGAAACTGGCATTGAAGAGGGATGTTTGTCGATACCTGACTGCCGTGGATTTGTTCCAAGATCAGAAAAAATCAAAATCAAGGCATTAGATCGTAATGGTAAACCTTATGAAATTGATGCTGATGAACTATTGGCAATTTGTATCCAGCATGAAATGGATCACTTAAAAGGTAAACTCTTTGTCGATTATCTCTCGCCATTAAAGCGTCAACGTATTGAGCAAAAGATGAAAAAGCTAGCTCGTGAAGAGCAAAAGAATCGATAAATTAAACCGCCATTAATTTGGCGGTTTTTTATTTAAGCTTTCATTATTTAGCTACAATCACCATAGCAGGTCGGATAAGTCGACCATTGAGTGTATAGCCTTTTTGGATAGTATTGACGATCTGTCCTGATTGATGTTCTGGTGATTCAACCATACTAATCGCTTGATGTAGATCAGGGTTTAATTGTGAATCAGCAGTATTTATCACTTCAATACCAAATTTTTTGACCGTATCTAAAAACGATTTTAATGTTAACTCTAATCCTTCTACAGTTGCTTTGTGTTCTGGATTATTTTTATCTGTAGATTCTAATGCGCGTTCAAGATTATCAATTACAGGTAAAAGCTCATTTGAGAATTTCTCAAGAGCATATTTACGTGCTTTGTCCACATCTTGTTCAACACGTTTGCGCACGTTATCAATTTCAGCTCGAGCACGAATCATTGCTTCACTTTCATTTTTTTTAGCAATTTCTAATGCTTGTTCAAGTTCAGCAATACGGGTATCTTTGGCCTTTAACTGCTCTTCAACACTTGGTTGAGATGGCGTTTGTTCTTCAGTAGTTTGCTCAGCTGGGACTTCAATGTTTGTTTCATTTTCTGACATATTATTCTCTTGTTCAGTCATACGGTACTCCAAATTTAGTCGAAAACTTAATGAATAACAGTTATTATGGGGGCAATTTTTATTATTACAAGTTTAACGATAAGATGATATCGTGTTTTTTAATCGGTAACTAAAAAATCTTTATATTTAAGTTAAAAAAACAAGGATATTTTATGGGTATACCATTTAAATGTGTTGGTTTGGTTGGGATTCCACGTAAATTAGAGGCGATTGAAACTCATCAGGTTCTATATGACTGGCTAGTTAACTTAGGTATTCAAGTTTTAGTTGAAGATCGGTTAGCGCAGTATATAAAATTTCCTAGTAGTGTATACGCAACTTTAGATACGATTGGTGAGCAAGCCGACTTAGCCATTGTTGTCGGTGGTGATGGTAATATGCTACGTTCGGCACGTCAATTGTCGCACTATAAAATTAAAGTGATTGGAGTAAATCGAGGTAATTTAGGCTTTTTAACCGATATTTCCCATGATCATGTTATTGAGCAATTAACTCCAGTTATCAAAGGGGACTATGATGATGATCCTCGGTTTTTATTGGAAGTGTCTATCTACAGTGATGGTCGGTTAATTAATTCTGGTTTTGCTGTAAATGAAATTGTAGTTACACCTAATACTGTTGCGCATATGATTGATTATGATGTGTATATCAATGAGCGCAATGCATTTTCACAACGAGCTGATGGTTTAATTATTGCAACGCCCACAGGATCGACTGCTTACTCGTTATCAGCTGGTGGACCAATCCTTGCGCCGCACTTAGATGCGTTAATTATCACACCAATGTTTCCACACTCTTTAGCGGTCAGACCATTAGTGATTAAGAGTGATAATCCTATCCATCTTAAATTTCCAACAACAGCTTTGGATCTTAATGTTGCTTGCGATAGCCAAATTATCTTGCCAGTTAAACCAACACAAGAGGTAATTATTCGTCGCTCAGATTATGAGTTTAATTTAATTCATTCTAAGGATTATGATTATTTTAATAATCTTTCAAGCAAACTAGGTTGGTCACAAAAGATGTTTTGAATTTAATCATTATGTTAAGAAAATTATCATTTAAAGGTAAACTATCTTTAAATGATAAATGTTAACACATAAACAGATAAAGAAGAGAATATGGCGGCGATAACATCGTCGACCATAATACCAAAACCGCCCGGCACACGCTTATCAAACCAACGAATAGGCCAAGGTTTGGCCATATCAAACAATCTAAATGCTACAAAAGCAATCGTCACCCATAGTATTGAAAATTGAGGAATGAAATACAGCGTTATCCACATACCGACAAATTCATCCCAAACAATATGACCCGAATCATGAGTATGGGTATCATCCGACGTTTTTTGGCAAATATAACAACCAAACACAAACGTCACTAAAATAAAAACCCAATATAAAGTAGGTTGTAAACCCCAAAATAAAAGCCACAGTGGTATCGCCATTAATGATCCCATAGTACCAGGCATAATGGGTGATAGCCCACTGCCTAATCCGACCGCTAAAAAATGAATCGGATTAGTGAGTTTTAGGTATTTTTTAAAATCTTTATTGCGCGCTTGTTTTGTCATTCTGATGATAATCGGTTGATAAAATTATGCCGACTTGAGGTCGGCAAAAAATTTGCTTAGCTAACTTTAGCCAGCACTAATAATATTTAACTATATTATTAGTCTTTAGCTAAGGTTGCAACCATTACTGCTTTGATCGTGTGCAGGCGATTTTCGGCTTCATCAAAAACGATGCTATGTTTAGATTCAAAGACTTCATTTGTCACTTCTAAACCATCTTTCAAACCATACTGGGCAGCCATTTGTTGACCTACTGTGGTATTCATATCATGGAAAGCCGGTAAGCAATGCATAAATTTAACATTTGGATTCTCTGTTAATTTAATTACATTTTGATTGACTTGGTATGGGGTTAATAATTTTACTCGCTCATCCCACACTTCTTTCGGTTCGCCCATGGAAACCCATACATCGGTATAAAGAAAATCAACACCTTTCACACCTTCAGCGACATCTTCAGTTAAAACGATTTTAGCGCCTGTTGTTTTAGCTATCTCTTGGCACTTTTGAACAAGCTCTAATTCAGGTTGGCACGCTTTAGGTGCCACTAGTCGGATCTCCATACCCATTAAGGCGGCGCCTTCCATTAACGAATTGCCCATGTTATTACGAGCATCGCCTAAATAAGCGAATTTAACGCTATTAAGTGGGCGCTCACCGATATGTTCTTTCATGGTCATAAAATCTGCTAAAATTTGCGTTGGATGCGCTTCAGTCGTTAAACCATTCCAAACCGGCACACCGGCATATTTTGCCAAAGTTTCAACAATATCTTGCCCATAACCTCGATACTCAATACCGTCATACATGCGTCCGAGCACTCGAGCTGTATCAGCAATCGACTCTTTATGCCCAATTTGGCTACCACTTGGCCCTAGATAGGTGACTTGAGCGCCTTGATCATATGCACCGACTTCAAAAGCACAACGAGTACGGGTTGAATCTTTTTCAAAAATTAAGGCAATATTTTTGCCAACCAAATGTTGTTTTTCGTTACCTTGTTTTTTTGCTTTTTTTAATTCAATAGCAAGCTGAATCAGCTGGTTAATTTCTGTTGGGGTAAAGTCGAGTAAACGTAAAAAATGACGTTGATAAAAACCGTACATATCAAGCTCCTAATAGCGGTAAGTATTGTTACGATTCTATTTGAATAATTATGCAATTTCAAGTTAAACGTTTTAAATTTATAAAATGTCCTTTTTAGTTATTGAATTGTCTAAAAATTAGATTTTATTATTTAATTATTTTTTATAATAACGCTTTTTTTGTTTAAAAAATTGTAATAAAATGACCAATTAATGAGTTACTGAAAAAGCATTTATTTGAATTATTATTCATAAATAATGTTTATTTAATCAAAAGGTCTCTTAGCCATGCAAACTTATGCCCTCCTTATACTACAAGACGGTTCACAATTTATCGGTAAATCAATCGGTGCTGATGGAGAAACTGTTGGTGAGGTTGTTTTTAATACCTCAATGACTGGTTATCAAGAAATACTCACCGACCCTTCCTATTGCGAGCAATTGGTCACGTTAACTTACCCCCATATAGGTAATGTCGGCACTAACAATGCCGATGCTGAATCTAATCAAGTTTTT
This sequence comes from Gilliamella sp. B3127, assembly GCF_026536935.1. NCBI lineage: Bacteria > Pseudomonadati > Pseudomonadota > Gammaproteobacteria > Orbales > Orbaceae > Gilliamella > Gilliamella sp. B3127. Next base: position 146,441 of record NZ_JAFNNI010000005.1, read on the forward strand.
GCAAAAGGGCTGATTATTCGTGATTTACCACTATTAGCCAGCAATTATCGCAATGAGCTCGATCTTTCGAGTTATTTAAAACAGCATAATGTTATTGCCATTGCCGATATCGATACTCGCCGTTTAACTCGAATCTTGCGTGAAAAAGGGGCTCAGCATGGTGTGATTATCACGGCATATGATAAAGAAACTATACTTGAAAAAGCCGATACCGCTAAACAAATGGCGATCGATTTTAAAGGATTATCCGGACTGGACTTAGCCCAAAAAGTCACCTGTACAAAAAGCTATTTGTGGACACAAGGTGTATGGACAAGAGAGCAAGAATACCCAGTAGCAAAAAACGCCTTGCCTTATCATGTTGTGGCTTATGATTTTGGCGTGAAACGTAATATCTTACGGATGTTAGTTGAACGTGGTTGTAAATTGACCATTGTTCCGGCAAAAACCTCTGCGCAGGAGGTATTAGCATTAAATCCTGACGGTATATTCCTATCAAATGGTCCGGGTGATCCGGCACCTTGTACTTATGCCATTGATGCCATTAAACAGTTTTTAGCTACTGACATACCGATATTTGGTATCTGTTTAGGGCATCAACTGTTAGCGTTGGCTTGTGGTGCAAAAACCATAAAAATGAAATTTGGGCATCATGGTGGAAATCATCCTGTTAAGGATCTTGAAAATAATCGAGTTATGATTACCGCCCAAAATCATGGTTTTGCCGTTGATGAAATGAGTTTACCGACTCACTTACGTGTGACGCATAAATCACTGTTCGACGGTTCGCTACAAGGCATTCATCATAATCAAAAACCGGCTTTTAGCTTTCAAGGCCACCCCGAAGCGAGTCCCGGACCTCACGATGCCGCCCCACTATTTGATCACTTTATCGAATTAATTAAAATTTATAAGCAGGAGCAATAACATGCCTAAGCGAACAGATATTAATAGCATTCTCATTATTGGCGCTGGCCCAATTGTTATTGGTCAAGCTTGTGAATTTGATTATTCCGGGGCTCAAGCTTGTAAGGCTCTGCGTGAAGAAGGTTATCGGGTTATTTTAGTCAATTCTAACCCTGCCACCATTATGACCGATCCGGAAATGGCGGATGCAACCTATATTGAGCCGATTGATTGGACAACGGTGAGTAAAATTATTGAACAAGAAAGACCCGATGCCATTTTGCCCACCATGGGTGGACAAACTGCGCTCAATTGTGCGTTAGAACTGGATAAAAGAGGCATTTTAAAACAATTTAATGTCGAAATGATCGGCGCTACCGCTGATGCAATTGGTAAAGCTGAAGATCGCAAACGTTTTGATCAAGCCATGAAAAAAATTGGTCTTGATACTGCCCGTTCCGGCATTGCTCACTCATTAAAAGAGGCTTATGCCGTACTTGAACAAGTTGGCTTTCCTTGCATTATCCGCCCTTCTTTTACTATGGGGGGAACCGGTGGCGGGATTGCTTATAACACTCAAGAATTTGATGAAATTTGTACCCGAGGACTTGATCTGTCACCGACCAATGAACTCCTCATTGATGAGTCATTAATTGGTTGGAAAGAGTACGAAATGGAAGTGGTACGAGATAAAAATGATAACTGCATCATTGTCTGTTCGATTGAAAATGTTGACCCTATGGGCATTCATACCGGGGATTCCATTACCGTTGCGCCAGCTCAAACACTAACGGATAAAGAGTATCAAATCATGCGTAACGTATCGATAGCGGTACTTCGTGAAATTGGCGTTGAAACAGGTGGTTCGAATGTACAATTTTCGGTTGATCCTAAAACCGGACGCTTGATTGTAATTGAAATGAATCCAAGGGTATCACGCTCATCAGCATTAGCATCTAAAGCAACCGGTTTTCCAATCGCAAAAATTGCAGCCAAACTTGCGGTTGGCTATACCCTTGATGAGCTATCTAATGATATTACCGGAGGTAAAACGCCAGCGTCATTTGAGCCTTCAATCGACTATGTGGTGACAAAAATACCCCGCTTTAATTTCGAAAAGTTTGCCGGGTGTAATGATCGTCTAACAACCCAAATGAAATCAGTGGGTGAAGTGATGGCTATTGGGCGGACTTTTCAAGAATCATTACAAAAAGCGCTACGAGGGCTTGAAGTCGGTGCGTGTGGTTTTGATCCGAAAATTGACAATTATGATGATGAAAAAAATCTCAGCAAAATACGTTATGAACTGCAAGAAGCGGGCGCTGAACGAATTTGGTATATTGCTGACGCTTTTCGAGCCGGCTTTAGTTTAGATGAAATTTTCACATTAACGAATATCGATCGCTGGTTTTTAGTGCAAATTGAAGAACTTATCAGCCTTGAAAACCAACTAAAATCGCAATCATTCGCTCGCCTTAATTCAGAATCATTATGGCAACTTAAGCGTAAAGGTTTTTCAGATTTACGTATTGCTAAACTGTTGAATGTTGAAGAACAAGACGTTCGTGATCGACGAAACCAATACGATATTCATCCTGTATATAAACGAGTTGATACCTGCGCGGCGGAATTCTCGACCGATACAGCTTATCTTTACTCAACCTATGAACAAGAGTGCGAAGCTAAACCACAATTCATTCGCCCTAAGATTATGATATTAGGCGGTGGACCGAATCGAATTGGACAAGGTATTGAGTTTGATTACTGTTGTGTACATGCAGCGCTGGCGCTCCGTGAAGACGGTTATGAAACAATTATGGTTAACTGTAATCCGGAAACGGTATCTACCGATTATGATACCTCAGATCGACTCTACTTTGAGCCAGTCACACTGGAAGATGTGCTTGAAATTGCTCATGTGGAAAAACCAAATGGCGTAATCGTACAATACGGCGGGCAAACACCATTAAAATTAGCCAGAGCGCTTGAAGTCGCTGGGCTACCGATTATTGGTACCTCGCCAGATGCGATAGATCAAGCTGAAGATCGCAAACGTTTTCAGTCGATTGTCGATAAGTTAAAGTTAAAACAGCCAGTTAATGCAACGGTTACCGATATTGAAGATGCGGTGATTAAAGCCGAACAAATTGGCTATCCATTAGTGGTCAGACCGTCTTATGTGCTTGGTGGTCGAGCAATGGAAATTGTGTATAACGAGCAAGATTTAAGACGTTATTTTAAAACCGCAGTCAGTGAATCGAATAATGCTCCAGTACTACTTGATCACTTTTTAGATGATGCTATTGAAGTTGATATTGATGTCATTGCCGACGGCGAGCAAATCGTAATTGGCGGCATTATGGAGCATATTGAACAAGCGGGTATTCACTCGGGTGATTCTGCTTGTTCATTACCAACGTATACTTTAAGCCCGGAAATTTTAGATCAACTGCGCAAGCAAGCTAAACAATTAGCGTTAGAACTTAATGTAAAAGGGCTTATGAATGGACAATTTGCCGTCAAAGATAACCAAATTTATTTGATTGAAATCAACCCTCGAGCCGCTCGCACCGTACCATTTGTGTCGAAAGCTACCGGTTTGCCATTAGCGAAAATCGCTGCACGAGTTATGACAGGGCAATCACTGGCTAAACAAAATATCACCAAAGAAGTCATACCGCCTTATTACTCAGTGAAAGAGGTGGTATTACCGTTTAATAAATTTAGTGGCGTTGACCCAATTTTGGGGCCTGAAATGCGTTCAACCGGTGAAGTAATGGGAATTGGTAAAACCTTTGCCGAAGCCTTTGCCAAAGCACAACTTGGTAGCTTATCAAATATGAAAAAATCGGGAAAAGCTTTGCTATCTGTTCGTGATCAAGACAAAACTCGCTTGTTAGCGATCGCTAAACGATTAATTGCGCATGGCTTTAGTATTGATGCTACTTTTGGCACCGCTAAGGCATTACAACAAGCAGGCATACCCTGCCAAATCGTCAAAAAAGAGAACGAAGGACGCCCCAATATTCATGACCATATTAAAAATGGCGAATATAGCTATATTCTCAATACCACATCTGGACGGGCTGCTATTGAGGCATCGAAAATCCTACGCCGTAGTGCAATACAGTACAAAGTTCACTATGATACAACGATGAACGCCGCTTACGCCACCACAGCTGCACTCGATTGTGATCCGGCAAAAACCGTTATACCATTACAAGCACTGTACCAATAAGTTTTGGGCAAAATCAGCCTGTAAAATGATAGGGAGAATAATATGCGATTACTGCGTTATGGTTTGAAAGGAAATGAAAAATCAGCCATCTTAGATGACCAAGATCAACTGCGCGATCTAAGTGCGGTAATTGCCGATATTGATGCACAAACATTAGCCGACAATGTGCTAACAAAAATTAGCCAAATGGATATTGATACTCTACCAATAATTAATCGTCCTGAGCGTATAGCCCCTTGTGTTGGTAAAGTCGGTAAATTTATCTGTATTGGTTTGAACTATATCGATCATGCAAAAGAAACTGGCGCACCAATTCCAAACGAACCAGTTATTTTCAATAAATGGACCAGTGCCATTAGTGGTGCTAATGATAATATTGTATTACCCCCGAAGTTCGACCCATACCGATTGGGAAGTGGAGCTAGGAATCATCATAGGAAAAAAAGGTAAATATATTTAAGAGCAAGATGCATTAACTTATGTTGCCGGTTATCGCGTGATTAATGATGTTTCTGAACGTGATTATCAAAAAAATCGTGGTGGAACTTGGGACAAAGGTAAAGGTTGTGATACTTTTGGACCTATTGGACCTTGGCTAGTCGCAGCCGACGAATTAAAAGATCCGCAAAATCTTGAATTATGGTTAGAAGTCGATGGTAAACGTTATCAATACAGTCATACCAGCAATATGACTTTTAATGTTAAACAGATCATAAGTTATGTCAGCCAATTTATGAGTTTACAAGCGGGTGATATTATCGCAACAGGTACACCCGCTGGCGTTGGTCTTGGTATTAAACTAAACCAGTCTTTTTCAAAGCAGGACAAAAGGTCCGTTTAGGTATTGCCCAATTAGGTATTCAAGAGCATTTAGTTGTCAATGCATAATTGTGTTTATTGCAATTTCAATAACGAGCTTAATACCAAAAAAACATTAAAGTTTTGATGCTTTTAATGCCTCCCTAACTTGCATTAAAACTTCACCCAATAAGTTTTGACCTCGCCATTTAGTCATATTAAAGCGCATCTCATCATCCATACTTAAACCTATTCCCCAAATTTTATCGTACGGACTTGCCTCTGCTAATACTTTACCTTTGGTCGATAATAAATAGGTTTTGAGCTCAGCATTTTGCGAAAACTTAGCAAAATTTCCTTTGAAAACTATCTCTTTTTTATGAATATTCCAAATATTATCATCAAAATTAGTTACCTTTTTACCCAGATTTTTTTGCATTTTTGCAGATGACGTGGCTAAAATAGCATTAGCACAATCCAAATCTTTAAATAACATTGCCTTAGCATACATCATCCATTGTTCGGTACTGGTAAACTCAATATCATCAATAACAAAACGACAAGGATACCATTGTGACAAGTAATGATCTGGGCTAAAAAAGAAAATCATTTTCTTTTTTCCAACTTGTTTCATGTGTTAACATCACTTTTTAAAAATAAGTTTATCGTCAAATTAAGTTAAAAATTAACTTTTTGTACTATTTATTAGCCGCAGCCATGGCTAAAATATCAGACTCTGTCAATTTATGGGTAGGATTAGCAAACTCATAACAAGTCGGTTTTTTGTCAATAAATACTTCAGTAGTAAATTGTAGATCGTTAATATCTTCAAAAATCCAAGTAGAAAGATAATAGTGTTGTGTATCTTTCATATGATAATAAAGGTGAGTACCACATATTTGACAAAATGCTCTTTCTGCCCATTGAGATGAATTATAAACACTAATGTTTTCTTGCCCTTCAACCGCTATTTGTCCATCAAACATTAATGTCATAAATGGCCCCGCCCCCCATTTACGACAAGTATTACAATGACAAGCACTAAATTGGGTATTTTTAAAAGGTACCGTTAATTTAACCTTTCCACATAAACATGATCCATGATATTGATTAGACATAATCCATCCTATTATTTAATTAATTGTGCAAATATTCTAACAATAAAAACAGGTAATAAATTAAAAATATAACTCATGTTGTGAATAAATTTCAAATTACAGGTGTATTTATGTAAAGAAATAGCCTATATTTACTTAATAATGTTTAAATATAGGGCAGTTAAACCAAAAAGGTATTGCTTTATTATTTTAATACTATAATATAACGACCTCTTTGACGCGGGGTGGAGCAGCTTGGTAGCTCGTCGGGCTCATAACCCGAAGGTCGTTGGTTCAAATCCAGCCCCCGCAACCAATTCTTTTAAACCTATCCTAACTTATTCTTAATAATTTACTATCCTGACTTTGGTATACTGCAAGGGTTTAGCATTAAAATCGAGCTGGCATCTTTTAATCATTGATACATAACCTAATTATAATTAAAAATACTGTTATGCAAGTTACATACATTACTCTCTATCTTTGAGAAAAGTTAATTCAGAATATCAATATAATGGCTAGCAGAACATTAAGAATCGTGTGTAACTGATACTTATTAAATAAGAGAATAAACGAGAGGCATAATTCTATATTTAGCTATTAAATGAGTTTTCTGCAACCACTACTAGAATATTGGCTTCTTTAGATTATTGGTGTGATTGGCAGAATTATCACAATTTGATGGACATATTCGATTTACGATAGGTGTAGCAAGCAATTAAATCAATATTTTGCATAACTATTTAAACGAAGCTATGTAAGGATGGGTCATGATATTGAGTAATCATATTGATCCTTAAATTATTAAATATGAAATATTAGTTTTTTTATCAAAAGTAATTAGTTTATTAATATTAAGGAAGATCATTAAAATTAATGATCTTCATATATGATTAGCGGTCTGTATTATTTATTATTTATTGGTTTTCTTAAAAAGATGCCATATGAAATTGCACCTAAAATAAGTAAACATGCACCTAATATAAATACATAACCGAAACTACCGGTTATATCAAGTATGATACCTGTTACAATTGGTGCCATTGCTGCACCTAAAAAGCCTCCAAAGTTCTGAATTGCACCTAATGAACCGACTTGGTGACTAGGTGCTACATCAGCAGCTAATGTCCATATAACGCCTGATGGGAGTTGAGAAGCAAAATAACCAATAGATAAAAGAACAATACTAAGTACAGTATTATCAATAAAAGCAATTGGTGCTACTGAAGCGGCTGCAAGTATAGCTCCACCAACAATAGGAATTTTTCTTGCATTTATTGGTTGAAAACCTCGTCGTATAGCGAAATCGGAAATAATTCCACCGAGTAGAACACCTATAATACCGCAGAAAAAAGGAATTGATGCAATCCATCCCATTTGTTTTAAAGTAAAGCCTTGTTCTTTTTCTAAGTAACTAGGTAACCATGTTAAGTAAACCCAAATAGTAAACATAATTCCAAAATTACCGAGAATCATAAACCAAGTCATTTTTTGTTTTAATAAATCTCCCCATGATGCTTGAGATTCTTTTCTTTTTGGTTCTTCTGCATTAGATTTACCTTTTATTAGCGTAATTTCTTCCGGTGTTGGGTTCCGATATACTTTTAACCAAACAAGCATGACAAGTAATCCAAATACACCAATGATTATAAACATACCACGCCAACTCATCGTTAACATAAGAATGGTTAATAGTGGCGGAGCAATAGCATTAGCTATTTGTGAACCAGTATTAATTATGGATACAGGGACACCTCGTTCTTCTTTTGAGAACCATGTTTCAGTTGTTTTTAATCCTGAGGTAAAGAAAGGTGATTCAACAACACCTAACACTACTCTCATGGCATAAAACATTGAATAGCTATTTAAAAAGCCGCAAAGGATGGTAACTAAAGACCATAGGCCAGACGCCCAAGCAAACATTTTTTTAGGACCAAATTTATCCACCAACCAACCTGCAGGTAAGTTAGCTAGCGCGTATGGCCAGAGGAATGCCGATAATAAAAATCCCATTTGGGTTTGAGATAACCCAAACTCCTGAGCTATTGTTGTATTTGCAATACTTAAATTTGATCTATCTAAGTAATTGACGATAGCCCCGATTACAAGAAGAATGATGAATCCCCATCTTAGTTTTGGTTTTTGTTGTATTGTCATATCCACACCTTTATTTTAGACAAAACGATCCTATAGACATATCAAAGATATGCCTTTACTTTATTAATATTAATTATTGTTTATTTTTTAGCTTTATTTACTGCTGCTACAAATTTTTTAGCTGCTTGAGTTACTTTGCTATAATCATTATCCTTCATAGCTGCTTTGGTAATATAACTAGCGACCCCCACACAAACAGCTCCAGCAGCAAACCATTCATGAACGTTTTCAGGTGTTACACCACCTGTTGGAGAGATTGGAGCATGCTCTAAGGGTGCTAAAACAGATTTGACATAATTTGGATTAACAAACTCAGCCGGAAAGAGTTTTACAATATCAGCTCCAGCTTCTAAAGTATTTTGAATCTCAGTGGGAGTAAAGGCACCGCTCATCGTTATAGCTTGATAACGATTCGCAACTTTAATCATTTCTGGATTTAAGTTAGGGCTAACTAATAATTCCGCTCCTGCTAATATTGCAGCTCGGGCTGTTTCACCATCTAGAACTGTTCCAGCGCCAATTAAAATACCTTTCTTTTTATATTTATCTGATAAATATTTTACTACGCCAAGAGCGTTAGGTACTGCCATTGGAATTTCAATAACGGTAATACCACCTTTAATTGCTGCTTCAGCAACTTTTATTGATTCTTCTTCTGTTGCTAATCTCACAATCAATACAATTCCTGAATTAATAATTTTATTCAGATTATCTAATTTACGATACATTCATTATCTCCAATAGTCTGTCTTAATCTTTTAATTGATATAACTTATTTCCAGTAAATCCTAATTTTCTTGAAATTTGCAAAGCTGTTTCTTTAACTGATTTGGCAATAAGTTGTTCTTTATCTTTAGTCATTCCACTATATAAACTGGCAACGCTAAATGATGCAATCGGCTCATTTTCGTGGTTATAGATAGCAGAACTGATGCAATACATTTCTAAATTATCTTCGCGATCATCGATAGCGTAACCACGCTCTCTTGTTTTATCGGCATCTTTTAGAACTTCTTGATGATTTGTATGCGATAGTGGTGTTTTGCTTGGATAAGGTTCTTTTCCTAAAATATCAATAATTTGCTGATTTGAAAATGCGTGAAGCAACCCTTTTCCTAACCCTGTTGTATGTAAATAACGCCTAGAACCCAATTTAGCTGTTGGTTTTATGGTTGAATGATTTTCAGCCTTATCAATATAAACTATTTTGCCTTTATCTTTTACACCAAGAAATACGGTACTACCTGTTTGTCGATTGAGTTCCTGAATAAATGGCCTTGCTGCATCGGCTACACCCATATTAGTAATAACTGAACTACCGATTTCAAATGCTAATAAACTCAAACCATAAGTTTTTTGTTTAATATCTTTTATCTCGATAATTTCCTTATACACTAAAGTTTGTATTAGTTCAAAAGCACTACTCTTAGGCAATTGCAACATTTCGCAAATATTATTGAGTGTTAAATATTTATCACTACTTACAAATAGTAAAAGTAAATCTATTGTTCTTGCTGCCGATTTATTTAATTTTAGTGGTCTATTATCTTGTTTCATAATTTCGCAAATGTGAACTGTGAAGTAGGTTCAATAATTAAACTATATTTCTGTATTTAATATAGCATGTCATATTATTATTGCATTTCCATTTTATATTATATTATTCAATTTATTATTTAGTTCACATTAATGGTTCGCGTTTATGAATGACGGTTCGCAAATGCGAAAAGGGAATGATTATGAAAGTTAATACAAGTACAAAGGCTATTTTTCTTATTGGAGCTGCTGGTTCAGGGAAGTCAACCGTAGGAAAATTTTTATCTTCAAAGCTCCACTATTGTTATTTGGATAAAGACATTGTAGCTAACCGCTTTACTGGCGAATTACTTATGTCAAAAGGATATGAACCTACAGCAAGAGATGGATGCGAATTTTATAAAAAAGAAGTTATGAATATTGAATATGATACATTACTGCATATTGCAAGTGAAAATTTGAAACTGGGTAATTCAGTAATACTTGATGCTCCTTTTTTAAGTTATTTTTCTGATGAAAACTATATCAATCAAGTTAAGCAACGATTTAATTGTAGCCAAATGGAATGCTATGTTTTAGAAGTCTTTGTACCAGCTGATGTTTTGAAGCAAAGAATATTAGAACGTAATAATGCTCGTGATACCTGGAAATTAGATAATTGGGATACATTTATTGAAAGTTTAAATCAAAAACGATGTCTATGGAAAGATGTAAATTATATCCGTTATGATAATAGTGCACCGGAAATAGATGAATATACTCTTTTAAAACACTTTAATTAGATTATGAGATTAATATATAATTATTATATACTTTTGTCTTTGACGCAGGGGAGCAGCTTGGTAGTACGTTGGGATCATAAGATCACTGGTTCAAATTCTGCTCCTGCATTAATTTTTTTATATTTATTATAGCTTTTCTTACTTAAAATTTTATTGTTTATACTGATTTTGGTACTGCAAGTAACGTTGATACCGCTTCACTAATTCTTCTAGCGATATAGCTATTATTCATGGTGTACAAATGGATACCGTCAACATTTTGTGAAACTAAATCAACAATCTGATCGATAGCATAAGCAATACCTGCGTCACGGAACGCATCAGGGTGATGTTCGTATTTCTCCATCATCTGTTTGAATTTCTTCGGTAGATTTACGCCACACATCGATACCATACGTTCAATTTGGTTTTTGTTCGTTACCGGCATAATCCCTGCTTCAATTGGTACATTAATCCCCATATCACGGGCTTTGTCTAAGAAAGTATAAAAATAGTCATTATCAAAAAATAGCTGTGATATGAGTTGATCTGTTCCTGCACTCACCTTTTCTTTTAAATGTATTAAATCTTGTTTTAGCGTTGATGCTTCAAGATGTCCTTCAGGATAACAGGCCCCAATCACATTAAAATCACCATTTTCTTTAATAAATGAAACCAGCTCGCTGGCATAGCGAAAATCATCTTTAGGTGTAACTGTTGGGCTAATATCGCCTCGCAAAGCAAGCACATTATCGATACCGGCACATTTAAGATCATGAAGAATTTTTTGCATTTCTGCTTTATCGAAATTAATTCCCGGCAAATGAGCAACACTTTCAATGCCATAAGTATGTTTGACAGCGTGGGCGATATCAATTGTCGTTTGACCATTCAAACTACCACCAGCGCCATAAGTAACACTGATAAAATCAGGTTTGAAGTAACCAAGTTCACGCAATGTGCTATAGATTGTCTCTAAAGGTGACGTTTTTTTAGGGGGAAAAACTTCAAAAGAGAACACGGTTTTTTTATTAAAGAGTAAATTTGTTTTCATCTGTATCATCCATTGGTGTGATTACTATTATCCTTACTGACATTTCCGCCGCCAAAATCGGCGGCGGAAATTAAGGTAAAGCAAATTAATTAACGCTGTTAATTAAGTGTTTTTCGAACTTCTAATGTTGCTTGAACTAAATGTTCTAAACTTGCAACAACTTCTTTCTCACCACGAGTTTTTAAACCACAATCCGGATTAATCCAAAGTTTTTGCTTGTCAATTTTTGCCAGTAACTTCTCAATTGTTGCTTTGATTTCAGCAACCGGTGGTACACGTGGTGAATGGATATCATAAACACCCGGTCCAACTTCAGTTTTAAAGTTATTGGCTTTAAGCACATCAATCAATTGTAGATTAGAACGTGATGCTTCAAATGAAATCACATCAGCATCCATGGCATCGATATCTTTGATAATGTCAGCAAATTCGCTATAACACATATGTGTATGAATTTGTGTATCAGCTTGTACTTTGCTGTGTACTAATCTAAATGCCGGAATAGCCCAATCCAGATATTCACTATTCCAATCAGCTTTACGTAATGGTAATTTCTCTTTTAACGCTGCTTCATCAATTTGGATGACTTTAATGCCGGCCGCTTCAAGATCTAACACTTCATCGCTGATTGCTAAACCAATTTGGAATACTGACTCTTTTTGTGAAATATCTTCACGAGGGAACGACCAGTTAAGGATCGTCACTGGGCCAGTTAACATGCCTTTAACTGGTTTGTCAGTTAGGCTTTGTGCATATTGTGAATATTCAACGGTAATTGGTTTAGAGCGTGAAATATCACCCCATACAATGGGTGGCTTAACACAACGAGTACCATATGATTGCACCCATGCTTTTTCAGTAAAGACAAAACCATTTAAGCTTTCACCAAAATATTCAACCATGTCATTACGTTCAAATTCGCCGTGAACTAACACATCAATACCAATCTGTTCTTGAAGCTTGATGCATTCTGCAATTTTTTGTTTGTTAAACTCGGTATATTCATTTAAACAAATTTCACCTTTCTTGAATTTTGCACGGTTTAAACGTACATCAGGTGTTTGCGGGAATGAACCAATCGTTGTTGTAGGTAATAATGGCAAATTAAAGGCTTTTTTCTGTGCTGCTTCACGTACTGAAAATTCCGGTAGACGAGTAAAATCAGACGCTTTTAAAGCCGAAACTTTTTGACGTACCGCTTGATTTGCTCCTTCACGCTCACGCGTAAATAGGGTTTGATTTGCTTTGTAAGCCGGACTATTTTCAAAATTTGAATCTTTGACTAATTCACCCAGTTCAGCTAACTCTTGTAGCTTTTCTTGAGCAAAAGCAAAATAAGCTCGTTGTTGAATCGTTAATTTAGTTTCGTTTTGTAATGTATAAGGTACATGCAGTAACGAACAGGAAGTATTAATCACAATGTTTGCCGCTTTTTGCTTAATTTTTGCGACTAATTCCAATGTTTTTTTATAATTATTTTTCCAAATATTTTTACCATTTACCACACCAGCAAATAACACTTTATCAGCCGGGAAACCATGACTTTCAAGTAATGCTAAGGATTGTTTACCTTCAACAAAATCAAGCCCGATACCGTCAAATGGTAACGCCACTAATTGTTGGTAACAATCACGCACATCGCCAAAGTAAGTTTGTAAAACCACTTTGGTTGTACCTTTAACTGATAAAATTGACTGATAAAGCTCATTGAATAAAGCGATATCTTCATGAGTTAAATCAGTCACTAAAATTGGCTCATCAATTTGTATCCACTGCGCACCAAGTGCAGTAAATTTCTGAATAATTTCTTGATAGGCTTTAATAATATCGGCTTTAAAATCAACAAGCTGTTTATTACCTAAATACTGTGCTAATTTGAAAAAGGTTAATGCGCCAATCACAACCGGTTTGGTTTGAATACCTAGTGCTTTGGCTTCTTGATATTCGTCAAAAGGTTTGGTGCAGGCTAATTTTATTTGTAGTGAATCTTCAATTTCTGGCACTAAGTAGTGATAATTAGTGTTAAACCATTTTTTCATTGCCAACGCTCGCACATCACCTTTTTCACCTTGATAACCACGCGCCATGGCAAAATAACGATCGAGTTCAGGTAAGCCTAAATCTTGATAACGTTTCGGGATAACATTCAGTAAACAGGCCGTATCTAATACTGCATCATAAAATGAAAAGTCATTAGATGAGATTAAAGCAATTTTATGTGAGGCTTGTTGTTGTAGATGTTCAGCACGTAGGGCTTTTGCTTCATTTAATAATTCAGCTTGGGTTTTGTTACCTTTAAAATAAGCTTCGGTTGCAAATTTAAGCTCACGAAGTTTACCAACACGAGGATATCCAATAACTGCAGTATTCATTTTCTTTTCCTTATTTAGCATTTAGCACTTTTCTTTAGTGGTTAAAAAGATAGCAAAAAAAAATGTTATTGAATAATTCTAGTTTTTTATCAAAAGATATAGTTTTTAGCTATATCAAAAGGTATAAAAAATCCCTCAGTTTTTCAACAGAAGGATTGAAATAGATGAAAATTAATAAATTAACTACTGGCGCCATTCGCCACGGATTGGTCTTGAAAAATGAGCAAGCACAGCGATCATACAGATTTCGATCGATACACCCCAATAGATATGCCCTAAAATTTCACTCCAAAGTTCATAACCATTTAGGTTCCATAACCAACCAACGGTGCCTTGCGGATCATAAGCGGGATGACGAAAACCTAATAGCGGAATTAAAAAACCGTGCATCATAACGGTAATGATAATGCCATAAAATGCACCATACCATAATCGAATATTATTCCAGAAGTAGGCAATAAATACATAAACGAAGGCAAAGGCAAAACTAAATAACCAGTGATAAAGTGTTACTGCGCCCGAAACGATTGCCGTTTGGTAAACATAATCAAGTGAATGAGAATTAATGCCTAACCAACCAAGCCATGCATCAATGTGTGCCGCAGGTGGTGAAATTTCCCCAGGAACACGAGGAGGCATATTAACTTCAGAACCCCATTTAACCAGTGCGCTAATGAATCCACCAATCAGAGTAGTCCAAACAATAATTTGACGATTTATTTTATTTCCAAACATTTAAAAATACCTTTATAGTTTAAAAGTTTGTAAATTATATCCGTAAGAAATTTTAGAATAAAGAACAATAAGCCGAATTAATCGAGTACAAAAGTTATTGTTATAATTGGTAAAAATTATTTATTAAGTGCCTTTTTTTAGCATAGCTTAAAAGTGCGAATAAGTTTTCCATGGATTTAGGTTATGAATGTAGAAATTGTACAATCTCCTGCATTAGCCGTCATTGAACATTATTATTCCCCTTTATTAGAGAATAACACTCTAAAAAATTTATTAAATAGCGACAAGAAAACAATTTTTAGATAGTCAAAAGTATCAAAGTTATGGTATTCATTATACCAATCCCAACACGACGCCTCTCAGTGAGCATCATGTCGATTTTGCAATATCGATAAATTGCACAATTCCCCCAAATGATTACGGAATCATCAATAAAAAAATACCACAACTTCGTTGTGCCAAGGCAAGGGATATTGGCTCTAGAGAAAATAATCAAGCCATTATTTACTTACTTGAAACATGGCTTCCACAAAGTGGCGAGCGGATAGGGAACTTTCCTCCAATTTTCCATTATGTAAATGTCGGTTTAAACATTCAACCACAAGAGATGATCACTGATGTTTATTTGCCATTAGCGTAAATAAATTATTATCTTTTTAAAAATTAATGCTTATAAAAATAATTAACTGTATTTATTTACAGTGTTTTTGCTGTTATACTGCCAATATGGTAACCAACCTTATGTATTAATTTATTATGATAACGCAATTGACTATTAATAATTTTGCTATCGTCGATCAGTTGTTAGTTGATTTTACAACAGGGATGACCGCAATTACGGGTGAAACAGGCGCAGGTAAATCGATTGCGATCGATGCATTAGGGCTTTGTTTAGGAAATCGTTCTGATGCTTCAGCTATTCGTAATGGAGCTGATCGGGTTGATATTTCAGCCAGTTTTGTTCTTGATGATACTCCAGCAGCATACTCCTGGTTAACCGAAAATCAACTTGATGAAAGTAATGAATGTATTTTAAGAAGAGTTATCAATCAAGATGGGCGTTCGAAAGCATTTATTAATGGGCGTGCTGTTCCTATCTCACAATTAAAAGATTTAGGACAAATGTTAATACAAATTCATGGCCAACATGAACATCAGCGTTTATTACGAAGTGATTATCAAAAAATTTTACTTAATCATTATATGAATGAGCCGACACTATTGTCGAATATGCAACAAGCTTATAAACAATGGAAATCAGCAAGCCAAGCTTATCAACAATATCTTTCTTCCAAACAAGAGCGTGATGCTCATGTTCAGTTATTACAATATCAATTAAAAGAGTTAAATGAATTTTCACCAATTGAAGGTGAATATCAACAAATCGATGAAGAATATAAAAAATTATCCAATAGCGAACAGCTAATTAATCTTAGCCAACAATCTATCATGCTATTAGATGAAGCAGATGAATATAATGTCAGCAACATGCTTAATAGTGTTAAACAAAGTATTCATGAGTTGGTCGCATTAGATCCTTCACTGAATGATGTTTTAGCTATGTTAGAAGATGCCGCTATTCAAATTAAAGAAGCTAGCTATGAATTACGCCATTATAGTGAGAGCTTAGAGCTCGATCCTGCAAGAGTGATGCAACTTGAACAACGCTTGTCTAAACAAATTGCTTTAGCGCGAAAACATCATGTTTCTCCTGAAGCATTACCTGAGTTACATCAAAATTTACTTAATGAATTTAAGCAGATTAATCAACAAGATGAACAAGGTGAACAGTTAAAAGAAGAGATCAAAAAGTATCAACAAATTGCGATAGAACTGGCTGCAAAATTGCATCAAAAACGATTAACAGTGAGTAAAACGTTGGCTAAAAAAGTAATGGCTATTATGCACGATTTATCTATGCCAAACGGTCAATTCAGTATAGATGTTATATTTGATGAAAATCGATTAAGTGAAGATGGCGCAGACCAAGTTTCTTTTTTAGTGAGTACTAATGCTGGGCAAGTGGTGCAGCCATTAGCCAAAGTTGCATCTGGTGGTGAATTGTCTCGTATCGCACTAGCCATACAGGTTTTGACTGCGCAAAAAATAGATACCCCAGCGTTGATTTTTGATGAAATTGATGTCGGTATTAGTGGACCAACAGCAGCTAAGGTTGGGCAACTGTTAAGGCAACTTGGTGAGTCAACACAAGTCATTACGGTAACGCATTTACCACAGGTAGCAGGTCAAGCTAATCAGCACTATTTTGTCAGTAAGCAAACGAATGGTAAACAAACATCGACAGATATGCAAAGATTAGATGAAAATGGACGTTTAAATGAACTAGCTCGGTTGTTAGGTGGGGATAAAATTACAGATGCAACGCTTGCCAATGCGAAAGAGTTACTTATTATCTAATTTAATTATGGTAATATATCGCCTTTAATTGGGATCGGAGAATAACGAGATCATGAGTCTATCTGGTAAACATATTTTATTAGGGATAACTGGTGGCATTGCTGCTTACAAATGCCCTGATCTTGTCCGCCATCTAAAAAAAGCAGGTGCGCAGGTACATGTGGTATTAACTGAGTCAGCGAACCATTTTGTCACGCCAATGACATTGCAAGCATTGTCTGGTAATACGGTATCAAGTGATTTATTTGACCCTTCTGCTGAACTATCGATGAGTCATATTGAATTAGCTAAATGGGCTGATTTGGTATTAATCGCTCCCGCTACGGCGAATATCATTGCGAAAATGGCAAATGGTATTGCTGATGATCTTTTATCAACAGTGTGTCTTGCAACACCAGCTAAAATTGCCATAGCGCCAGCTATGAACCAACAGATGTATAAAGCTGCTGCAACTCAACAGAACTTAGCGACATTAGCTTCGCGAAATACCTTAATTTGGGGGCCTGATGATGGTTTTCAAGCTTGTGGTGATTTTGGTCCAGGACGAATGGTTGAACCTGCAACCATTTTTAAGCATGTTGAGAAGTATTTTTCAGCAACGTCAACACTTGCTGGAACCGAGATTACCATTACTGCAGGCCCAACCATTGAAGAGCTTGATCCGGTACGCTATATCAGTAATTACAGTTCAGGTAAAATGGGTTATGCTATTGCTCAGGCAGCGGCTGAAATTGGAGCAACAGTAAACTTAATCAGTGGCCCAGTTAATTTAGCAACTCCAAATAATGTGAATCGCATTAATGTAAAAAGTGCTAATGAGATGTATGATGTGGCATTAAAGTTAGCTAAAAAATCATCAATTTTTATTTCTTGTGCTGCTGTTGCTGATTATAGAGCTGAAACTATTGCCACGAAAAAAATTAAAAAAACCGATGATAGTAATGAACTTGTTATTAAATTAGTTAAAAATCCTGATATTGTTGCCAACATTGCTTCATTAAAGAAAGGACGTCCGTTTGTTGTAGGCTTTGCCGCTGAAACCAATAACATAAAGGCTTATGCCCTTAAAAAATTAACCACTAAGAACTTAGATTTGATTTGTGCTAATGATGTGTCTGACAAGAAAATAGGCTTTAATTCTGATCAAAACGCATTAACCCTTTATTGGCAAAATGGTGAACAAACGTTACCATTAAGCAATAAGCAAGAATTAGCAAAAGAATTACTTCAAGCAGTTATAACACGATATAAAGCGAGTCATGATGAAAAGAAAAATTGATATAAAAGTATTAGATAAACGTTTAGGTAACGAGTTTCCACTGCCAACTTACGCAACTGAAGGTTCCGCAGGTATTGATTTAAGAGCGATGTTTGATAAAACAACCGAAATCAAAGCAGGCGAAACAATCTTAACCCCAACCGGATTATCAATGCATATTGCTGACCCTAGTTTAGCTGCATTAGTATTACCTCGTTCAGGCCTTGGTTCAAAAAATGGTATTGTCCTTGGTAATTTAGTCGGTTTAATTGATTCCGATTATCAAGGACAGTTGTTTGTTCCCCTTTGGAACCGAAGTCAAAACCCATTTGTTATTGAGCCAGGTGATCGTATTGCTCAATTAATTATTGTGCCAGTCGTGCAAGCAGAATTTAATATTGTTGATGATTTTATCGAATCAGCGCGTGGCGAAGGTGGATTTGGGCATTCAGGTAAGAAATAATCGTGAGTAGCAAAAATAAAAATCGTAAAGAAGATATACTTCAAGCATTAGCAACAATGCTTGAATCCAATGAGGGAACACAACGAATAACTACTGCTAAATTAGCTGCAACTGTTGGTGTTTCTGAAGCGGCATTGTATAGGCATTTTCCAAGTAAAACTAAAATGTTTGAAAGTTTGATCGTTTATATTGAAGACATTCTGCTTTCTCGCATCAATGTGATTTTGCAAGATGAACCAAAAACATTTATGCGGCTTCAACTTATTTTGGCTTTAATCCTTGGTTTTTCTGAAAAGAATCCTGGGTTGACTCGGATTATGACTGGGCATGCGTTAATGTTTGAGCAAGACCAATTGCAAGAACGAATCAGTCAATTATTTGAACGTATCGAAACGCAGATAAAGCAAGTTATACGAGAAAGAAAAATCCGTGAAGGCGTGGCCTTTACCACTGATGAACGTATTTTATCTAGTCAGTTACTTGCTTTTTGCGAAGGAATGATGGCTCGTTATTCCCGTTCTGGTTTTAAATATCTACCAACAACAAACTTTGAAACCCGTTGGACTTTATTAGCAAAACAGTTAGTTTAAACCAATTTAATCGCAATTATTCAATTAACTATTTCTGTTATTTTTACAGAGGATAATTTCATGAGTTTTGAAAATATAGTAAACCAGATTTGGTTGTTTATTGAGAAATATGATGGCGTAGTAATCAGTTATATTGCTCATTTTTGTTTTGCCATTCTTATTTTTTTAATTGGTCGAACAATTGCTAAATTTGTTGCTCGTCAATTAAGAAGAATTTTAACTAATCGCCATGTCGATCCGACTGTAGTTAAATTTGTTAGTTCTTTATCTTATTATGCCATTATTGTTATGACGCTAGTTGCCGTGTTAGGTCAACTTGGTGTGCAAACCGCATCAATTGTTGCGGTAATTGGTGCCGCCGGCTTAGCCGTAGGTTTAGCTCTGCAAGGTTCGTTGTCTAATTTTGCAGCTGGTGTAATTTTAATTATCTTTCGCCCATTCAGAGTTGGCGAAACAGTCATTATTAATAATCAGCAAGGTGTTATTGATTCAATTCAAATCTTTTCAACAACTATTGTCACGCCAACGAATGAAATGGTCGTCATTCCAAATGGACAAGTGGTTAGTGCAAATATTATTAACTATACTCGTTTGCCAGAAAGACGTTTAGATATAGTTGTTAATGTGGGATATGATTCTGATATTCAGAAAGTTTATAAAGTATTAAGAGAAGCTGTAAATAAAACTGATAATATTTTAACGAGTAAAGAACCGATTATACGTTTGGATTTGCTGGATGCTTCATCCATGAATTTTAATGTTTTAGTCTGGACGTTAAATGCTAATTATGGACCAGTAAAAGCTGTATTACTTGAGAATATTAAAAATGGGCTAACTGAAAATGGCATTAATATTCCTTACCCAACTATGGATGTAAATCTTAGTTCTCCGTCGTAATTTTCAACTACATTATGTATTCCGTTGTCATTGAACAACGGAATCATTTTTCAAAAATTAGATATCTTGATCCATGTTTAAAGCTGGTTTATCACAATCAGGACAACCAACAATTTTAGCAGGAACACCAGCTACTGTTGTATGTTCAGGAACAGGCTCTAAAACGACTGAACCAGCTCCAATTTTTGCTCCTTTACCTATTTCTATATTTCCTAAAATCGTTGAGTGCGCACCAATCATTACTCCTTCACGAATTTTAGGATGACGATCGCCATTTTCTTTTCCGGTTCCACCTAATGTCACTGATTGTAAAATAGAAACATCATTTTCAATAACTACGGTTTCACCAATGACTATCCCTGTTGCATGGTCAAACATAACACCACAGCCAATTTTAGCTGCTGGATGGATATCAACGCCAAATACAATAGCAATTTGACTCTGTAAAAAAGTTGCTAGTGATTTACGGTTTTGTTTCCAAAGCCAGTGTGCAATTCGATAAGCTTGTAGTGAAAGAAAACCTTTATAATAAAGCAGCGGTGTGGAATAGTAATTGGTTGCTGGATCTCGAATATAAACAGCAAGTATATCGGTAATAGCGGCATTGATTATGTTGCTATCTGCTTGATAAGCTTGCCTAGCAATTTCTCGAATCTCAATTGCCGGTACAACTTGGGTTGCAAGCTTGTTAGCTAAAATATAACTTAATGCACTACCTAAATTTTCATGATTAAGTAAAGTTGCATGGAAATAGCTTGCTAACATTGGCTCACTTTCAACGAGCTTTGATGCTTCTTCTCGGATTGTCTGCCATAACATGTCCGGTTTAACCACTTTTTTGCTTGTATTCACACCAAGTACCTATATAGATTTAAACGTCAGTCTCAACAATTTATATTGTTTCGCAAACGAAGAATAGAAGCAAGCTTTCTCTATAGATATTATAAAATGGGAACAAATTGTTCCCATTTTTATAACATTTAAGAATGATGGTTATTTTTCTGTTTTTTGTTTATTGTCACTTAAAGTAAATGTTGCAATAAATAAAATGACAAATACTATTGCTGCTAGTACATAGAAAGTAGTTGAATATCCTGTTTTATCAAATAACTTACCTACAATCCATGACAATACAATAACACCTACATTTGATGAGATGTTAAATCCAACTAAGTATAGTGTGGATGATAGTCTCGCATCAAAGTTGGCTACAGCGTATTTAAATACCGCTAGAATAAATAGTGGTGTTTCAATTGCGTGGAAAAGTTTAACTAATGAAATTAGATAAACATTATCTAACGTTGCAGATAATGAGATTCGGCATACCATTACCAACGCTGCTGCTAGTAAAGCTTTTTTTGCACCAATTTTATTAATAAAATAGGGTACTAAAATCATACAAGCTGCTTCTAAAAAAACTTGGAAAGAATTTAAATATCCATAAACTTGATAGCCACTTTCTGGTTTATCAAAAAAGCTGGTATAGAAATTTGGGAATAGTTGCTGATCATATATGGTATAAAAGCTATTAGTACCGATTATAAAAAAGACAAATAACCAAAACTTTTTCATACCAAATAGTGAAAAAATTTCACTCATGGTAGGGATAGATGGTTTTTCCATGACGGCTTGTGTTTTACCGTTTGCCAAAGACTCTTGTTTAGGTTTGAAAACTAAATTGATGGTGAAATAGATAGCTGCAACGCCAGATGCCATCCAGAAGTTAATGTGAGGGTTAATGCCAAATAAAATACCAGCAACAAAAGTTGCAGCAGCATAACCAAATGATCCCCAGAATCTTGCTGGGCCAAATTCAAAACCAAATAGACGACTAATTCGCTCGATAAAAGAGTCAATCAAAGCACATCCAGAAATAAAACCAGCACTTAAGACTGGGGCACCAATACAGACACCCAAAATAAAATCATTTCGAAGTAAAGGCTCATAGATATAAATTAAAAACGGGCCAATAAGTAACATGATAATACTTTGGAAGGTAATTACCGCTTTACCTATCTGCAATTTATCTTGGATAATGCCATAAAAAATCATAAAAAACATGGCTGCAGCAGAGTTAGCAGAATAAACAACCCCTAATTGTTCACCAGATAAACCAATTTGGCTTTTGAGCCAAATGGCATAAAAAGACCACCAAAGTGACCATGCTGCATAAAAGGTAACAAGATAGCCTGACGAGAACCAATAATTTCTATTTTGTATTATATCTATATTCATTTTCATTCTCTTTTTATGTTGAAGTTTAACGTTAACATGTTAATGTTAACATTATTGTCATAATTGGAATAAAATAGAAACAACCAATTATCATAAATGTTACTTTCCTCACACTTTTTATCATTTTTATTTGTGGTATCATCATACAAAGCTAAAATTTATTATTATTTTTAATGTGAGCAAAAGGATTCAACTATGGCTTCACTCAAGGATGTTGCTAGATTGGCATCAGTTTCATTGATGACGGTTTCTCGAGCAATCAATAATCCTGACAAACTCAATAAAGAAACATATAAAAAAGTGAAGAAAGCTATTGAGGAGCTTAATTATGTGCCGGATTTATCTGCACGAAAGATTCGAGGAGATAATTCTGGCCCTTATGCTATTGGTGTGCTGGCATTAGAAACGGCGACAACGCCATTCTCAGTTGAATTACTTCAAGCAATAGAAAAAACAGCTCAACAACATGGTTGGAATACATTTATTGTTAATTTATTTGATGATAAAGATGCTGATCATGCGATTAATACTCTTTTATCTTATCGACCTAATGGTATTATTTATACAACAATGGGGTTAAGAAAAGTTCAACTGCCAGATAAATTGCTCGGTAAAAATGTGGTATTAGCAAACTGCATTAGTGATTCTGAGCAGCTTGCTTGTTACATCCCTGATGATTATTCTGGTCAATATCAAGCGATGCAGAATGTAATAAATAAGGGATATAAAAAACCATTATGTATCTATTTATCAGAAAATACTTTAGCGGGTAAAATTAGGCGTAAAGCTGCTGAACAAGCATGGTTAGATGCTGGCAACGATTTAAACGATATCAAGAGTTATCATACTTTAATGTCACCTGCAAACCTTTCCCTAGAATATATGATGACGATAGAAATTTTGGCAAAACATTGTGTTAAAAAACCAGATTTTGATGTATTAATTTGTGGTAACGATAGAATTGCTTTTGTTGCTTATCAATTTTTACTTGGTAAAGGATTTCATATTCCCAACGATGTTGCGGTTCTTGGTTATGACAATATGGTTGGTACTGGTGAACTTTTTTATCCTTCACTGACTACTGTACAATTACCACATTATGAAATAGGTCAAAAAGCAGCTCTGCATATAATCAATAGTGAAAGTAAAAAAACTATCACTCACATACCATCACCATATTTAGAACGAGAATCTTTATAACAAAAAAACCACCTTAGTTGGTGGTTTTTTTATAAATTATTCATAAATTGATTTTAATTGCCAGCTATCTAATTTGGTAATTTTTGCTTGTCCATTTTCGGCAAATAAGTTAATTAACCTTTTTGCTGGTAATTTAGGATAAATACGGCTTGAGAGGCTATATAAATCTTTATTTATGAAAACTTCGACTGATGATGCATCAACAAAAATATGTAATGTTAGTTTTTTGGTTTTTGGTAATGGCACACTTCGATAACCTTTTAAGTCAATTCCAGAAAGACTTCGGTCTAGAATGATGCGGTTAGCTTGCCGATCAATGTACAATAAGGTTGCTTGCTTACCATCTGGTGTCGCAGCAAGTTGTAATCCAAAACGTTCAGCATTACTATTGACTAAATCAATTTCAACATTAATTTCACAACTAATTGATTCAATTTTGGTATTTTTTAATTCACTATTTAATTCAATATTAGTTAATGATTGTGGTTTTTCGCGAAGTGCCACAAGTTCTTTAATTGGTCGATTACGAACTCTATTTTGTCGATCTAGGATTAATTCGCGTGGTAAAGTAAATGCTCCCATCCATTTATCATGCTTACTTGGCATTTTTGATTCCCACATATCCATCCAACCAAACATAATACGACGACCATCTGCTGCGAGGAATGATTGTGGCGCATAAAAATCGTGACCAAAGTCCATCTCTTGGAATGATTTGATTATTGAAAATGGCTTACCTGGCTGCCAATCTCCAACGATATAGCCAGATTGGAATCGATTTCGATATTGATAACCTTTTGCTTGCATACCTTGTGGTGAGAACATTAATATCCATTTATCTCCTAATGGGAAAAAGTCTGGACATTCAAGCATATAAACATTCGGATCGATATCACTGATAAGAACTTGTTCAAACTTCCAATCTTCTAAATCAGTTGAACGATAAAGTAACACTTGACCAACATCATTGGTTTCTCGCTGACCAACTACCATCCACCATTTACCATTTTGTTTAAACACTTTAGGATCACGAAAATGCATAATCCCTTCTTTTGGTGTAAGTACAGTTCCATGTTTTTTAAAATTAATACCATCTTTACTTGTGGCAAGACATTGAGTTTCTCGGATATGTTCATCATTACCTTGACCATTTAACCATATATGGCCTGTGTAAATTAAGCTCAATTCGCCATTATTATCTACAGCTGAACCTGAAAAACACCCACTCTTGTCATAATCATGATCTGGCGCAATTGCAATTGGTAATCTTCGCCATGTAATAAGATCATCACTTACTGCATGTCCCCAGTGCATTGGTCCCCAATTCTCATTATAAGGATGGTGTTGATAGAAAGCATGATATTGTCCTTTATAATAGACTAAGCCATTTGGATCATTCATCCAACCAGCTTGAGGTGATAAATGGAAATGAGGATAATATTGCTTATTCATTTCTTTTTCTAATTTTTTTATAGCTTGGTTAGCTTTATCAATTGCATTTGTCATAACATTCCCTTCTTTTATCATGAGTTAGGTTAATACGATTACATACTACATTAATTTTTTTGTTAACGTTAACTTATAGTGAAATAAACGTTAAAATATGTGATGATAGTCACATATTTTTAACGTTAACAATGATTTTTTTTATAAATGATTTAGTTTATAGTTAATATTGATTATCAATACATCAGCTAATCAATGCTTAATGAATTAATTTGAGTATGCTGAGATAGTAATGACACAAAAATTTAACCTATTAATAATATGAGTGACAAAATGAATAATACAAAAGTATGGTCTCTTGGTGATGCTGTTATTGATTTATTACCATTTGGTGAAATGAACTACCGTGCCTGTGCTGGAGGCGCTCCTGCAAATGTTGCTATTGGTATTGCTAAGTTAGGACTGCCCTCTGGTTTTATTGGTAGAGTTGGTAATGATCCATTTGGTCACTTCATGGAAAAGACTTTTTGTGAGCATCATGTTGATTGCCAAAGTCTTGAAAAGGATGAGGAGCATAGAACAAGCACTGTTGTTGTTGATTTAGGTGAAAATGGTGAACGAAGTTTTACCTTTCTTGTTTCACCTTCGGCCGATCAATTTTTGTCAGAACAAGCACTTCCTGATTTTAATCAAGATATTCTTCATTTTTGTTCTTTAGCATTAGTTGGAACAACTTGTCGACAAACGCTCAAACAAGCTATTGAGAAACTCAGTGATAAAAATGGTTTAATTAGTTTTGATATCAATTTACGTGAACAAATGTGGCAAGATAAAAATGAAATGCGCACAATTATCACTCAATTCTGTCATGATGCTGACATTCTTAAACTCTCTGATGAAGAGTTGTTTTGGTTAACTGAGAGCCAAGATTGGCATGTAGCACTCGATAAATTGCAACAACATTATAATGCACCACTTAAGTTAGTTACCAAAGGTAGAGATGGTAGTATTGTGTTATGGCAAGGTAAAACTTTTACTTTTGACTCATTTCATGTCAATAGCATTGATACAACTGGAGCTGGAGATGCATTTGTTGCAGGATTACTTAGCAGTATTGCTTTATCAGGTATGCCTGAGGATAAATTAATGTTAGAAAGTATGATGACTATAGCCAGCGCATGCGGAGCACTAGCTACCACCAAAAAAGGTGCATTAACGGCATTACCAGACAGTGGTTTTTTACAATCATTTATTAGTGATAATCCTGCACTAATAGCGAAACAGATGGGATAGTAAAATGACTGAAAAGGAGAAAATGTTAACAGGTTTACTTTATAATCCTTGTATTAATGAGCTTGAAAAAGAGCGAATTTATGCACAAGATCTCTGCTTTCAGTTAAACCAACTATCACCTTCAGCAGTGGATAAACGGCAACAACTTTTTAGAAAGCTATTAGGTAAAACACCGAAGCAATTTACAATTATGCCCGGTTTTCAATGTGATTATGGCTACAATATTGAAATTGGAGAGAATTTTTTTGCTAATTTTAACTGCATCATGCTTGATGCGGCCAAAATTACATTCGGAGATAATGTCCTTGTCGCACCCAATTGCGGTTTTTATACCTCAGGTCACCCACTTGATAGCCAAATACGTAACAGTGGGCTTGAGTTTGCCAAACCGATTACGATCGGTAATAACGTTTGGATTGGTGGTAACGTAATTGTACTACCCAATGTGACTATCGGCGATAATACGGTTATTGCAGCAGGCAGTATTGTAGATCGAGATATCCCTTCAAATGTCGTTGCCATGGGTACACCATGCCGAGTGTATAAAACACTTTAATGCCATTTAAACTATCTGTTTGCTGCATTGTGCTCTAGCCCATGCATCAATAGTGAACACATCATCAATAGTGGCAGGTTCCGGAAAATTAAGTTGATCTAACGTGGTTGCAACTTGTTTGGCAATATCCATAAAACCAATTTTTTGCTGTAAAAATGCTTCAACTGCCACTTCGTTGGCAGCGTTAAGCGCTGTTGTTGCCGCTTGCCCTTCACCACAAGCTTCAATGGCTAATTTTAAGCATGGATAGCGAATAAAATCGGGTTGATTGAAGGTTAATGATGAGATTTGAGTAAAATCTAAAGCAGGTACACCGGATGAAATACGTAATGGATAAGACATTGAATAAGCAATTGGCGTACACATATCTGGCACGCCTAATTCTGCAATAATACTGCCATCTAGATAACGAACCATCGAGTGAATAATCGATTGAGGATGTACAATAATCTCCATTTGCTCAGAACTAGCATTAAACAACCAACGAGCTTCAATATATTCCAAGCCTTTATTCATCATCGTTGCCGAATCAACAGAAATCTTTTTACCCATTGACCAGTTAGGATGTAAAGTCGCTTGCGCAGGCGTGACTGAAGTTAATTGATTTAACGGTATCTCCCGAAAAGGCCCGCCAGATCCGGTTAACACAATTTTGGCGATACCATGATCAGTCAGATTAGCAAATCCAAGATCATGTTGCACTGCGGTAGGTAAACTTTGAAAGATCGCATTATGTTCACTATCGACCGGCAGTAGCTCGGCGCCATATTGTTTCACCGCTTGCATAAATAAATTCCCACAAGTGACTAATGACTCTTTATTAGCTAGTAAAATGCGTTTACCTTTTTTAATTGCAGCAAGAGTCGGCCTTAATCCCGCAGCACCAACAATTGCAGCCATAACTTGGTTAACTTCGGGAAGCTGTGCTAAATCACACATAGCTTGCTCACCACTCAGTACTTCTATATTCAATTTTAGGTTAGCTAAATTTGCTTTAAGCTGCTGCGCTGCTTGTTTGCTCGCCATAGCAACATAGTTTGGTTTAAACTCCTGACACTGCTCTGTCATTTTTGCAACATTAGTGCCACCTACTAGCACATAAGCTTTGTATAAAGTTGGATTTTGCCGAATGACGGCTAATGTGCTACAGCCGATTGATCCTGTTGAACCTAAAATTGCGATATTTTTCATAATTAATAAATTAAACCAATGTTATTTTCTTCAAAGTAAGCGACGTAGTCTAAATCCGGCGCTCTATCGGTCATCACCAAATTAAACTGATCAAGGTTACAAATAAAAGCCGGTTTAACTTGATTAAACTTAGTATGATCGGCAATTAAAATATTTTGATTAGATTTTTTCATCGCCTGATGCTTCATATTCAGTTCATCAAAATGATAACAAGTTGCACCTTGAGTGAGATCAATACCTGCTGCCGAAATAAAAGCTTTATTTGGACAGATAAAATCGAGCGGATTATGGGAACTAATGCCGGTAAAAATTGCATTATTAAGCTGATACTGCCCACCGCATAAAATGATTTTACATTTTGGTTTGTTTTGTAACGCTAGAAAGGCATTGAGTGAATAGCAGATTGCAGTAAAGGCAATATCATCACTAATTTCATCAATGATAAATTGCATGGTTGTACCGCAATCAAAAAAAATAGTATCGTTCTCGTCAACAAATTGGCTAACTAGTTTGCCAATATAACGCTTTTCATCTACATGTTTATCTTTTTGATCTGAAACAAAATATTGCGATATGGTATGGCGTGCTTGGTTAACAATATAACCGCCTAAAACAGCTAAACATGATGATTGATTGCTAAGATCTCGACGAATTGTCATTTCAGAAACAGCAAGCATTTGCGCTGCTTGCTTTAAATGAATTTTATCGGTAGTTTTTAATTGCTCAATAAGTGCATTAACTCTTTTTTGCGGTTGCGTTTCCATTGCCATTCCATAAATAGCAATAAGCTACTATACAGTAGCTTATAAAAGGATGAATTAATAGCCGCTAGATGATGCTTTATCGCCTGATACAATTGCAATACCAGCACTAGCGCCTAACCGTGTTGCACCAGCTTGAACCATTTTTTCAGCAGTTTGACGATCTCTAATGCCACCTGATGCTTTAACACCCATTTTATCACCGACTGTTTCGCGCATCAATTTAACATCTTCAACTGTTGCCCCTGATAAGCTAAAACCAGTTGAAGTTTTAACAAAAGCAACGCCAATTTCTTTACAAATTGTACAAACTGTAACGATTTCTTCTTTAGTTAATAAGCAAGTTTCTAAAATAACTTTTAACGGCACTGAACCACAAGCATTAAATACTGCTTGAATATCTTCTTTAACCGCCGTTAAATCATTGCTTTTTAGCCAGCCGACATTGATAACCATATCGATCTCTTCTGCACCAGCTTTGACTGCCATTTCAGTCTCAAATGCTTTAGCAGAAGTCAGCATAGCACCTAAAGGAAAGCCAACGACTGAACAAACCTTTACATCGCTACCTTTAAGCAAGCTAGCGACTAAAGGCACATAGCCTGAATTAACACATACAGAATAGAAATGATACTGCTTTGCTTCTTCACAAAGTTTACGTATTTGATCTTCTGTGGCATTCATCGCCAGTAAAGTATGATCAATATACTTTGCATAATCCATAATGATGTCCTTTAATTTTTGTTAGTAATGTCTAGTAAATGATTTTAGTATTAAGTAAATGATGTTATAAAAATAACATATATAGCCCTATAATGTTATTTCCGTAACATTATATACTTAAATTTTGATAATTAAAAACTAAACTATTTAATAAACTTAAACAATTGAATCAAATCAGACTGGAAACCATGATTTTGACAAACTTGATTATTTTTAGTGGCTAATGATGCGCTAATACGGATACATTGTTTACCCTTTAATTTTGCATAAGCGCATTATCTTCATTGAGCAACTGTAGATAAACTCAGTTAGACTTTATATCGCTTAAATAGAAGGATAGCTGTTTATTTTATTGAGTGATTTTTTATTTTTGATCTATTCGCTAACTGATAAAACTAATATTTTGTATTTTTCAGCGGTAATTAAATGATTGATAGTTGATTGGTAAAAATCAAAAAAACCTAGTTTTATCAACTAGGCTTTTTAGCCAAGAGATTAAAATTCCATTAACTCTTTTTCTTTATCTGCAAGCACTGCATCTAATTTTTTGATAGCTGCATCTGTTGCTTTTTGAATTAAATCTTGTGATTTACGTTCATCATCTTCTGAGATTTCTTTATCTTTTAACAAA
This sequence comes from Gilliamella sp. B3127, assembly GCF_026536935.1. Lineage (NCBI taxonomy): Bacteria > Pseudomonadati > Pseudomonadota > Gammaproteobacteria > Orbales > Orbaceae > Gilliamella > Gilliamella sp. B3127. The sequence continues at coordinate 176,757 of NZ_JAFNNI010000005.1, forward strand.
GCTTTGATTTGATCGTTAGCATCACGACGAATATTTCGAATTGACACACGACCTTGTTCTGCTTCATTACGCACTATTTTAGTTAAATCACGACGACGTTCTTCAGTTAACGGTGGTAGAGGTACTCGAATAACTGTCCCTGCTGAAGCAGGATTAAGTCCTAAATCAGAGGTTAAAACTGCCTTTTCAATCATTGGTGTTAATGATTTATCAAATACCGTAATAGCCAGCGTTCTTGCATCTTCAGCAACAACATTAGCTAATTGACGTAGTGGTGTTGGGCTACCATAGTATTCAACCATAATTCCGTCTAATAAGCTTGGTGAAGCACGCCCGGTTCTAACTTTAGAAATATGATTTTGAAACGCCTCAATACTTTTTTCCATGCGCGTTTGCGCTTCTTTTTGAATCTCATTTAGCATAATAAAAACCTTTTTAAATAATTAAGACTAACAGCTCACTGTAGTCTGATTATTGATTAATGTTCCCTCTTGCTCGCCTAAAATGACACGACGTAATGCACCAGGTTTATTCATATTAAAAACACAAATTGGTAGATTATGATCTCGTGCTAATGTAAATGCGGCTAAATCCATGACTTTTAATTCATCATCCAACACTTTCTCATAGTTAAGTGTTTTATATAGTGTAGCATTGGGATTTTTTACTGGATCGGCAGAATAAACACCATCAACTTTGGTTGCTTTTAAAACGACATCTGCTTCAATTTCAATACCACGTAAACAAGCCGCAGAGTCAGTTGTGAAAAATGGGTTGCCTGTTCCTGCAGAAAGAATAACGACTTTGCCATGTTTAAGCAAGCTAATTGCTTCAGTCCAGCGATAATCATCGCAAACTCCGTTTAATGGGATTGCCGACATCAAACGTGCATTAACTTCAATTCGGTGCAAAGCATCACGCATGGCAAGGCCATTCATAACTGTTGCTAGCATCCCCATATGGTCACCAACAACACGGTTCATACCCGCTTTAGCAAGTCCTGCACCACGAAATAGGTTACCACCTCCGATAACAACAGCAACCTGAACTTCCATGTCGATAAGTTCTTTAATTTCTTGTGCCATACGATCAAGAACGGTTGGATCAATACCAAAACCTTCATCACCTTGTAATGCTTCACCACTGAGTTTAAGAAGGATACGTTTATAGAAAGGGGTTACCATATGAAATCTCACTATATTTTATTACTTAAAAATCTAGAATAACTAGCTGGCAATCATTTTAAAATATTTTGCAGATAAACAAAACCGCCATTACGGCGGTTTCGATAAAAACAATTAAGATTGTTTTGATATCGCAGCAACCTCGGCGGCAAAGTCAACTTCGACTTTTTCGATACCTTCACCCACTTCGAAGCGGATAAATGTTGCAATTGTTGCTTTTTTCTCAGCAAGTAAATCACCAACTGTTTTACTTGGATCCATTACAAATGGTTGACCAGTAAGTGATACTTCACCTGTGAATTTACGCATACGGCCTTCAACCATTTTTTCTGCGATTTCACGAGGTTTACCTGATTGCATTGCAATATCGATTTGAATATTACGTTCATGTTCAACCACATCGGCAGGTACATCACTTGGGTCAACATATTCTGGTTTGCTTGCTGCAATGTGCATTGCAATGTGTTTAACTAATTCCTCATCACAACCACTATTAGCTGCAACTAAAACGCCAATGCGCGCGCCGTGTTGATAACTACCAACTACATCACCAGCAATTTCTTTAATGCGACGGATGCCAATATTCTCACCAATTTTAGCTACTAGTGCAGTACGTTCTTCTTCAAATTTTGCTTGTAGCGTTGCAAGATCAGTGATTCGATCATTTAAAGCTGCTGTTGCTACTTTTTCACTAAATGCTAAGAATCCAGCATCTTTAGCTACGAAGTCAGTTTCACAGTTGATTTCTAAAATAACACCAACTTTTTTATCAGCAGAAATTTTTGAAATGATTACACCTTCAGCTGCAACACGACCAGCTTTTTTAGCTGCTTTTGCTTGACCTGATTTACGCATGTTGTCGATAGCAAGATCGATATCACCATTTGCTTCAACTAATGCTTTCTTACATTCCATCATACCTGCGCCAGTTCTTTCACGCAGTTCTTTTACCATAGAAGCGGTAACTTCAGCCATTTTTAAATCCTCTATTTAACCATTTTGATGATTTTCATTAGAATGGGTCGATGATATTATCGACCCTGAAAATATTTGAGTTTATTACTCTGCTGCTGGAGCTTCTTCAACAAAGCTTTCTTCAGATACTGGAGATTGATTTTGTTCACGACCAGAACGAACTGCTTCAGCAACCGCATTTGCATATAATTGTATTGCACGGATCGCATCATCATTACCAGGAACGATGTAATCAATACCATCTGGATCTGAATTAGTATCAACAACAGCAATGACTGGAATACCTAAATTGTTAGCTTCTTTGATTGCGATATGTTCATGGTCTGCACCAATTACAAAAATCACATCGGGTAAGCCACCCATATTTTTAATTCCACCCAAGCTATTTTCTAATTTAGCCATTTCACGAGCACGCATAAGTGCTTCTTTTTTGGTTAATTTATCAAATGTACCATCATTAGCTTGTGTTTCTAAATCTTTAAGACGTTTGATTGATTGACGTACTGTTTTCCAGTTAGTCAGCATACCACCTAACCAGCGGTGATTAACGTAATATTGTCCACAGCTTTCAGCTGCTTGTTTAATTGCTTCACTTGCAGCACGTTTTGTACCAACAAATAAAATTTTACCTTTACGCGCAGCAATCTTGTTTAATTCAGCTAATGCTTCATTGAACATAGGTACTGTTTTTTCAAGATTGATGATGTGTACTTTGTTGCGTGCACCAAAAATAAATGGTTTCATTTTTGGATTCCAATAACGAGTTTGGTGTCCAAAGTGTACACCTGCTTGTAACATATCGCGCATTGATACTGTAGTCATGATTTCCTCATTTTGACGTTGGGGTTATGCCTCCACATATCCGCTTTATCCGACCTTTATACACAAAGTAAAAGGCACCCCGGAAAAGAGTAATGATATGTGTGTGTTATAACGTTAATTAAGTTTTAAAATTTGTGCCTTATTTCACAAATATTTTTGAAAAATGAATGTGAAAAGTAGCGCGCGTTTTATACCATATTTAAGAGAGATTTGCTAGTTTTTTCTTACGGAAAAAGAATAATGTATATTTTTAGAAAAAAATAATGTTAGTGAAGAATAAAAACTTTATAAAATCAATAACCGTGCTGAGTGGTTTTAAAGATTATCAATAAGGCAATTGTTGTTCTTATTGATGAATTAGATATATCGTTTTCACCTGTAGAGGAAATAATAAATAAACTTCAAAAAATGATTTATCACCTAATGTAAGATAGGTGTCAAGTATGGACAATTCAAATGTTGCTACGCAGAATTTTAATGCTTTACATATGGTAAATGTTTATACAGCTTCCCATCGTAAAACTTTTCTATTCCCCAAAGTGATTGAAAAATATTAATCATCTATTTCGTTAAAAGCTATAAGTAATAAACAAGCTAAAATTTTCGATCAAGATAAAACTCAACATTGTTGAGTAAATTATATAAGGTATTTTGTCTACTAAAAGATACTCAAAAAGTATTAAACGAACGTAGATGTTTTTATTTGTGTGTGAATTGATTTATATTGTAAAACCATTAAATAATTTTTTGTTATTGAATGGTTTTAACAAAGGTTTAACTAAAGATGTTTTTTCATTAGTTTATATAAAAAGTTGAATATTGATTAATACAATTACGCTTTTTTAACAAAACAAGCTTTCAGCATTACTTTCATTCCATCAACCTTACAATCGATTTCGTGATCGCCGTCTACAAGACGGATTCCTTTAGCTTTAGCCCCTTTTTTGAGAACAGTTGATGAACCTTTTAATTTTAGATCTTTTATTAAAATAATGTCATCACCATCAACAAGTGTATTGCCATTACTATCTTTAACTTGTAATTCATCATTGGTTGAGGTTTCTTGATTTGGATCCCATTCATGTGCACATTCAGGGCAAACATAAAATGAGCCATCATGGTAAGTATGTTCTGATTGGCAAACAGGGCAATTAGGTATTGATTCCATAGCTTTTCATTATTCCACGTTAAATAAAATAGTGGTTACTATAGCAAAAAAAGGCTGTTTAGTCATTTTATTCTCTTTTTAAGAGGAGGTTATGCCAAATTTATTATTTTTTCAATTGCACACTGCAATATAATTTAGGTTATTTTTTATAACATTTTGTTTGGCTTTTTTTAGTGTATTTTTATCCATATCTATGCCGATAATATGACAAAAATAAACAAAATGTAGTTGAGATAAAAAAGTGGTCAACGACTATAACTTATTTAACACTGAGAACAATAAAAAAAGGTGCACATAGTGCACCTTCTTTTCTTGAGCTGATTAAGCTTAAATTATTTTATAACTTTAGCAACAACACCAGCACCAACAGTACGACCACCTTCACGGATAGCGAAACGTAAGCCGTCTGCCATTGCGATTGGGTGAATTAATGATACTGTCATTTTGATGTTATCACCTGGCATTACCATTTCTACGCCTTCTGGTAATT
>NZ_JAFNNI010000006.1:0-131625 GCF_026536935.1 Gilliamella sp. B3127
TGCCGAACTCAGAAGTGAAACGCCGTAGTGCCGATGGTAGTGTGGGTATTACCCATGTGAGAGTAGGGTGCCGCCAGACTTTTAATTTATAAACACACCAAATACGGTGGAGCGGTAGTTCAGTTGGTTAGAATACCTGCCTGTCACGCAGGGGGTCGCGGGTTCGAGCCCCGTCCGTTCCGCCACCTTATCTAGGGGCGTAGTTCAATTGGTAGAGCACCGGTCTCCAAAACCGGGTGTTGGGAGTTCGAGACTCTCCGCCCCTGCCATAAAAATAATAGATTTGTTCTAATTTTAGTCATTTATTCAATTTTATTTATATAAATAAAAAAATTTTGTTTACAGATTAACTTTGTCAATTATAATTCCCGCCCAACAACTTTTATAATCTAGAGGATATAACATGGCTGAAAGTTTTGTAAGTCAACAACGTTTTTTTGATAATAAGAATTATCCAAGAGGATTTTCTCGTCATGGCGATTTTACTATCAAAGAAGCACAGATCTTAGAAAAATATGGTTGTGCTTTTAGAGATCTCGATGCAGAAACTAAAAAGCCAACTACATCAGAAGAGAAATCTTTTGTTGCAGTTTGTAAAGGGAAAAAGGAACCAGTTACAGATTATGAAAAAACATGGATAAAGTACCTTTCTAAAATTAACAAACCAAAACGTTTTCACACGTTATCAGGTGGAAAACCTCAAGTTGACGTGAGTGATGACTTTGTCGATAGTGATGATTAATTTATTAGCCAATATTTTTGTGCATCTGAATTAATAATCTATCCATAGAACGATAACTCAGTGCTTCTGAAATATGTTTTCGTTCTATGTTCTTTGAACAATCTAAGTCGGCGATAGTCCGAGATACTTTTAATATTCTATGCCAAGCTCGAGCAGAAAGCCCTAATTTAATTAAAGCCTGTTCTAAGTACTCATTATCTTCATCAGTTAACAAACAATGAATTTGAATTTCTTTTGGTGATAATTGACTATTTAACTTTTTATTTCTTATCATTTGAATTTTTCTAGCATCCATAACTCTTTTTTTTACTTTATCACTTGGTTCAGTTACACTAACTTTTTGACTTAGTGTACCTTTAGGTAGTAATGGTACTTCAATTGATATATCAAAACGATCTAAAAATGGACCAGAAAGTCGATTTAAGTAACGTATAATTTGTTGTGGTGTTGTCCTATTATGGGTTCCATGATAATGACCCGTAGGGCTAGGGTTCATAGCTGCAATGAGTTGAAACTTTGCTGGAAATTTTATTTTTGCATTTGCCCTAGATATAACAATTTCTCCCGACTCAATGGGTTCTCTTAAGGCATCTAATACTTTACGGTTAAATTCTGGTAATTCATCTAAAAATAACACTCCATTATGGGCTAATGAAATTTCTCCTGGTTTAGGTATTGAGCCGCCACCAACTAAAGCTGCTGCTGATGCACTATGATGCGGGGCTCTAAATGGCCTTTTACGCCAATTTTGAATTGAACCATTAGCGCTAACAAGACTGGTGATTGCTGCACTTTCAAGTGCTTCATCATCTGATAATGATGGTAATAATGAAGTTAACCGAGTGGCTAGCATAGTTTTACCGGTCCCTGGTGGACCAATTAACAATAGATTATGTCCACCTGCAGCGGCAATTTCTAAGGCTCTTTTAGCATGTTCTTGACCAATTATATCTTGTAGGTTAATTATTTGCTCATCATCATCTTTGTATTCTCTGTATTCAACAGTAGGTAAATTAAATTCATTGTATAGATATTGGCATAGTTCTAATAAATTATGGGTAATTAACGTATTATTATGATGGATTAATGATATTTCAGATTGATTTTCTCTAGAAATAATCAATGTACGATTATTTTTTTTAGATGATATAGCAGCAGGAATAGCACCTTTTACTGCCTTAATCTCCCCAGATAAGGCTAATTCACCTAAAAATTCATATTTAGCTAGATTATTGTTAGGTATTTGTTCGGTTGCTGCAAGAATAGCGATAGCTATAGGCAAATCAAAGCGACTACCTTCTTTAGGAAGATCTGCTGGAGATAAATTAACAGTTATCTTTTTTGCTGGAAATGTAAAGCCACTATTAATAATAGCGCTTCTAACTCGGTCTTTAGATTCTTTAACTGTTGCTTCTGGAAGACCAACCAGAACGAAACCTGGTAATCCATTACTAATATGTACTTCAACATTAATTTGAGGTGCTTGTATTCCAATAGAGGCTCTTGTATAAATAATTGCGAGAGACATAGTTTTGTCTTCATTAGTTTCTGATTTTTAGCACTTTATTAGTAATTAAATAATGTGAACAAACAGATAACTAAAAATGCGTGTTCCCTCGCAATAAATTTTCTAATTTTACTGATATTTTAATTTTTAGTTCTTAAAAAGAATTTAGAAATAAATAATGATATAAAAAATAAACAAGTATTACTTAATACAATAGAAGGACCTGTTGGAGTATCATAAATTAATGAAAACAGAATCCCACACAAAATAGATAGCATCCCAATTAATATTGCAAAAAATGCCATTGATTCTGGGTTTTTAGCATAATATTTTGCTGTAGCAGCAGGAATGATTAATAGTGCAGTAATAATTAAAGCTCCAACAAATTTCATAGCAATACCAATTGTTAATGCTAAAAGTATTGTAAGCATAAATTTTGTTAGTGGTACATTAATGCCATGGCTAAATGCTAGTTCCTCACTAACAGTGATAAATAAAAATTGATTCCAACGCCATATCAACAGAATTCCAATTATTAATACACAAATTAAAATCTGATAAACATCAAACATTGTTATAGATAAAAGATCACCAAATAGATAACCCATCAAATCAATGCGTATACTATTCATTAAACTTATCACAACTAAACCAAGTGAAAGAGCGCTATGAGCTAAAATACCCAGTAATGTATCAACAGGTAGTTGTTTTTGAGATTCTAACCATAACAGCCCGATAGCTAATATCAGTGTCACTAAAACGATGGCATAGAATAGATTGATATCAAAAAGGAAGCCAAAAGCAACCCCTAATAATGCTGCATGGGATAACGTATCTCCGAAATAAGACATTCTTCGCCAAACAACAAATGTACCCAATGGACCAGTTAAACACGATAAGCATAAACCTGCAAGTAAAGAGGGTAAGAGTAACTCAATCATTATTTTGTTCCTCTTGAATCAGGTAATATAATTTTTCGATTATGATCATTGTGATGCTGGCAACAATCATTATTGTGATGGTGCTTATATAAAGCGATTTGTGATGCGCCGTGAGGTCCAAATAAAGAAACAAATTCTGGATCGTTTGAGACACTAGCTGGTGTTCCTGAACAACAGATATGATGGTTTAAACAAATTACTTCATCTGTTTTTGCCATAACTAAATGTAAATCATGTGAAACCATTACAACACCACAACTAAACTTCGTTTTAGCATTAATAATTAAATCATACAATAGCACTTGTCCATTTACATCTACACCTTGTGTAGGCTCATCTAAAATAAGTAGTTTTGGGCGTTTTGCTAATGCTTGAGCAAGTAGCACTCGCTGTAACTCCCCGCCTGATAATTGATGCATAGATCGATCAATCAGGTATTGAGCTTTTACTAAAGATAATGTTTGGATGATATCATCATAACTTAATTGTTTATTTAGCTGCATAAACCGTTTGACGGTTATAGGTAAAGTTGGATTCAAATTTATTGATTGAGGGACATAACCGATAGTCAAATCAGAAGCACGTTCAATGGTGCCTGTTGTAGGTGAAATTAATCCTAAAATAACTTTGACGAGTGTTGATTTTCCTGCACCATTTGGACCTAGAATCGTAATAATTTGGCTTAAGTTAATTGTCAATGAAACATCATATAATATTTTTTGTTGATTTATTTTAACCGAAATATTATTTAGAGCCATTAATTGTGTCATGATATCGATAGTCCTTGCCGATCAATATGTTATGTTATATTATAACAATAATGTGGTTTTATTCCATCATATTTTATAAATATTGGATGACAAAGTGAAAAATTTAACTAAAAACATCAGACAAGTTCTACGTTTTCTTACACAACTTACGCTAATCGTTATTGGATTAACAAATAATGTTAATGCCACTGTAATTTCCTCAGTAAGGCCGATAGGTTTTATTACTGAAGCAATTGCATCAGGCGTAACAAATACAGATATACTATTGCCGGATGGCGCATCTCCTCATACTTATTCATTGAAACCCTCCGATTTGGCTAAAATTAAGAATGCTGATTTAATAATTTGGGTTGGTGAAGATATGGAAGTTTTTATGCCAACTGTTTTAAAAAATGTTGATGAACAAAAGCAGATAGAATTAATGGATGTTTCCGAAATTAAGAGTTTGCTTAGAACGAATCATCACGATGATGAAATACCTCATAACGATAATGACCATCATCATGGTGAATATGATGAACATATATGGCTTTCGCCAAAAATTGCTAAAATTATTGCAAAATCAATCCATGATAAGCTTATAGAACTGTATCCTAATAAAGTGCAGTTGCTTGATGCAAATCTGAACGAATTCATTACAAATCTATCAGAAACAGAACAAAACATTGCAAAAAAACTAATTAGCGTACAAAATAGAGGGTATTTTGTGTTTCATGATGCATATGGGTACTTTGAATCACAGTTCGGATTAAAAAATCTAGGAAGTTTTACCATAAACCCAGCAGTACAGCCTGGCGTTCAAACTGTCTATGCAATTCAAAAAAAGCTAGCGGAACATCAAGCAGTCTGTGTTTTTAGAGAGCCACAGTTTAGCCCTGCAGTTATAAAGAAGTTAGTAAATGGTACAAATGTTAAAATTGGTGAATTAAATCCATTAGGGACAGGTATCATTGTCGAAAAAGGTGCCTATTCACACTTTTTATTAACATTAACTCAGGAGCTGTTGGATTGTTTAGATAAAAAATAGTTTAGATTATAAGATAGTTAAGGTTAATTTTGGCACAGCAGATTAAATCCCCTAATATTGCAAAAAATAAATTCAAAATTCCCTATTTTTCAGTATTAGGAGCCCTTGTTGTTGTTATTTTTGTAACTATATTGTGGCGACCTTTAAATTTAGATCGCACAGTGTACGTCCCTCTAAATTCTCAAGCTCAAACTACAGTTACAGATACGCCTTCGTCTTCAGTTGTTATTGGCGATGGGCGAATTGATATGCTTAGTGATAAGTCTAAAACTGACAATGTTACAGAGTCGTCTGATGTTCCTGAAGATGATATAGCTAAAGACGAATTAGATGATCTTGCTGAAGAAAAAGATAACACAGTGCAATATACCATATCACGTGGTGATACATTACACGATATTTTGAATCGTTATAATGTAAATAAAAATGATATTGCACAGTTAACAGGTAAGTATAAACAACTAGCCAATTTGAGAATTGGACAGCAGGTTAGTTGGACGACCGATGATAATCACAATTTGCTCACTTTTAACTGGACAATATCAACTAATAATGTTCGAATTTTTGAAAAGTCAGGCAATCAATTTATAGAAAGTACTGAAACAGTAGAAGGTGTCTCACAAAATAATGTTATTAAAGGTGAGCTGAAATCCAGTTTTGTAGCTGATGCGCGTAAAGCTGGTTTAACGAGTAATGAGATTGGAATTATTACACGTGCATTGCAGTGGCGTTTGGATTTTCGACGTTTAAAAGTAGGCGACAAATTCGTGGTATACTTATCTCGTGAAATGCATGGAAATCGTTTATCCAATAGTAAATTACTTGGTGTTCGCATTAAAAATGGATCTAAAGATTATTATGCGATTCTAGCTGATGATGGTAAATACTATGATATTAATGCAGGTAGTTTATCTCAAAGTTTTTTCCGATATCCTTTAGCTAAAAAAGCTCGCGTATCATCAGGTTTTAATCCGCGTCGGTTACATCCAGTTACAGGCGTTGTTACACCACATAATGGTGTTGATTTTGCAGTATCTAGAGGAACGCCAGTATTATCTGTAGGAAATGGAGAAGTTGTTATTGCGAAATACAGTGGCTCAGCAGGTAACTATGTCGCTATACGCCATGGTAGGCAATATATGACGGCATACATGCATTTAGACAAAATTTTAGTGAAACCAGGCCAACAAGTTAAACAGGGTGACAAAATTGGTTTATCTGGTAATACAGGGCGTTCTACTGGACCACATTTGCATTTTGAATTACATATCAATAATAAACCTGTTAATCCATTAACAGCAAGTTTACCTATTAATGAAGGTTTAACCGGTAAGTCTAAAAAAGCATTTATAGAAAAAGTTAAAAATATTCAGCCACAACTTAGTTTTTAATTGATTTTATATATTCAACTATATTATTTAAACTAAAATATCTTATTGATAAGAAGCTCAATGCTTCATTAAAAAGTTATGTTATTATAAGTTAATTTTATTCAATCTTAATATTGGGTGCAGTTTGAACAGACCAACTAAAAAGAAATCGACTAAAAAATCTTCAAAAAAAAATAAGAAATCATTGTGGCGTCGACTTTGGTCGTTGCTTTTCAAATTATGTCTTATCTTTGTTGCTGTAACTGTCGTTTATGGGATTTATTTAGATCAACAAATTAAAGAACGTATAGATGGTAATGTTTGGGAATTACCTGCGGCTGTCTATGGACAGATAGTCGACCTTGAACCAGATAGTGATTATAGTCTTAGTGATGTTGTTACTTTGCTAAAAGGTGCACAATATCGTCAGCAAGATAGTAAAGCTACTAGACCAGGTGAATTTATTGTTCAAAATGGTGCTGTTGAAATTTACCGTCGTCCATTTACATTTCCTGATGGTGAAGAAAAAGCTTTTCGTGTCAAAATTACTTTCTATGAAAACAGGATAGATCGCATATCTAATTTAGACACAGGTCGTGATTTTGGCTTACTTAAGATTGATCCTAAATTAATAACGATGATGCATTCCCCAAATGGTGAACAACGGCTTTTTGTGCCTTTAAGAGAATTTTCTGACTCTTTAATAAAAACTTTAGTTGCAACTGAAGATAAACGTTTTTATGACCACCATGGTGTAAGTTTATATTCTATTGGTCGAGCCATATATGTTAATTTAACAACAGGCCGAACTGAAGGTGGAAGCACACTAACACAACAAACGGTTAAAAACCTCTTTTTAACTAATGAGAGAAGTATCAGTCGTAAAATACGTGAAGCCTATATGGCTATCATTTTAGATGCTCGATATAGTAAAGAGCGTATCTTAGAACTTTACTTAAATGAAGTCTATTTAGGTCAAGCTGGTAGTGAAGAAATTCATGGTTTCCCATTAGCAAGCCTGTACTATTTTGGTCGCCCAGTTAATGAATTGACATTAGATCAGCAAGCTGTATTAGTAGGTATGGTAAAAGGTGCTTCGTACTATAATCCTTGGACTCAACCGCAACAAGTAATTGAACGTCGTAATGTTGTATTAAAACTTGATGAGCAACAAGGAATTATTGATGAGGAATTATATAATTTACTTAGCCAACGCCCACTTTCAGTTTTACCAAAAGGTGGAGTGATATCACCGCAACCAGCATTTATGCAAGTTGTTCGTAGTGAGCTTAGAAAACAGTTGGGTGACAAAGCAGACCACCTGTCAGGAATGAAAATTTTCACCACATTCGATCCAGTTGCTCAGGCTGCAGCAGAACAATCGGTTACGGATGAAATAGAAACATTACGTAAATCGACTAATAAAGAATTACAAACAGCAATGGTTATTGTGAGCCGTGAGACAGGTGAAATCCGTTCTATTATTGGTAGCGCTGAGCCACGTTACCCTGGTTATAACAGAGCGTGGTTAACTAGACGAGCAATTGGTTCACTGGCAAAACCGTCAACCTACTTAACTGCATTAGGTCAGCCAGAACGTTATCAGCTTAATACTTGGTTAAATGACAACCCATTATCAATCAAACTTGATAACGGCGGTTATTGGCAACCGAAGAATTTTGATCGAAAGTTTCGCGATAAAGTGATGTTAATTGATGCATTAGCTCTTTCACTTAATGTACCTACAGTTAACTTAGGTATGTCATTAGGTTTAGACGCAACTAAAACGACTTTACAAGCATTGGGGGTACCTGAAGATCGTATCCCTAATTTGCCTTCTCGCTTATTAGGTGCTCTAGAGTTAACACCATTAGAAACAGCACAAATGTTCCAAACTATTTCCAATAATGGCCAACGTGCACCGCTTACAATACTACGGTATGTATTAACTGATAAAGGTGAACTTGTTTATCAAAATTACCCGCAACAAATTCAAGCGGTTTCTCAGCAATCGGCTTATTTAACCACTTACGCTATGCAACAAGTCGTTGAATCAGGAACATCACGTTCATTGAAAGCTAAATATGGATCTTTCAATTTAGCTGCCAAGACTGGAACAAGTAATGATTCGCGTGATAGTTGGTTTACTGGTATTGATGGAAAAAATGTTGCAGTCATTTGGATAGGGCTTGATGATCATTCACCTATGAAATTAACAGGCGCTACAGGTGCATTAAAAATATATAGTGAATACTTACAAAATAATCCACCGAAAAAATTACAACTTTCAGTACCACAAAATATCTTTATGGTACCTATTGATAGTAGTGGCCAATGGCAGTGCGATGGAGTAGGAGTAAGGACTTTACCGGCATGGACGGTCAATCCACAAAGTTTATGTGCTGTTAGTTCTCAAACTGAGACAAATCAATCGGCTCCTAGCTGGGTTACTGACATGTTCAATAATTAAATGAGATTATTAAATGCCTGAATTACCAGAAGTAGAAACTAGTCGGCGTGGTATTTTACCTTATTTAAAAGGCCAAATTATCAAACAAGTTGTTGTTCGACAACCCAAGCTTCGTTGGCCTATTGATGTGGCTATTTCCGATGCTCAAGGTCAAATAATAATAGATATTACTAGACGTGCTAAATATTTATTATTACAGTTGACGCAAAATTGGATTGTAATTCATTTAGGTATGTCTGGTAGCTTACGCATAGTAAAATCAAACCAAAAACCAGATAAACATGATCATGTTGATTTGGTATTAGAAAATGGTGTGACATTACGTTATACCGACCCAAGGCGTTTTGGGTCATGGCTTTGGACTAATTCTATTGATGATCTTAAACAATTGAAGCATTTAGGATTAGAACCTCTAAGCGAGGAGTTTTCAGCAAACTATCTTTTCGAAAAAGCGACTAATCGAAATATTCCTATAAAAAGCTGGATTATGGACAACCATATTGTGGTCGGTGTTGGTAATATTTATGCTTCAGAATCATTATTTATGGCAAAAATTAATCCGCACCGGAAAGTAAACAGTTTAACTTTAGAAGAATTTGAACGATTAGTCACAGCAATTAAAAAAGTGCTCACCAAATCTATAGAACAAGGTGGCACTACACTTAAAGACTTTGTTCAATCTGATGGTAAACCTGGTTATTTTGTACAAAAGCTCCAAGTATATGGTAGAGAAGGCGAAAAGTGTTTAATTTGTAAATCTGACATAAAGTCTCATCGAATAGGCCAACGCAATACGTTCTATTGCGAAAAATGCCAAAAATAGCAAATTTTAAAATTTATTCTTATTGATCATTCTTTAATATCTTTAGCCTGATTATATTTAATTTAAATAAAAATCTTTGGCGACTACTTTTAACTCCACCCAAATCAGCATAGTATAGTAAATAAGCGACAGTAATTGCGAATATAAGAATAATAAATAATTTATATAGAAAAATCTTTTTTACTCAAATAGCTATGGACTTGTTACGCAATTTCGGCTATCTTTCACGCTGATATTTATATTTTGTAAAGAGTGATACCATTTAATAACATTTTGTTAATTGTTAAAAGGTTTTATCTTTTTGTATTTAAATACGGTTGTTATACTTATTTTAACTTAAATATATTTCTTTTTGATTAAGGAATTTAAGATGATCAAATTTGCTTCTCGCTTTTTGATAGCTTGTTTTGTTTTTTTATATACAATGATAGCTACTGCTGAAGTTAGAATTATAATCACTGATAGCGTAAGTTCTGCTAAACCAATTGCGGTCATACCATTTAAATGGACAGGTAGCGGTGAACCTCCACAAGTTGTGGATAATATTATTGCTTCTGATTTACGTAATAGTGGTAAATTTAATCCAATTGATGTAGCAGCAATGCCGCAAAAACCAACTACCGCTTCTGAAGTCAATCCTAGTGTTTGGAGCAATATTGGTATTTCTGCCGTTGTAGTCGGTACAATCCAACCTGATGCATCAGGAAAATATCTTATCACCTATCAATTAGTTGATACTGTTGAACGTCCTGGAGCTGTCTTAGTTGAAAATCAATTTCCTATTGAACAACGTTGGTTACGTTATGCAGCCCATACTGCAAGTGATGAAATCTTTGAAGCGTTAACTGGTATCAAGGGTGCTTTTAGAACACGTATTGCCTACGTCGTTAAAAATAGTAAGGGTCCTTACACACATGAATTACGTGTATCTGACTATGACGGATTTGATCAAGTCACCGTACACCGTTCAAAAGAACCATTAATGTCACCAACATGGTCACCTGATGGCAAAAAAATAGCCTATGTAACTTTTGAAAGTGGTCGTTCTGCATTAGTGTTAAAAACATTAGATAGTGGTGCAGTTGAAACTATTGCATCTTTTCCACAGCATAATGGTGCACCAGCATTTTCACCAGATGGTAGCAAATTAGCTTTTGCCTTATCAAAAGGTGGTAGCTTAAATTTATATATGATGAATTTAAGAAGTAAAAAAATCACTCAAATTACTTCTGGGCGTAGTAATGACACTGAACCTTCATGGATGCCTGATAATGAAACAATTGTCTATACTTCTGATCAGGCTGGGCGTCCTCAACTTTATTCAATTAACATTAATAGTGGAGCATCACAACGTATAACTTGGGATAATACCCAGAATCAAAATGCTCGCGTATCTCCAGATGGTAAATTTATTGCTGTAATTTCTACTAATAATGGTGAGCAACATATTACTCGATATGATCTAGAAACGAATACTTATCAACGATTAACTGATACGTTTTTAGATGAAACCCCGAGTATTGCTCCAAATGGCACTATGATTATCTACAGTTCATCGCAAGGTTTAGGTACCATTTTAAATCTTGTTTCAACTGATGGTAATTTTAAAGCAAGGTTACCAGCGACTGATGGACAAGTAAAATTCCCATCTTGGTCACCTTATTTATGAGGAACGACTAAATTTTAAGCAATATTATAATTATTAAAATTGTGTAAATGTTAAGGTCGTTATAATATATACTTCTAATCTTTCTAGTTGGTAACAGGTGTTACTTTGAAGTTGGTTAGAAGTATACAAAATATCAATAATAATTTATTTAAACACAAAGGAGTTAATTCAATGCAATTTTCTAAATTTCTTAAGGTAGCTGCAGTTGCTTTACCATTAATTGCTGTGACAGCATGTTCTTCAAACAGCAGCAGCAAAGCAGGTAACGGTTCTTTATCTAAAGAAGCTCTAGCTCAATTACAAAAATTACAACAAATCAATACAGTTTATTTTGATTATGATAAATACAATGTTAAATCAGAATATTCAACATTATTAAATGCACATTCTATCTTCATGCGTGCAAATTCATTCTTAAATGTTGTTATCGAAGGTCATGCCGATGAACGTGGTACTCCAGAATACAATATCGCGTTAGGTGAACGTCGTGCAGGAGCAGTTAAATCTTACTTACAAAGTAATGGTGTTTCTGGTGAACAACTTTCAATCGTTTCTTATGGTAAAGAAAAACCAGCAGTATTAGGTCACAACGAAGCAGCTTATGCTAAAAACCGTCGTGCAGTAATTACTTACGCTGGGTATTAATCCCATCTTATGACGGCTG
This sequence comes from Gilliamella sp. B3127, assembly GCF_026536935.1. Classification (NCBI taxonomy): domain Bacteria; kingdom Pseudomonadati; phylum Pseudomonadota; class Gammaproteobacteria; order Orbales; family Orbaceae; genus Gilliamella; species Gilliamella sp. B3127. The sequence continues at coordinate 11,984 of NZ_JAFNNI010000006.1, forward strand.
ATTTATCAGCCGTTTTTTATGTTTAAGTTCACGTCGAGTTTATATAATATGTATAAAAAAATACTCACATTGTCCTTATTTTTATTATTTGCTGGATATGGTTGTGCTGCTGGTAGTTCTGATGTGGATAGAACAATACAAGCGCAAGGACAGTTGATAATTCAAAATCAACAAAAAATTAATGATCTACAATCAGATGTAGATACACTTCGTGGTCAATTGGAAGAAACTAAGCATCAACTTAATCAAACAATTGAACGCCAAAAAATGATATTACAGCAAATGACTAATGGGACAGGATTCTCATCAAATTCAAATGATGAAGCCCAAGGTGACAGTTCTGATTCAACATCAAGCACTGATGCTGGGGCATCGCCATCATCATCTTCAGGTTTATCTGGATGGTCTACTTCAGGTGATGATAAAGCGGATTATAATTACGTCATGCAATATATTAATGATGACAAACAGAGTGATGACGTAATTATAGCCTTTCAAAATTATCTAAAAGCCTACCCAAAGACAAGTTACCGTGCAAATGTAAATTATTGGCTTGGTCAACTTTGTTATAAAAAAGGAAAAAAAGATAATGCATCATTTTATTATGCAACAGTAGTAAAAGATTTTCCATCTTCTCCAAAAGCAGCAGATAGCCTTTATAAAGTGGGTTTAATTTTACTTGATAAAGGTGATAAAAAGAATGCCAAAACTGTATTTCAACAAGTCGTAAATAAATACCCTAAAGATAAAAAGACAGTTGATCTAGCAAATAAAAAAATAGCATCGTTATAATAAAATGTATAAATAACCAGCTATTGAATAAAAATAGCAATAAAAGGGTTGCACCGCCTTATAATTATAAGTATTATAGCAACCCGAAATTGCTTGAAGCGACAAGTAATAAAGCAGAAAGTAATTCTATCAAAATGGGTTGTTAGCTCAGTCGGTAGAGCAGCGGACTTTTAATCCGTTTGTCGAGCGTTCGAATCGCTCACGACCCACCACTTCCTCTCAAATTTTAAATTCACTTAATCAAACTTAGAAAGCTTATAAATTTATCGATTAATCATCTTAGCCAATTTTAATAGACCGTAGTTAAAATAAGATAGATTCTTAAACAAATTAGCGCTATTCAATCTAAGTCGAACACTAATTTATTTGATAAAGAGTATTGGCGCTCAAGTAGTATGTATGGTACTTGAGGGCCTTTTATTAACTGCAAGTTATAAATTATAATATTCGATAAGTATTTTTAAGAGGGAATGGTATTCCCTCTTGTTGATTATTTTTAAACTTTCGCCGCTAGTTCAATAATTTTCATCGTGACTTCGAATGATTTCAAGAATGATGATAATGGTAAAAACTCAAAACAAGAATGGAAGTTATGTGCGCCAGTAAAATAGTTTGGCGTGGTGAGTCCTCTTGCTGATAGTGCTGAACCATCTGTTCCTCCACGCATGGCGATAGTATTTGGTTTAATACCCAATAATTCAAATGATTGGTAAATCAAATCAATACAACGACGATCATCACCTAAATAATTAGCAATATTGCTATAGATATCAGTAATTTGACATTCAATTTTTGCTTTAGGATATTTACGGCTGATAAAACTAACCACATCTTGAATGTAAGTTTTACGAGCTTCATATCGAGTTAAATCAAAATCACGAATGCTCATTTTTAATGTAGTTGTGCTTTGGTTACCAATAATATCATTAAACCAAAAATATCCTTCTTTACCTTCGGTATGTTCAGGTGTTTCAAAGCTATCAAAACAGTTAATAATATCATTCGCTATGCGAATTGGATTGATTAAGACATTTTTTGCTGACATAGGATGAGCAGATACACCCTCAATTTCAAACGTAACCGAGCCAGCATTGAATGTTTCATAAACGACTTCACCCAATTCACAGCAGTCAATGGTATAAGCAAAATCAGGTTTAAAACGTTGCAGATCCAGTTTTTTGGCGCCATTTAACCCAACTTCTTCATCTGGCACGAAAGCAACATAAATATCACCATGTAGGCAATTTTGCTGTTGCAACTGATCTAACATGGTCATGACAACTGCAATTGCTGCTTTATTATCAGCGCCTAGAACACTGGTACCATCTGTAACGAGCAGCTCTTCATTGAGATACTTCTTCAACTCTGGATGTTCTGCCACCTTAAACCAAATATCTTTGTCTTTATTTAATAAGATATCTTCACCAGTAAAAGTCACCCTTTGTGGATTAATCTTCTCTGACAGTGCGACATCTACAGTATCAAGATGCGCAACAAAGCCAATTTTTGGCGCATTAGGTTGGTTACCGGTTAATTTGGCTGTCACAATACTATGTTCATCAAGGTGAACATCTTGTAACTTCAAATCAATTAACTCTTGTTCAAGTTGTTTTGCTAAATTAGTTTGTCCTGGAGTAGAGGGCACAACTGCCGAGCCAGCTTTGCTTTGGCTTGGAATACTTACATAACGTAAAAATCGTTTAACTAATTGTTCGGTAATATTCATGAGTAAAATCCTTATCTGCGATTAACTAGTTATTGGAGGATAGACATAACCACTATCAAAACCGATAGGAAGACCTAAAAACCAAAACAGTAATAAATTTATTGTCAAAGCAATTAAGAGAGCTGCCGTATATGGGATCATCATCGAACTCAAAGTACCCACACCAGTGTTTTTACAATACTGCTGACAATAAGCAATGATCAAAGGATAAAAAGCAAACATAGGCGTGCTAACATTAACTGCTGAACTGATACGATAAGCTGCTTGGGTTAATTCTGGCGAGATCCCCACAGACATAAGCATCGGAACAAAAATCGGCGCTAAAATAGCCCATTTGGAAGAGGCTGAAGTGATTAACACATTAAGCAGACTAGTTAGAATTATTACGCCAAAAATAGTAACAACTGATGGCAAATGTAATGCTTTTAAAAACTCAGCTCCACCAATAGCAATTAAGGTACCAATTTGTGAGTTTGAAAATACATATAAAAATTGCGCACAAAAGAAAGCAAAAACAATAAATGGAATAAGTGACTTAGTAATATTTTCCATTGATTTGACGATATCTCGCGATGATTTAAATGCGCCAGTGATAAAGCCATGAATTAAGCCTGGTATTGCAAAAAATACAAATAACAACGGCACAATAATTTGCATGATTGGTGCTTTGTTACTCGTCATACTACCGTCGGGTGCGCGTAATAAAGAATCTTCTGGTAATAAAACCAATACTAAACCGACAGCAATAATTAAAAAAACAGCTGATGCAATTTTAAATGCTTTATTTTCAATTGGTGAAATCTCAGGAGAATCAGCAATGTTATCTAATTGAATATCATTGTTTAAAGGCATCGTGGCATTTAAGCGAGGCTCAACAATCTTATCTGTAACAAACCAGCAGGCTATCAATACAAAGAAAGTACCACCAAAACTTAAAAAGTAATTACAAAGAACATTGACTTGATATGTCGGGTCAATAATTTGAGCGGCGCTTTGTGTAAAGCCTTGCATTATTGGATCAATAATTGACGGGGTATAGCTTGAACTAAAACCTCCAGCTAATCCTGCAAATGCAGCAGCAATCCCCGCTAATGGGTGACGCCCAGTCGCATAAAACATCATTGCTGACACAGGCATTAAAATTACATAAGCAGAGTCTGATGCGATATGACAAACCATACTGACAAAAATAACTGATGGAGTAACCAGTTTTTTAGGTGTGATAGCTAATAATTTTTTGAGCAGAACATGAATATAGCCACTGCTTTCAGCAATACCAATACCCAATGTAGCTACAATGGTAATTCCAAGAGGTGGAAATGAGACAAAATTTGATACAAGTTTTGTAAAAAAGGTAACTAATTGGTTGGGTGCTAACATATTCACTACTGCCAGTTTTTCTTGCGTTACTGGATTAATATAATTAAAGCTGACAAAAGAAAGTAATAATGAAGCAACCAGACAAACTATTAATGCATAAAAGAAAAGAGTTGTAACATCAGGAATTTTGTTTCCAATTCGTTCTATTGTATTTAAAAATCCACCAGTTTTTAATGGTGACGTATTTTTTATTTGATTCATGAAAAAAAGTGTAAATATTATTCGGGAAAACAATGTAACATAGTTTAATAATGTAAGTAAACAATGCGTTGGCGCGATTTTAATGACTTAAAAAACCCCGTTCCTCAACTTTTTTTACATTATTTTTACTTATGGGATTTACTAATTTTGAATTTTCTTTAATGTGCATAATATTTAATATTTCGCTAGTATAGAATTCCTGTTAACGATGACATCTAAATTTATTGTTTTTAATCAAAGTTAACAATAAGTATTGCTGCAAGATTGCATAAAACAAAAATAATGCTATATTGTCTGAATATTTAATCATAAAAAAAGAATAAATATTCAATCATCCTGATTGTGAGTAAGGCTCTAAAGGATATTATAATATAAGCAATGGGAGCTTAATTATGGTTTTCGATATTGATTTAATAAAAGATATTTATCAACATTACCCGCAAAAAATTGATCTTATTCGCCAGAAAATTGGAAAACCATTAACCTTGACGGAAAAAATCCTTTATGCCCATCTTGCTGAAGGTGAAGAGCTTAAAGCTTATAAACGAGGGGAAGATTATGTAAATTTTTCCCCAGATCGTGTCGCTATGCAAGATGCAACGGCACAAATGGCACTATTACAATTAATGAATTCTGGTCGTAAACGAGTTGCGGTACCTTCAACAGTCCATTGTGATCACCTTATTCAAGCTTATAAAAATGCCCATGATGATCTCATCATTGCTGAAAGTAATAACCATGAAGTTTATCAATTTTTACGTGATGTTTCGAACAAATATGGCATCGGGTTTTGGAAGCCTGATGCAGGAATCATTCACCAAGTAGTGCTTGAAAATTATGCCTTTCCTGGTGGGATGATGATCGGTACCGATTCGCATACCCCTAATGCAGGTGGCCTATCCATGATTGCCATTGGTGTTGGTGGCGCTGATGCTGTTGACGTGATGGCGGGTATGCCGTGGGAACTAAAAATGCCAAAAATTATTGGTGTAAAGCTGATTGGAAAATTATCTGGCTGGTCATCACCAAAAGATGTCATTTTAAAACTTGCTGGTATTTTAACCGTTAAAGGTGGTACTAATTCAATTATTGAATATTTTGGAGAAGGTACTGAGTCGTTATCAGCTACTGGTAAAGCAACAATTTGTAATATGGGAGCTGAAGTCGGCGCAACAACCTCAATCTTCCCTTACAGTAAAAAATCTGCTGATTATCTTGCCATGACTGGTCGTCAAGAAGTAGTGGATTTAGCTAATACATTGGTAGATTGTTTCAATCCTGATAAAGAAATTTTAAAGCAACCTGAAAATTATTATGACCAAGTTATTGAAATTAATTTATCGACCTTAGAACCTTATGTGAATGGTCCATTCACACCTGACTTAGCTTATCCTATTTCAGAGCTTGCTTCTGCCGTAAAAGAACACGATTATCCAGACAATATGGAAGTTGGACTTATTGGATCATGTACTAATTCTTCTTATGAAGATATGATGCGCGCAGCTTCAGTTATTGATAGTGCTAACAAATTAGGCTTAAAAGTAAATGCAAAATTAATTATCAATCCTGGCTCAGAGCAAGTTAAATATACGTCTAAACGTGATGGCATTTTAAGTCGTTTTGAACAAGCAGGTGCTGCTATTATGGCTAACGCATGTGGCCCTTGCATTGGGCAATGGCGTCGTGATGAAGTTGCCGATGAACACAAAAATTCGATTGTCACCTCATTCAATCGTAATTTTGCTAAACGTAATGATGGTAGCCCAAACACTTATGCGTTTGTTTGTTCCCCAGAAATTGTAGTGGCATTATCAATTGCAGGTAAATTAAGCTTTAACCCACTTACTGACCATCTCATTAATGTTAAAGGTGAAAAAGTGAAACTTCCTGAGCCACTCGGTGATGAGTTGCCAAAACAAGGATTTGCGGTTGATGATGCTGGATATATTGGGCCAATAGCTGATGGTAGTGCAGTTGAAGTTCGTATCGATCCTCATTCAGATCGACTACAACAGCTTTTACCTTTCACTCCTTGGGATGGCAAAGATATTATTTCGCAACCACTACTGATTAAAGCAACTGGTAAATGTACCACAGACCATATTTCAATGGCTGGAAAGTGGCTAAAATTTCGTGGTCATCTAGATAATATTTCAAATAATATGCTAATAGGTGCGGTTAATGCCTTTAATCAAAAAACGAACAGTGTGTTGGATGCACAAACGGGAGATTATGTTGAAGTACCTGCATTAGCACGTAAATTAAAATCACAAGGAATCGGGTCAATAGTTGTTGCTGAAGAGAATTATGGTGAAGGTTCATCAAGAGAACATGCTGCAATGGAACCACGTTTTTTAAACGTTAAAGCCATTGTGGTTAAATCGTTTGCTCGTATTCATGAAACCAATCTAAAAAAACAAGGTATGCTTGCTTTAACCTTTGTCAATAAAGATGACTATGACAAAATTCGTGAAGATGATCAAATTAGCATTACTGGACTCAGTAATTTTGCTCCGGGAAAAAATCTAACATTAACCCTTCATCATCGTGATGGTAGTAAAGAGTCTTTCGCCGTTTCGCACACTTACAATCAAGCACAAATTGAATGGTTCAAGGCAGGTAGTGCATTGAATAAGTTAAAAGAAGAAGTTAAGTAAATAAGAGGAATAGACAATATGAATCAGCAAGTTTCAATTGAAAATGGACAATTAGTTGTCCCAAATCATCCAACGATTCCTTTTATTGAAGGTGATGGTGTGGGTAAAGAGATTTGGCACGCTGCTCGAGCTATTTTTGATAAAGCAGTTGAAAAAGCTTATCAAGGTAAGCGTAGTATTCAATGGAAAGAAGTACTTGCTGGTGAGAAGTCGTTTAATTTAAATGGATCATGGCTACCTGAAGAGACCATGAGTGCCTTCAAACATTATCTTATCGGTATCAAAGGACCATTAATGACACCTGTTGGCGGAGGGATTCGCTCACTAAATGTTGCATTGCGACAAGAATTAGATCTTTATGTCTGTTTGCGCCCTGTCCGTTGGTTCAAAGGTGTTGAATCACCAATAAAGCATCCTGAAAAAGTAAACATGACCATTTTTCGTGAAAATACCGAAGATATATACGCCGGTATTGAATGGCAACAAGGTTCTGATGATGCTGAAAAGTTTTATCATTTTTTATCTGAACAAATGAAAGTAACTAAAGTTAGGTTCCCTAAAACCTCAGCTTTTGGTGTGAAACCTGTCTCAATTGAGGGATCTGAACGCCTAATACGCTCAGCAATCAAGTATGCGTTACAACATAAATTACCGTCTGTGACCCTAGTTCATAAAGGTAATATTATGAAATTTACCGAAGGTGGATTTAAGCAATGGGGTTATGAACTTGCGGAAAGAGAATTTGCTGACGCAGTTTTCACCATGAATCAATATGCAAAAATTCAGAAGGCCCAAAGTAAAGCAGCAGCAGAACAAGCATTACAAACCGCTAAAGCAAACTCTAAATTAATTATTAAAGATGTTATTTGTGATGCATTTTTACAAAATACATTATTAAAACCTGAGGACTATTCTGTTGTTGCAACATTAAATCTCAATGGTGATTATGTATCGGATCAGCTGGCTGCCATGGTTGGTGGTATTGGTATTGCGCCAGGTGCTAATATTAATTATTTAACCGGACATGCTATATTTGAAGCAACACATGGTACCGCACCTGATATAGCAGGTCAAAATCAAGCCAATCCATCATCACTTATATTGTCAGGAGTGATGATGTTTGAATACTTAGGTTGGCATGAAGTAGGGCAATTAATCACTAATGCGATGGAAAGTTTGTTTCAATTAGGTAAAGCAACAACTGATTTAGCACGCTTTATGCAAAATGGACAATCATTATCAACAACTCAATTTACTCAAGCAGTAATCGATAATTTATAATTCAAAGGGGATGGTTAATGAAAGAAAAGTTCTTGGTTTATAAATTATCGGAAACCATTAAAAATACTAGTAAAATTGAATCGCAGTTATTCGAACAATTTAATGTAAAACGTGGATTACGTAATGCAGATCATACTGGTGTATTAGTTGGATTAACCAAAATTGGTGATGTATTAGGCTATGAACGCTTAGAAGATGGTTCACTAAAACCAATTGCCGGTAAATTATTATACCGAGGAATTGATATTGAAGAGCTGGTTCATAATGCTCAACAAGAGCGACGAACTGGGTTTGAAGAAACTATCTACTTATTATTATCTGGTTACTTACCCGATAAAGAAGAATTACGAGATTTTTCACGTTTACTCTGTGAGTCGATGGCGTTAGAAAAACAAACTAAGATTGCCATAATGGAACTTGAAGGCCATGATGTGATGAACATTTTGGCTAGAACTGTTCTTGAAATGTATACTTATGATCCTGAACCTGATGATACCTCACGTGATAATTTAATGCGTCAATCCATCGATTTAATTGCTAAATTCCCAGCAATTATTGCTTATGCTTACAATATGTTAAGTCATAGTGCTAAAGGTAAATCACTGCATATCCGCCATCCACACGAAGATTTTTCAATTGCAGAAAATTTTCTCTATATGATGAAAGGATCCGGTCGATACACAGAACTTGATGTAAGAGTACTTGATTTAGCCATGATTATTCATGCTGAACATGGTGGCGGGAATAATTCAACTTTTACCGTTCGCGTAACGAGTTCTACGGGTACCGATACTTACTCATCTATTGCTGCAGGTATAGGATCATTGAAAGGTCCATTGCATGGTGGGGCTAATTTGCAAGTAGGAAAAATGCTTAAACATCTTGTCGAAGAGATTAAAAATTGGACTGATGCAAATGAAATTGATGCATATCTACAACGTATTTTAAATAAAGAAGTGTTTGATAGAAAAGGGTTAATTTATGGTATTGGTCATGCGGTTTATACCGTATCAGACCCAAGAGCCATGTTGCTAAAAGAGATGGCCCATAAACTTGCTCAAGAAAAAGGCCGAGAAAAAGAATTTAACTTTCTAAACTTACTTGAGGAACGTGCGATTCATGCAATAGTTAATCGTAAAAATGCCAGAACTAAAAAACAAGTCTGTGCTAATGTCGATTTTTATTCAGGTTTTGTTTATGACATGATTGGGTTACCAAAAGAAGTTTACACGCCACTATTTGCTATGTCGCGAATCGTTGGTTGGTGTGCTCATCGCATTGAAGAACTTAATTTTGATGATCGTCGAATTATACGTCCTGCCTATAAAAACATTGGCGAACTTATGCCTTTTATTCCTTTGAAAGATCGTTGATACATATACCGTCAGTATCATTCTGACGGTGATACTAAAATGGCTGTTTATTAAAAAATCATGGTGATTTAGAACAATAGTTTGTAGACTATGCTTCATTAATCGTTTTTGACTATGTACTTGGTACATAAATCGTATATGAATCTTTTAAAATCTTTAGCTACAGTTAGCTCAATGACAATGGTTTCACGCGTTTTGGGGTTTGTTCGTGATGCTATTATTGCCCGTTTTTTTGGAGCGGGAATGGCTACGGATGCATTTTTTGTTGCTTTTAAACTGCCCAATTTACTTCGACGAATTTTTGCTGAAGGGGCTTTTTCCCAAGCTTTTGTACCGATTTTAGCTGAATATAAAAATCAGCAAGGCATTGAGGCTTCACGTACTTTTGTGGCTTATATCGCAGGTTTATTAACACTGGTATTAGCTATCGTTACTTTAATTGGTGTTGTAACTGCACCATTTATTATAATGATAACTGCACCAGGTTTTATGCAAGAATCATCAGATAAATTTGAACTTGCAACAATTATGCTGAGAATTACTTTTCCTTATATCTTTTTTATCTCACTTGCATCATTAGTGGGCGCTATACTTAATACTTGGAATCGTTTTTCTGTACCTGCATTTGTGCCAACATTGTTAAATATTAGCATGATTGCTTTTACCTTATTCTTAACCCCTTATTTTAATCCACCAGTGCTTGCGTTAGCTGTTTCTGTTGTGGTGGGGGGAGTTTTACAATTGCTATATCAGCTACCTTATTTGAAAAAGATTGGTATGTTGGTTTTGCCTCGTATTAGTTTTAAAGATAGTGGTGTTTGGCGAGTGTTAAAGCAGATGGGTCCCGCTATCTTAGGTGTATCAGTCGGTCAAATATCGTTAATTATTAATACAATATTTGCATCATTTTTGATTTCAGGTTCTGTTTCATGGATGTATTATGCTGATAGATTAATGGAATTTCCTGCAGGTGTACTAGGTGTTGCATTAGGAACTATTTTGTTACCATCTTTAGCCAAAAGTTTTGCCAAAGGTGACCACAAACAATATTCAGAGTTGTTAGATTGGGGACTTCGCCTCTGTTTTTTATTAGCTTTGCCAAGTACTGTGGCATTAGGTGTTATTTCTAAACCATTAATATCAACTCTTTTCGAGTATGGTCAATTTACTTTAAATGATACTTTGATGACTCAACGCGCATTAGTCGCTTATTCAATTGGTTTGCTTGGATTAATTTTGATTAAAGTATTAGCCCCCGCATTTTATTCCAGACAAGATATTAAAACACCGGTGAAAATTGCAATAATAACCCTTATTTTAACGCAATTGATGAATCTGGCTTTTATTGGACCTTTACAACATGCAGGCCTTTCATTATCAATTGGACTTGCAGCATGTTTTAATGCTGGTTTATTGTTTTGGCAACTTCGTAAGAAGAAACTCTACCAACCACAACCAGGTTGGTATCGATTTTTACTCAAGGTTATTATTGCTGTTTTATTGATGTCAGTAGCGTTGTGGTTTGGAGCTCAATTATTACCCGATTGGTCTACAGGCTCAATGCTAACAAGAGTTGGATATTTATTCCTGCTAGTTATTGTTGGTATTTGTATCTATTTTGGCTCGTTGGTTTTGATGGGCTTTAAAATAAAACATTTTATTAAAAGAATTGAATAAGTTGTGGTTTTGATAATAAGGAAGTTAAATGCAAAAAGTATCTTTTTTTAAATTGCCGTTAACAGGATGTTTAGTTTATTTTTTATTTAGCATATTTTTGAATATATCTTTTTTATATTGGCAACAAAATGCTTCAATTCCAAATAATTTGTTTTGGTATTTACTTTTTGATTCAAATTTTTTATTTCGATTTATTTTTGAAAAGAGTTTTATAGAAGCATTATGGGTTTTTGGTCTTTTAGCGATATTTTTTTATTCTTTCCGTATTCACATTGTTAATAAAGCTAATGTAACTTTGCTAATTATTTTAATGTTGATTTATTCAATTGTTGCATCTTTCATTGCAATTAATACAGACGTTAAACCCCAAAATTATTACCTTTATTCAATATTATATAGTTTAGCATTTGCTATTATTCGTTATTCACTTGAAGCCTTGCTTTTGTATTATTTAATTGATTTTTCTAGAGTTTATTTTGTTAAAGATCAAAGTGAATTTATTTGGACTAAAAAAAATTCCTCTAAAATTCACTTTATTCTTTTCTCTATTTTTAGTTGCTTTATATTGATTAAAGGTTTTATCCTTCTTTTTCAACCTCTTTTAGATAAATTTTATGTTTCTAATTTTTTAATTGCTATTTATCTGAGTGCGTTATTATTTGGTCTTGTATTGAGCAAGCGATGTTTTCACATTTTTTCTAATAAAGTTCTATATGTAAAACTTTTCAAAAGTGTATCAATATCAAATATTTTAATTTTAGCTGTTGTTTATATTACCTTTACCATCATTAATAACAATCCAACCAAATACTATATTGATTCGTTTGTGACAATATTTAACCATATTAATAAATTATTTTTAATATTATTGGTTATTTTATTGATTTGTCTAATTCTTAATAAAATAACTAAATATTATTTCGGTATGACAAATTTTAAAAAGAGTCAAAACGAATCGAATTAATTATTTAATTTAGTTTTCAAAAAATCACAGATTTCAATTTGTGATTTTAATTGTCTTATTTCAGGAAGTAATACCGATGCTTCTGGATAATTCTGTTTTAAATAAGCTAACCATTGTTTAATTCGAGCAGAATGATAAAGTGGCTTTACATCGTCAATAGCCGTCATCGCATAACTAAGTAGTATTTTTATGACTTCTTGCCAGATTAATGATGAATGTTTATAGCGAATTTTATTAGCTAAATTAGGAATATTTAGTATCCCACGGCCAAGCATGATGTCATTTGTTTGGCTATGTTTTATGCAGTTGTAGGCATCTTCAATAGAAAAAATTTCGCCATTAGCAATAACTGGAATGGTTAGTTTTTGTTTTATCTTTCCAATTGTTGACCAATCAATTTTATCAGCTTTATATCCATCTATTTTTGTTCTACCATGAATGACAATTTCATTTGCTCCTGCATTTTCAATTGTTTTTGCAATTTCGTAACAGCGGGATTTATCTTCCCATCCTAATCGAATTTTAACTGATAATACGGGATTAGAACCTATTGCTGTTCTAACTTGATTCACAATGTTATATATTTGATTCGGATATTGTAATAAATAAGCACCGCCATGGTTGCCTACTACTGTTTTAGCCGGACAGCCAAAATTAATATCTACACCATAAGAGCCTAACTCGATAGCTTTAACGGCATTTTCTGCTATCCATTCAGGTGATTGTCCCAGTAGCTGGATACGTACAGGCGTTCCTGATAATGTTTTGCCATCATTATGAAGTTCTGGGCATAGTCGGTAGAAAGTTCGATTAGATAATTTATGGTTGGTCACTCTTACAAATTCAGTTACACAATAATCAAACTTATTAATTTCAGTTAATATTTCTCGAACATGATAATCAAGCACTCCCTCCATTGGTGCTAAAATAATTCGATTTATTTGCATTTTATGACCTGTGTAGTATTTTGATTTCCACAAATAATACAATTACTTTGTTTAGCAAATGTAACTTGGTTGAACTCCATTGTCATGCCATCAACCATCAATACTCTCCCAACTAGAGGTTTCCCATACTTGGTAAGTACTTTGATGGACTCTAGTGCTTGAATTGAACCAAACATACCGACTAATGGCGCCATTACACCTGCTTCGATACAAGTAAGTTGATTTTGACCAAATAAATGACTTAAGCAATGATAACACGGTTGATCTTCTTCATAATTAAATACAGTCAGTAAGCCTTCCATTCGAATTGCAGCGCCTGAAACTAAAGGTTTTTTTTCTTGAAAACAGCAACGATTAATTTGTTCACGACTGGTTAAATTATCAGTGCAATCAATGACGATATCATGCTGTTTGATTACTGTAATTAATTCACTATCAACCAGCTTCTGATTAATGGTGTCAATAATCATGTTTGGATTGATTTGAGTTAATTTTTGCTTGGCTATATCAACCTTATATTGATTTATGGATTTTGGCGTGTATAAAATTTGTCGATTCAAATTTGATTCGGATATGGTATCAAAATCAATTAAAGTCACTTTGCCTATGCCAGATGCAGCTAAATAGAGGGATGCAGCACAACCTAACCCGCCTAATCCAATAATTAAAACTGAGCTGTTTTTTAAAACTTGCTGCTTATCAATATCAAAACCATGCAAAGCTATTTGCCTGTCATAACGAAACAATTCTTGGTCGGTAAGCGTTAACATATGAAGTTATAAAGGTTGATGATGAAGTGGATAGTATAACAAAAACTTGGCACAAGATTGTGCCAAGTTTTTAACTTTATTTGTCAAAACCCGATAGGAATTTTAAATATTCTTCCTTAGACATTAACGGTTTGTAATTCGCCATTAATGTTTCGGCTGGTTTCGCATCATCATAGAGCAAGTCAATAATGGTACAAGCCATCATTTGAGCAGGGCGAATATAGGCCATATCTTCATCAAATACGGTATAGTCTTTTCCATGTAAAATACCTCTAACCGAACCAATCCAAGGGTGACTTACTGGCATAATATGTGATAGGTCACCAGTATCTGTACTTCCAGTCATATGTGGTGCGATTGAAACGTTTTCTTCACCAATTAAATTTTCAGCATTTTGCTTTAAAAGGTCATTAAGTGTTGGGTTATTATGTAATGGTAGGTAGCCTGGTAAATCTTTAATTTCACAAGTTGCACCAACAGCCATCGCACCAGCTTTTAATGCTTGATTGATTCTTTCATTAGCATCAATCATTGCAGGAACATTACCTGCTCGTACATAGCTTTCCATTCTTACATCGCTTGGTACAACATTTACTAAGTCACCACCTTGGGTAATAATTGGATGGAAGCGAATATAATCTTTTTCTTGAAAGGTTTCGCGAATAGCATGAACACCCATCATCCCCATCATAGCTGCATTTAAAGCATTTACGCCAGCATGAGGGGCTGCCGCAGCATGAGCTGCCTCTCCCTTATACTTAATTAATTTTCCGATAAAACCATTACTTGTGGTTGAGATTTCAATAAAACCATCCTGACGTTCATTTGGGACGCTTGTTAAATGTATTTGTAATGCCATATCAACATCATCAAAATCACCTCGTGAAATCAATTCTGGTTTTCCGCCAATGTATTTGATTTTGCCTTCTTCAATTAATCGGTTTCGATAGGTAATTTCAACATATTCTTCTGCAGGGACAGCAAATGGTACCACATCCCCGGCTAAAAATTGCATTGCACCTGAGTCAATTAGCCCCATAGTGACAGCCATCATATTAGCGATTTGCGCATTATGGCCACAACAGTGAGCCGCTCCTGAAGTTTCGTCTGCGGCAGGGTGGTCGGCACAAATAATTGCATCGAGCTCGCCAATAATGGCAATGCTATATTTACTTCCTTTCACACCTTTTAATCGACCTTTAACACCAGTTAAGGCTAATTTATTTTTAAATGGAACACCTAATTTCTCTAAAGCGTCTTCTACTTTTTTAGCTGTTTTATGTTCTTTGTAACCAAGTTCTGGCTCTGACCAAATTGCTTCAGCAATCGACTTGATATCTGCTTTTCGATTTGCAATTGCATCGCAGACTTTTTTCTTTAGTTCTTCTTTAGTCATAAATAAAATCCTTATCCAAATTAGATAACGCCTTCCCAATGTAAAGTAATTTGAGCAATTAGGGCAGCAAAAATAAACGTACCAGAAAAAACAGCTAAAGATACGGGAATGATACGCCAAGATATATTTTTAAATAGCGCAAGATCTTTACCAATCGCTAGTCCCGCATAAGCAAGTACTGGTGTACAAACAGCAAGTAATGAGACTTGATCTGTAATTGCAACCACTTCTTGATGATATGGGAATATCGGTGCTGATACAATAGCAGCAACAACGGATACCCATAGAATTACAGGAAGTTTATTTAATACAGGTAATTTACTTATTAATAATCCTGCAATAGATATGACAACTAACACAGCTAATGCTTGAAGCGATAGCATAAAATCAATTTCATATCCTACAGTGTTACCTGCTGCCATGATAACGGCTACTAAAATAAGTACAAAAATTGTTTCTAAAATTTTCATATTCGATTCCTTATTTATTGCGACGAAGGCGAGCTAAAGTGTTATACATGAAAGAAGCGAAAGGCAAAGAAAATAGTGTATAAATATATATGCCTACAATACCAGACATTAAGTTCGCTGTTGTTGCATAAGCATTGATATTTTCTGATAAGTCAGGATATAAATCACTTATCGGTGCCAATGAAGCAGCCATCATGCTCCCACTACCTACTCCAGCTCCCATTGCTAAAGCATAA
Source organism: Gilliamella sp. B3127 (assembly GCF_026536935.1). NCBI lineage: Bacteria > Pseudomonadati > Pseudomonadota > Gammaproteobacteria > Orbales > Orbaceae > Gilliamella > Gilliamella sp. B3127. The sequence continues at coordinate 27,854 of NZ_JAFNNI010000006.1, forward strand.
GGGTGAAGAATATTCAATTGTGCTATTATGCTTGCAAGGATACTCATCCAAATTGCACCATAAAGAGTCCCACATACATACATAGCCATAACACCTCGTCCTTCAGGTGAATCTAGCCCATATTTATCTGCAACAATAGCTATATTAGGTTCGCGAGCAACAGAGTAGGTTGCACCAACTGCCTCTCTTTTCATACCTAATAACATAGCTAATGGTAATCCTAGTAAAATTGTTCCTGCGAAATGGCCTAATTCTTGAAAAATTAGGGCTAACTTGGCATCGTTTAAAATCATGTCAATTTTAGGACCTACAGCCACACCAAGTTTTGCAATAAGTAATATTAATGTAACCATCATCACTAAACTGGCATGCTGCATATTTTTATTAGTTAATATTTTTAGCTTTGGTAGGCTGATTACACCGCCGAAGATCATTGCATATAACATTGGATAAACGGCGATAATCCATATTGATTGTTTACCGATTAGTTCGCAAATAATTACTACTAACAGTGCAATTATATGCAATTTATAGTCTCGTAAAACTTCCATTCCTGCTCCTTATTTTAATTTTTATCTATATTTTATATTACGGTTGCCCCTAAAGTGTTTTGAAAGTGTTTTAAAGCCCATTGATGTCCGATTGGATCAAAGCTAGCAACTGCATTTTGATGAATAATCAATTTGTAGCCTAAATTATAGGCATCAATCGCTGTGTGTAATATGCAAATATCTGTGCAGACACCAACTAAATGGATTTCAGTAATATGTCTTTCGCGTAAGCGTAGATCAAGATCCGTACCACAAAATGCCGAGTAGTGTCGTTTATTCATCCAATAAATATTATCTGAATTCTGATGTTTTTGATAAAGAGTATGTAAATCACCAAATAACTGTTGCCCAAAAGTTCCAATAATATTGTGAGGGGGAAAGAGTTTATTTTCTGGATGATATTTATCTGAAGGGTCATGAGAATCAATCGCAAAAACGATAAATTGATTATTTTGGATGAATGATTTAGTTAAATTTAATATTTCTGACTCAATTTGTTGCCCAACAGAACCTGTAGTCAAAGCGCCATCGTCAGCGATGAAATCATTAGTATAGTCAATTGAAATTAAAGCTTTCATATCATATGAGCAATATCCAAATAATACTAAAGCTTAGTAATAAATATCTGATAAGACAAGCTCTTAAATAAATCATTTTAAAAGCTTATCAAGATAAAACGATTTTATATTTATTATCTAATTGAATTTAAAATAGTTTGTAAAAAAATGTATAAAGTAAAATTATTATAATAAATCGAGTATAAATAAATTAAATAGTGATTATTTTCAAACATAGTCTTTATCCCCTGATAAATTGCTCTATAATAATTATTATTTTTGACAACTGTACACAGGATATTTTTAATGAGAACAATTTATTGCGGACAGCTAAACGCAAGTTATATTAATCAAGAAGTCACACTATGTGGATGGGTCAATAAACGCCGAGATTTAGGTGGGATGATTTTTATTGATATGCGTGATCGTGAAGGAATTGTGCAAGTTTTTTTTGATCCTGATTATCAACAAGCATATCAATTAGCTGGCGAATTACGTAATGAATTTTGTATTCAAATTAAAGGAAAAGTAAGAGCACGACCAGAGGGCCAAATTAATAAAGATATGGTAACTGGTGAGGTTGAAATACTAGCGACTGAGCTTGTGATTTTTAATCGTAGTGATGTTTTACCGCTTGATTTCAACCAAAATAATAGTGAAGAACAGCGTTTAAAATACCGCTATATAGATTTACGCCGTCCAGAAATGGCGACTATATTTAAAACTCGCGCAAAAATTACGGCATTTGTCCGTTCATTTATGAATGAGCATGGTTTTTTAGATATCGAAACACCAATGTTAACCAAAGCAACACCAGAAGGTGCTCGAGATTATCTTGTTCCAAGTCGAGTTCATAATGGTGAGTTTTATGCGCTTCCTCAATCTCCACAACTGTTTAAACAGTTACTGATGATGTCTGGATTTGATCGTTATTATCAAATTGTTAAATGTTTTCGTGATGAAGATTTACGAGCCGATCGCCAACCAGAATTTACACAAATAGATGTTGAAACCTCGTTTATGACAGCTGAACAAGTGCGCGAAATCATGGAAAAAATGATACGTGAACTTTGGTTGCATGTTAAAAATGTTGATTTAGGCAAATTCCCAATTATGACTTTTGCTGAGGCAATGCGTCGTTATGGGAGTGATAAACCTGATTTACGTAATCCGCTTGAAATTATTGATGTGGCGGATTTGGTTAAAGATATCGATTTTAAAGTATTTTCAACACCAGCAAATGATCCTAAAGGAAGAGTGGCTTTATTATGCGTTCCAAATGGAGCCCAACTAACACGTAAACAATTAGATGATTATACGCAATTTATTTCAGTTTATGGTGCTAAAGGTATGGCTTGGATCAAAGTTAATGATCGTAGTAAAGGCCTCGAAGGTGTGCAAAGCCCAGTAGCTAAATTTTTTAATGAACCTCAAATGGAAGCATTACTTAATCGTGCCAATGCTAAAGATGGTGATATTTTATTATTTGGTGCGGATAGTTATAAAGTAGTGAGTGATGCATTAGGTGCATTGCGTTTGAAAGTTGGTAAAGATTTAGGTATTACCGATGAGAGTAAGTGGGCGGTACTTTGGGTTGTTGATTTCCCTATGTTTGAGGAAACTGACGAAGGCTTAAGTGCAATGCATCATCCATTTACATCACCAAAAGATTTTACTCCAGAGCAATTAATTAGCAATCCTGAAAATGCAGTAGCTAATGCATATGATATGGTAATCAATGGTTATGAAGTTGGCGGTGGTTCTGTACGTATTCATCGCAGTGAAATGCAGCAGGCTGTCTTTTCTATTTTAGGAATTGATGAACATGATCAGCGTGAAAAGTTCGGCTTTTTACTTGATGCATTAAAATATGGTACGCCACCTCATGCGGGTTTAGCATTTGGCCTAGATAGATTAACTATGCTGTTAACTGGAACAGATAATATTCGAGATGTTATTGCCTTCCCGAAAACGACAGCAGCAACATGTTTATTAACTGATGCGCCTAGTCCTGCAAATCCTACAGCTTTAATGGAATTAGGTATAGAAGTGAGCAAAAAATAGCGATATTTATATGCAAAAATATAAGAGCCCTGAGTCAGTATTAGTTGTTATTTATTGTAAACGGACTTTGCGTGTTCTTATGTTGCAACGTAAGGATGATCCTAATTTTTGGCAATCAGTTACAGGTAGTATGGAAGATAATGAATTACCTAGAGATACGGCAATTCGTGAAGTTTTTGAAGAAACCGGTATAGATATTAGCGAAGAAAATCTTAAATTAATTGATGCAAAACATACGGTTGAGTTTGAAATTTTTCCTCAGTTTAGATATCGGTACGCACCAGAAGTAAAGATAAATAAAGAACATTGGTTTTATTTAGCTCTTAATGATGAAATAACGCCATTGCTTACTGAACATTTATCTTATCAATGGTTAACTATAAATAGTGCAGCCAATCTTACTATATCGCCAAATAATTGTGAGGCTATTAGTAAAATTGGCTCAATTGATAAAAATTAATACAAGAGATCCAAAATGAAACTTAGCCATTATGTTATTTCGTTATTCAGCTTGTTTTTTGTAATATCTATCAGTCATGCAGAAATAAATATAAAAAAATGCAAAGTAACTAAAGAAGAAGCTTTAATTTTTGATGAATATGATTCACAAATTGCTGAAAAAATTATTGATTACAAGTTACATAATCAACCTGAAAAAAGAGAAAATAGCATTATTAAAATTTTTACAAATGAAAATAGTGAAGATCGTAATTATTGGTTAGCATCGATACAAACTGATGACAAATCAGAATTTTATCTATTTTATCAAGTTGATAAAAACGAAATTATTGAAGTTGACCAAAAACAATTTGAAGCATTATTACCTAAAATCGTTGAATGTAATCAAACAAAACAACTTCCCATATATAGTGAGAACTTTGATGAAGATTAGTTAATCTTCATCAATTAGTATTTCAATAGCGAGAGTTAAAAGGAGTAATAATGTCGTTGTCTAATTTTCGTGATTTTTTAGATTACCTTGAGCAGCAAGGTGAATTAAAACGCATTACTTATCCAATTAACCCTTATCTTGAAATGACCGAGATAGCTGATAGAGTTTTACGCTCTCAGGGACCAGCTCTATTATTTGAAAACCCCATTGGCTATGACATTCCTGTACTTTGCAATCTTTTTGGAACAGCTAAACGAGTTGCTATGGCAATGGGGCGAGAAAAGACTACAGAATTAAGAGAAATTGGTGAATTACTAGCTTTTTTGCGAGAACCAGAGCCACCCAAAGGTATTCGACAATTTTTTAATATATTACCTAAATATAAACAAGTTCTAAATATGCCGGTAAAACGGCGTTCCTCAGCGCCTTGTCAGGAATTAATATTTAAAAATGATGAGGTCGATTTAACTCAATTGCCTATTATGCATTGTTGGCCAGATGATGTAGCTCCACTTGTAACTTGGGGACTAACTATAACTAAAGGACCACATAAAGATCGTCAAAATGTAGGTGTTTACCGATTACAGCTACTAGGTAAAAATAAATTAATCATGCGTTGGTTGTCACATCGAGGTGGGGCACTTGATTTTGCTGAATGGCAACAATCCTATCCAAATGAAAAATTTCCTGTTAGTGTAGCTATTGGGGCTGATCCTGCAACAATATTAAGTGCAGTAACACCAGTACCAGATACTTTATCAGAATATGCTTTTGCTGGATTATTGCGTAATAGCCGAACAGAAGTGGTCAAATCTTTATCAAATGAGTTAGATGTTCCTGCAACCGCCGAAATTATTTTAGAAGGTTATATTGATCCCCATGAGCAAGCTGTTGAAGGGCCTTATGGTGACCATACTGGTTATTACAATGAAGTAGAAAAATTTGCTGTCTTTACAGTTACACATTTAACCAGACGTAAAGATACAATTTATCATTCTACATATACGGGTAGACCTCCAGATGAGCCGGCTGTAATGGGTTTAGCATTAAATGAAGTATTTATCCCTATATTACAGAAACAATTTCCTGAAATTGTTGATTTTTATCTACCTCCTGAAGGTTGCTCTTATCGTATTGCCATTGTCACAATCAAAAAACAATACCCAGGGCATGCCAAAAGAGTGATGATGGGTGTATGGTCTTATTTAAGACAATTTATGTATACTAAATTTATTATTGTTTGTGATGACGATATTAATGCTAGAGATTGGAAAGATGTTATGTGGGCTATTTCGACAAGAATGGATCCACATCGAGATACAACATTTGTTGATAATACGCCAATTGATTATCTGGATTTTGCTTCACCTATTTCCGGTTTAGGCTCTAAAATGGGACTTGATGCAACTAACAAGTGGCCGGGTGAAACTAATCGTGAATGGGGTAAAATTATTACTAAAGACGCTAAAGTAGTTGCTCATATTGATGAAATTTGGGATGAACTTGGATTGTGATAGCTTTTGTTAAATAATTAATTATATTTTTTTATAATGAGTCCGATTAAGCGATTTAATAATATTTACAATATTTAAATAACTTTAACTTTCAATTAAATAATAAAAAAAAGTATATTTAAAAAAACAAAACTATTCCCCTTTTAATCAATTATGTATAATTATTGCTAATATTATGACATTTAAAAAATTATGAAAAAACTTCAAATTATATTGGCTTTGATGTTATCTATCTCTTGTGGAGCAGCTGCAAGCGAAGCTAAAACACAATCGGATACTGAGCTAAAAGTAAGTGACCCTAGTTCATTAATTCCTTCGTTGCTAATTGCTGCTGAAAAGGGTGATATGCAATCACAATATACGCTAGGAACAATTTATAAGCAGGGTTTAGGGGTTGAGGTTAATGATCTAAAGGCTTTTTTCTGGTTTAAGAAAGCCGCTGATCAAGGTTTAGCTAAAGCTCAAAATAATTTAGCTTATATGTACCAAAATGGTTTAGGGACTAAAGCTAATTTATCTGAGGCATTCAAATTGTTTAAATTGGCTGCCGATCAAAATTATGCTTTAGCTAAATATAATTTAGCTTTGATGTATAAAAATGGTGAAGGCGTAGAAAAAAAAACGTCTACCGCAATTGATTATTTTACCCAAGCTGGCGATCAAGGTATTTATGATGCTTATTTAAATTTAGGCATTATGTACTTTGCGGGTGATGGTGTTGATAAAGATCGCCTGGTAGCGGCCGATTGGTTTAGTAAAGCCGCAAAAGATAACAATCCAGAAGCACACTACTATTTAGGATTAATGTCCCAAACTGGTGACGGTTTAACTCAGGATAATGTTGCTGCCCTTTATTTTTATACTCAAGCTGCCGAACGTGGTTATGTACTAGCAATGTACAATTTAGGCATTATGTATGCAACCGGAACAGGAACAAGACCAGATAACACTCAAGCCGCATATTGGTTTACTCAAGCTGCTGAAGGTGGTAACGCTGATGCACAATATAATATAGCGGTTATGTATGATGTTGGTGGGGGTGTTCCTAAAGATGAACAAAAAGCAATAGATTGGTATACCAAAGCAGCCAAGCAAGGAAGTGTTGATGCGCAATATAATTTAGGTATTAAATATCTAGAAGGTGAAGGCGTTAAACAAAATGATAACCTAGCAGTTTATTGGTTTACTAAAGCTAGTGAGCAAGGGGATACCGACGCTAAAGCTTATTTAGAAGAGATAGCTAAAAAAAATAAAAAGGGCGAATAAGCCCTTTTTTTTATCCTGAATTTCGCATTCCTGCCGCAATACCAGAAATGGTAATCATTAATCCCTGTTCAACTATAGTATTTTCGTTATCATTTTTACGAGAACGACTTAATAATTCTGCTTGTAATAAATTAAGTGGTTCAATATATGTATTACGTAATGCAACAGACTCCGCAATCCAAGGTAAGTCTGCCATCAAGCTAATATCATCAGTAATCGTTAATACGGTATTAATATCTTCGGTTAATAAATTTCTTAACTCCTCTCCTAATGGCCATAATGTCGGAGAAACTAGCCTTTGTTCATAGTACTCATGAATATTCGGCGCTGCTTTAGCGTAAACCATTTCCAACATACCTAAGCGGGCATTAAAAAATGGCCAATTATGATACATATCTTTAAGTTGTTCTTTTTTGCCCTCATTGATAACTTTCCTAAGTGCGCTTCCTGCACCTAGCCATGATGGAACCATTAGGCGATTTTGAGTCCAAGCAAAAATCCACGGAATTGCTCGTAAACTTTCTATTCCCCCACCGGTACGACGTTTTTGTGGTCGAGAGCCTAGAGGTAATCTTCCAAGTTCGGTTTCTGGTGTAACTGATCTAAAATAATCAACAAATTCAGCTTTTTCTCTTATGTAGCTACGATAACATTGGCATGAATAATCAGACATTTCATCCATAATATCACGCCAGACTTGCTTCGGTTCAGGCGGTGGTAATAAATTAGCTTGTAAAATAGCTGATGCATAAAGCATTAAGCTACTAAGTGCAACTTCAGGTAAACCAAGTTTGAATCGAATCATCTCACCTTGTTCTGTAACACGTAAGCCACCTTTTAATGATCCTGGTGGTTGTGACAGTAAAGCGGCATGAGCAGGAGCGCCTCCCCGTCCGATTGAACCTCCACGACCATGAAATAACACCAAGTTAACATTATATTGTTCAAATAAATTAACTAATTCTTCTTGTGAACGATACTGTGCCCATGATGCTGCGAGAGTTCCTGCATCTTTTGCTGAATCAGAATAGCCAATCATAACCATCTGCTTGCCATTGATTTTTTCACGATACCAAGGAATATCTAAAAGCTTTTGCATAACAGATTTTGCATTATTTAAATCTTCTAAGGTTTCAAACAAAGGTGCAACAGGAATATTTTTTTGGCAATCAACAATTTTTAAAAGTAAGTAAACAGCTAGGACATCAGAAGGTGCTTTTGCCATCGAAATGACATAAGACGCAATCGATTCTTCACCTGCTTTTTTGATAACACGGCAAGTATCTAATACTTCTTTAACCATTTCATCTGGTTGCCAATTATAGGGTAGTAATGGTCGATTAGATTGTAATTCAGTTAATAAAAATTCTTGTTTTTCTTCTTCTGACCATGAAGCATAGCTGCCTAAGTTTAACTCTTTAGTTAAGGCGTCTAACGCTTCAGTATGCACTGAACTATCTTGACGTATATCTAATCTAACTAATTGCAATCCAAAACTTTTAATACGTCTTAATGTATCTAATAGTGGGCCATGAGCAATAGTTGACATTCCGTTTTCAATTAATGATTCATAACATGTATAAAGTGGTGTCCATAATTGTTCATTCTTTATTAAAAGATCATTAGGTGCTAAAACTTGTTCATTATTTAATAATGCAACTATGTAGCTATGGGTTTTAGTTAAACGTGAACGTAACTGCTTCATGACAGCCCGATAAGGCTCTGATGCTGTTTTATTTTGTTCATCTAATAAGTCAATGACTGATTGGCTACATTCAGTCATTGATAATTCACGAACTAAAATTTGAATATCAGCTAAAAATAGTTCAATTGCTTTTAATCTAGCTTGCAACATCACCCTTCCTGTAACTTTAGCTGTTACATTTGGGTTGCCGTCTCGATCTCCCCCCATCCAAGAGGTAAATTTCACTGGAACATGTTCAACAGATAGTTCAGCATTGAATGCATCAACTAATTGGTCATTAAACTCACGTAAGAATAACGGGACGCCTTCCCATAAACTATCTTCAATTACAGAGAATCCCCATTTAGCTTCATCAAGAGGAGTAGGGCGTTTTTTACGAATTTCGTCGGTGTACCATGCTTGGCAAACAAGTTGTTTAAGGCGACGCATGATACGTTCTCTTTCATAATCCGCTAAATCGTTATGATCAAGTTGTGACAAACAATTATTAATAGCGGTATAAGTATTAATCATTGTTCGGCGATTGATTTCAGTTGGATGTGCAGTAAGCACTAACTCAATAGATAAATTATCAATAGCTTGTTCAATTATTTTAGGCGCGAAATTTAAATTTTTAAGTGTTTTAAATAATTCGGTCATTTTTTTAGGGCTGCTCGATGCTTCCCCATGTGGTGAAATTCCATAATACTCAGCAGCAGTATTAACTAAGTTTAAAAATTGATTAAATGCACGTGCAACATGGAGTAAATCTTGATCATTAAGATTTTCAATCAATTTTAGTAATTCATTATGTGCTTGTTTGTTACCTTGTTGAGCTGATTTTGATAACTGCCTTATTTTTTCGACCAAATCGAAAGTTTCATTCCCTGTTGCTCGTTTAATTGCATCGCCCAATAATGTACCTAGCATATTGACGTTGCTTCGCATTGATGAGTATTGGCTATTCATTCTATTCTCTACTTTGTTTATATTTTGCCTAAGAGCCTTTAAGCTGTATGACCAAAATTAAAGAAAAAGGTATAAATATAAGTTAATTGCTCAGGATATATACTTTATAACAATGTTGTATTGAATTTAAATAATAAAATCTTATAGTTTTTATTATTTCCATCGTTTTTATTATATTTGGTAAAAATAACATTCTGGAGACTATATAAAGATAATAAATTATTTAGAAAGAATTTTTTGTATTAACGAAACGTTAGTAAACTGTATATTGTCGTCGATTGGGTATATACTAATATCATTATGAATAAATATTGGATTATCTAATGATCGTTGTTTTTTATATTGCATCGATAATAGCTATTATTGCTAGTTTAAAAGTGATTTTTTGTAGAAGAGTAGAGAAGGCAATTTTATATCTCGCTATTTCACTTTTTGCATCAGCATTAATATTTATTCTGTTACAAACATATATTTCAGCTGCTTTATATATCCTCTTTTTTATTTGCGGTGGCATAATCCTTTTTTGGGGTGTTTCTTTAAAGCTTAAAATTCGTAATGATAATGTTGAAAATAATAAACATGGCATTAGTCCTAAGATTTGGTTGGGACCATTAGTTTTGGCATTCATATTGTTAGTTATTCTTATATATGGTGTAGTAAGCACTGACTATTCACAACTTAAAGAAACACATGAATTAATGCACCAAATGTCAATATATGCTTATATTTTGATGACGGAGTTAGCTGCATTTTTGTTATTAGGTGCAGTAGTTATATCTTATCATTTTATGCATCGAATGTTTTCGGAGAAATAACGTGATACCACTTATGCATGGGCTAATTTTTGCTTCTATCTTGTTTGTAATCGGGCTGTTAGGTGTAATGATTAGACGAAATCTATATTTTTTATTATTAAGCCTTATTATCATGAATAATGGAGCAATAGCAGCTTTGTTTGTCGCGAGTAGTTATTGGCAGCAATCAGATGGTGGGGTTTTAGCTATCTTAGCTGTAATTACTGTCTTAACTCAAATATGTGTCGGGCTTGCTTTACTTGTTAAATTAATTTATCGACGTAAAAACTTTAATATTGATTCATTGAGCGAAATGAAAGGATGAATTTACTTTATTTAACTATCATTGTTCCATTACTATCTTTTCTAATACAGGTTTGTTTTGGGCGACAAATACAATCCATTAATGTTAAGTTAATCGGAATTAGTACTATATCTATTGTTGGTTTAATAACAATATTTTCATGTATTGATTTTTCTACCAATACCGTCCCAGATATGACACTCGTTTATACAAGAAATCTATGGACTTGGTTTTCTGTCGGTGATTTTGAAGTTCCGATTTCCTTAACTTTGGATGGGTTATCGCTAACTTTTTTAGTGCTAATTTCTTTCTTTGGTTTATTGATCTCTATCTTTGCTGCCTGTTATCTAAAATCACGGGAAGATATTTATACTTTCTATGCATATAGTAATTTACTCATAACTAGCATGTTAACAGTTGTGCTTGTTGATAATTTGTTTGTGATGCTACTCGGTTGGGAAGGTGTGAGTATAAGCACTTACTTACTTATTGGCATTTATTACAAACAGGCTCGTAATGGTTATGCTGCAGTTAAAGCTTTTGTTATGATGCATTTAACCGATATATTTCTAATTATTGGTATATTTTTACTTTATCAAACAGTAGAAACATTAAAAATCAGCGAGATTTTATTTAAAGCACATAACGATTTAGCTATCGATTCAGATATTATCTTTTGGATCACCATTATGTTGTTCCTTGGCGCTATGAGTAAATCGGCTCTTTTTCCAATGCATACATGGTTCACAGAAACCACATTAGCACCAATGCCAGCTGTTGCTTTATTACAGTCTTCAACAGTCATATTGGCCGGAGTTTATCTTGTTTTAAGATTAAGCAATTTGTTTATGATGTCTAGTGATACACTTTATATAATGCTTTTATTTGCATCTTTAACTATTATATTTGCTAGTAGTATTGCTTTGGTTCAAAATGATATAAAACGAATTATAACCTATATTAATTTAGCTCAAATTAGTTACCTATTTTTTGCCTTTTCAACTCAAAGTTGGAATTTATCATTAAATTGTTTGATAAATTATTCTGTAACCAGTACATTATTAATACTAGCTTCAGCAATTTTATTAAAACAATGCCAAGGTGAAAGAGACATTAGCAAAATTGGTGGTTTATTAAAATCTAATCCAATATTATATGCTATTTTTCTAATTATAATGCTTTCACTTAGTGCATTCCCTTATATTTCTGCATCTTTTTATATCAAAGGCGATATTATTTGGAGATTAATGGCACAAGATAGCTTGATGGCTGGCACCATAGGTTTATTAGGTGTTTTATTATCAAGTTTGGGCATTTGGCGCATAATCTTTTTAGTTTTCCATCATACCCATAAAATGGATCATATTATAAAAATTAAAACGATAAATTATTTTCCAATTTTTATATTGTTAATATTTACTACTGCATTATTTATTTATTTCCCATTGCCAATACAAGGAATAATTCCAATAGCCCATCTTGATACTCAGGAACAGTTACCATTTCGGATATTATTAAGTGCAGTGACTTTATTGAGTTTAGTTATTGCTTATATTCTTTATGGGCATCTTAATAGTGAGGTTCATGAAATACTTAATACTCCGATGGTCAAATTTTTAGGAAGATTATGTAAAAGCAATTGGCGATTTGATTTTGTCTTGAACAATATCTTCGTAAAACCTTATATCTATCTAGCGGATTTCCTGAAAAAGGATCCATTAGCGATATGGGACAACTGGATAATGTGGGGAATTAAAAAAATAAACTCATATATTGTTAGCCTAGAAAATGGACAGATACGATGGTATATGGTTTCAATGGTCATAGGTAGCATTATTATATTAATGTTATTGATTTTTATTTAATAAAGGTGTGAACTTTCATGTTGTTATGGCTTGTCTTCTTACCTGTAATTGGCGGATTCATTGGTTGGTTATGTCAAGTATTCTTACAAAGAATCGTAGTATCAACTGATGTACAATTGCGTTGGCAACGTTTACCAATTATGGTTGCTTTCACGACTATATTAATCACATTAATATTAGCCATAATTTTATGGGCGAATGCAATAAATGTAGAACCAGATACAAGTTGGAGTAAAGAGGTTAATTATGACTGGATCCCATTACTTGGTATCCATTTTCATCTTCTATTGGATGGCCTATCGTTGGTAGTAATTACTTCGACACTTTTCATTGTACTACTAGTTATTATTTATTCTAGCAAAGAAAACCTAAATAACCTTGGGCTGTTTTACTTATGTGTATTATTTATGACATCAGCCATTATGATGTTATTTGTCATTACTGATCTGTTTTTGATGTTTTTCTTCTGGGAAGCTGTAGCTATTCCGATTTATTTCTTAATTTCATTGTGGGGAAGGAGAGATTTAAATTCACAACGCTTCAATGGTGCTAATAAATTTTTAATCTACACACAAATAAGTAGTTTATTAATGCTAATATCTATTGTTTCATTAGCACTAATTAATTGGAATTTAACCGGTCAATGGACTTTTGACTATCAAATTTTAACTAAAACACCAATTTCAAGTAATACTGAATTTTTATTAATGTTAGGATTTCTAGCAGCCTTCCTTATTCGTATTCCTTTAGTTCCTTTTCACAATTGGTTTATTGAAGCACATATTGAATCTTCAACAAGTGGTTCAATGATGATAAGTGGTTTATTACTTAATACGGCAACATTTGGTTTATTACGTTTTGTAATTCCCCTTTTTCCAAACGCGTCTTTGGCCATTATGCCTGTTATTTCAATACTAGCTATGTTTACTGTTTTTTATGCTGCTTTACTAGCATTTAACCAAACAGATATAAAAAAATTAATTGCTTATATCCATATCGCGTTAATGGGATTTGTTACTACAATTATTTATAGTGGATCTGTAATAGCATTTCAAGGCGTTGTTATTCAAATGATAGCCATAAACCTAGCTATCGTTGGCATGTTTATGATTAGCGGATTATTGGCTGAATGCTATTTAACTCGGAATATAAACCAATTTATTGGATTAAAAGAGCAAGTGAGATATCTGTCCTCTTTTACTTTATTTTTTATGTTAGCTGTATTAGGCATACCAGGTACAGCTAATTTTGTTGGTAATTATATGATGTTATTAGGTAGTTATACCTCTTATTCATATTATACAATTTTGTTGGTAATTGGGTTGCTGTTACTGTCAATTTCCTTAATTATTCGTATGCAACCTATTTTTTATGGAGTAGTTGATAACGTAGATGTAACCAAACACTTTTTAAGTAAAAAAGATATTTTATTATTATCTAGTGTATTGATTATTCTAATTTTTATCGGGTTGTACCCTAAGATAGTGTTAGATATATCTTATTCTACTGTCAACCAAACACAGCAGTATATAACAGCAGAACGAGTGGGAGAGTAAAAATTTATGATAGCTTTATTGCCAATATTCATATTGAGCTTTGCCATAATTGTTTTGCTCATAGCGCTATTTGTTTTTAAAGTAGGAACTAAAAAATGCGCTATTTTAGCTATATCAGGGTTGATATGCGCTTTAATTTGTTCATCAATTCTAGGCTTTAAAATTTCTCATAACACACCCGCAATAACTGATATTAGTAGTGACAATATGCAAATATCTGTACCTACTTCACAAGGTTCAACTGATACTGATTTATCAAGTGAGCAAACTATAGCTGTTGATGAGGTTCCAACGGAAACATCATCCCCTCAAAATGACCAGAACTCTGAACAGATGGTTCAACAAGATTTTGTAGGCCCGCCTCAGAATGTTATTGATACTACACAAGCTGATGATAATACTGATAATAAATGGCGTGCTCATCAAGTTACAGCGTTATTTACCTGTGATGGCTATGGATTACTTTATACCAGTTTGATTTTGATTATTTCTATTGTAGTTGCTTCACTCGCTTATCAATGGTTTGTACAAGAACTGGTCGTACATGGTTTATTCTATGTAATTTTATTACTTATGGCATTAGGCGGCGTAACTTTAGTTTATGCAAGTCATTTAATGTCATTCTTCCTAGGCTTAGAATTACTTTCGATACCATTTATTGGATTGATCGGTTATCAATATATACAAACACATGCGTTAGAAGCTGCGATTAAATATATGATTCTATCTGCAATAGCTAGTTCATTTTTGTTAATGGGAATAGCCTTCTACTATGCAACAACTGGAGAGCTTACATTTAGTGGTTTAAGTTACCAGCTTTCAACCATGAATTATCAAAGTACATTATTATTAATTGGCATTTGTTTAATATTAGTGGGAATTGGTTTTAAGCTTTCATTGGTACCTTTTCAACTTTGGTTGCCTGACGTTTATCAAGGTGCGCCGACTGTAGTAGCATTATTATTATCAACAGTAGGAAAAGTGGCAGTATTTTGTGCTATTGCCAGATTATTTTTACTTGCGCCAATTGTTAATAATGAAACAATTCGTATTATTTTGGTGATTATGGCTTTTTGTTCAATACTATGGGGTAATTTATCTGCTTTAATGCAAAGTAGCTTAAAGCGTTTATTAGCTTATTCATCCGTAGCTCACTTTGGTTATTTATTACTTGCTTTAATTGCGGTGCAATATCAAGTATTGGCCTTAGAAACCATTGGTGTATATTTGATTGGTTACATTCTTGCCAATATCTGTATTTTGGGCGTGATCAGTTTAGAATCACATTCCAACGAGTTACAGGATCATGAAAACGAAGTCGATCTTTCAGGATTATTCTGGCGTCGTCCTGTTTTAGCATTAGCAATGGGTATAGGTTTACTCTCTTTAGCCGGTGCTCCACTGACAGCTGGTTTTGTTGGGCGTTTCCTTCTAATATTATTGGGTGTAACGGCTGAATTATGGTGGTTAATTGCGGCAGTGGTTATTGGTAGTACACTAGGACTTTATTTTTATGCAAGACTTATTCTCAACCTTTATATCAAACCATCTAATGATGAACAGTTGAATTCGAACATCAGATTAAAATGGCAGGATATAAAAATGAGCGAATTGCTAATTGTTCTTGCAGCAGTTTTAACGATTATATGTGGTGTTTATCCAAAATGGTTAGTTAACTTAGTTAGTATGGCTCAATATTTAACGACTTAATTATTTTTGTTGCTTTATTGAGATTGATTAAAAAGACATTGACAAGAAATAGTTAATTATCGACATATTTATTGTGTTATAATTCTGAACTTTAATATTTTTGTAAAAATTAAGAGGACCGATATGGACTTTTTTATTTCTAATGCATATGCAGCCGATGGCGCTCAGCCTAGTGCTGATTATTTAATGCCAATTATGTTAGTGGTATTCGGGTTATTTTTCTATTTTATGATTATGCGCCCACAACAAAAACGCGCTAAGGCGCATCGTGAGTTAATGGCATCAATTTCTAAAGGTGATGAAGTATTAACTAATGGTGGACTTATTGGTCGTGTTTCAAAAGTTAACGACAATGGCTATATTGCGTTAGAGTTAAATGATACAACAGAAGTTGTTATCAAACGTGACTTTATCACATCTGTTTTACCAAAAGGAACAATGAAATCATTATAACAAATTTCATTGTATTAATTATCTAATTCCACAAGAGAAAATGTCGTGCTAAATCGCTATCCTTTGTGGAAGTACATTATGTTGGTCGTCGTAATTTGCGTCGGCCTGCTTTATGCGCTTCCAAATATTTATGGTGAAGATCCTGCTATACAAATTTCAGGTTCAAACGGTACCGAAATTAATGTTGCTATGCAAGATAAAGTTAAGCAACTTTTGGTGAAAAACAAAATTGAACCTAAATCACTCGTATATGAAAATAAATCTATTTTAATTCGATTAAGTGATAATGATACTCAGCTTAAAGCTAAAGAATTAATATCACAAGAATTAGGTGAAGACTATACTGTTGCATTAAATCTAGCACCAGCAACACCATCGTGGTTAGCTGTGATAGGCGCTGAACCAATGAAATTAGGTCTTGATTTGCGAGGCGGTGTTCACTTCTTAATGGAAGTGGATATGACTACTGCACTAAGTAAATTGACGGACCAGTCGATTGAAAATTTAAAAACAGAGTTTAATAAAAACAATCTTGTATATAAAACACTCAGCAAAAATCCTAATCAACAAATAACAATGCAATTTGATAATGTTGAAGATCGAAATAAAGCTATTACAAAGATCAATGGATTACAAGATTATGAGTTAACTTCACAAGATGAAAACAGCATTGTCATTAGTGTTAGTCAACAGAGACTGCAACAAGCGAAAAGTGATGCAGTTCAACAAAATACTACCATTTTACGTAATCGAGTTAATCAGTTAGGTGTGGCTGAACCAATTGTTCAACGCCAAGGCTCAGATCGTATTGTGGTTGAATTACCAGGTATCCAAGATACTGCATTGGCTAAACGCATTTTAGGTGCGACAGCTACCCTTGAATTTAGGCAAGTGAATGATGATAGCTCAATTGACTTAGCTGCAATTTTAAACGGCAATATGCGTGTTCCATATGGTTCTGAAATAAAATATATGGAAAACGGCCGACCAGTTTTACTTTATAAACGTGTAGTATTAACAGGTGATCATATTACCGATTCTTCATTTAGAGTAAACGAATATAGCCAACCAGAGGTTTCTATCACTCTTGATAGTGCTGGTGGTAAAACCATGCTTGGTTTCACGCAAAAAAATCTGAAAAAAGCAATGGCAACACTTTTTGTCGAGTATAAAGATACTGGAAAACGTGATGAAAATGATAAACCTATTCTTGAAAAACAAGAGAGAGTCATCAATGTCGCAACTATCCAAGGTATTTTTAGTGACAGATTCCAAGTAACAGGCATAAGTAGTATTGATGAAGCTAAGAATTTATCATTATTACTTAGAGCCGGTGCGTTGATTGCTCCGATTCAAATAATTGAAGAACGAACAGTAGGTCCTTCAATGGGGCAAGAAAATATCACACAAGGCTTAGAATCTTGTGTTTGGGGATTATTAATTTCTGTCATATTTATGTTGGTGGTTTATCGCCTATTTGGAGTATTTGCAAGTCTTGCACTGGTAGCGAACTTAATTTTGATTGTTGGTACCATGTCATTATTACCAGGTGCGACATTGAGTATGCCAGGTATTGCCGGAATAGTTTTAACCGTAGGTATGGCAGTCGATGCTAATGTATTGATTAACGAGCGAATAAAAGAAGAACTAAGTAACGGACGAGGTGTTCAACACGCAATTAGCGAAGGTTATGCGGGCGCTTGGAGTAGTATTTTTGATGCCAACATCACCACACTGATTACTGCGGTTATTCTTTATGCAGTTGGTACTGGCTCAATTAAAGGCTTCGCTATTACATTAGGTATCGGTATTGTAACATCGATGTTTACCTCGATCGTAGGGACTCGAGCATTGGCCAATCTTATTTATGGTGGTCGTCGTGTTGATAAGTTATCAATTTAGAGGTTTATTGTGATTGTTGATAAAAAAGAAAATCATGATGTTAGAGAGCTAAATCATGGCCGCAGAGTCCTCGACTTTTTAAAATTTGGTTTTATTGCTTTTGCCATCTCAATGATATTAGTTGTGGCGTCATTTGTAGTAATTTTTGTTAAAGGATTTAATCTTGGACAAGATTTTACTGGTGGGACAACTGTTGAGTTAACCGTTACTAAAGCTATAAACCTTGATGACCTACGTAACAGTTTACGTGATGAGGGCTATCATGAACCAATCGTTCAATATTATGGTAGCAGTAAAGATATCATTATTCGACTACCAACTGCCAACCAAAGTGAAGGTAGTGTATCATCAACGATTGATAATGCATTAGGTATGAAAATTTCAAATTTAGTGCATAAAAATATTGATAGTAATGCGGAAATTAAACGAATTGAATTCGTTGGCCCAACAGTTGGTACTGAATTAGCTCAAGATGGAATATTAGCGATTTGTGCTGCTTTAATCTGTATTTTAATCTACATTGCGTTTCGATTTGAATGGCGATTTGGTACAGGTGCTGTTGTCGCATTAGCGCATGACGTTGTAATAACCGCAGGATATTTATCGTTATTTAATCGAGAGTTAGATTTGACTATTATCGCAGCGATGTTATCTATCATTGGTTATTCACTTAATGATACCATCGTTGTATTTGACCGAATTCGTGAGAATTTTAGAAAAATTCGACGTGCGTCGCCATACGATGTGATCAACATCTCACTAACTCAAACATTACATCGAACCTTAATGACATCAGGTACAACCTTAGCTGTTGTTATTATTTTGTATATATTTGGCGGTTCAATGTTAAAAGGTTTTTCTGAAACATTAGGCGTAGGGATTGTGTTAGGCACGATATCATCAATCTATGTGGCTGCATATATGTCACTTAAGTTGGGTGTTAAACGTGAGCACTTTATGCCACCAAAAGTTGAAGTTGAAGGTGCAGATCAAAACGCAATTATTCGTTAATTATTTATGCTCTGTCATGGTTTGGCAGAGCTTTATTAGACTGTTTTTTAAGCGAACAATACCAAACCATTTGACACCCTCTAACTAGTTGCATATTATTAGCCACAGTTTTACCTATTTGGGGCCATAGCTCAGCTGGGAGAGCGCAACGCTGGCAGCGTTGAGGTCAGGGGTTCGATCCCCCTTGGCTCCACCAATTCCCCATTTCTTAAATCAAATTCTTTCAAATACATATATCTAGTGCTAAGATAGCAAAACTATTCACTATTGAGTACTCTATATGATTCAATACCATTCAAAAATATTAGCTAATGAATGTCGTGATATGAATGATATTCGAGCTGAAATCGACAGAATAGATCATTTGGTAATTCAATTATTAGCCGCTCGGTTCGAGTATGTTAAAGCTGCAAGCCAATTCAAAAAAATGTCACTGATGTGCAGGCTCAAGCTCGTTTTAACAGTATGTTAGAGCAACGTATGCTTTGGGCTAATGAGTTGGGACTTGATGGTGAAGTGATTAAACAATTGTATGCTAACTTAGTTAAATATTTTATCAATGAAGAAATGAAACATTTTAATAAGGCAAATAAATAAGATGAATTATGAAAACAAACAGCATCTATTGGAAGAGATAAATAAAACTGCTAAGTTATTTATTGATGAATTCAGCGAATTATCCGAACTAGATAAAGATAAGTTAATAGATGGAGTAGATCGAACTCCAAGTCAAATGATTGCTTATCAGTTAGGATGGTTGGATCTTGTTAAGTCTTGGGATGATCTTGAACTTGCTGGACAAACCCCAACATTACCAGCAGAAGGCTATAAATGGAATCAGTTAGGCACATTATATCAACACTTTTATAAGATTTATCAGGATTATTCATTACAAGAACTGATTAAATTATTTAATGAGAAACTTGTTATCTGGAATAATTGGATTAACTCATTAGATGATAGTACACTTTTCATAAAAGACACACGTAATTGGACTAAACCTTTTCCTCCAGCATGGACTGTTGCACGATTTATCCATATTAATTCTGTTGCACCATTTAAATCCTTTAGAGCTAAAATTAGAAAATGGAAAAAATTAAATTCAAATCAGTAAAATCATAACATTTATTCCCAAAAAGATAAGGAACTGTATGGCTTTTTCAGAACAAGAAAAGAAACACCTTTTAGAACTAAAATACGTTGGCGATAAAATCATAGAAAGATTACAACAGATGGAATTCGATTCATTTGAAAAGTTGCGTAATACTACTTTAGTTGAAATACTGAATAAAGGTGCCTTATTAACCGGATCATCATGTTGGAAAAACAGCCATCAGGCAAAAACCGCAATCCAAAATATTTTGGCTTTGGTCAATCAATGTTAATTGATTTTTTTGCTGTAACTATTAAATTTGTCTCTATATAGATGTGATAAACCCTAATTTTAAGTCATTATTTTTGACAATATGGTATCCACACGCGGCGACATCTAAATTGTGGTAAGGTAAAAGATGATAATCACTTGATTGATCGACTGGTTGGCACTTTCCCCAATATTGATAAAATGATTCGCACATTAAAAAGGATATCCCTATATTTATCAGCCAATTATTTGAAATGTGAAGCTGAGTATCACCATTAATATCAGAATAATAAAAGAATATTGGCTAAATTGCTAAATTTTTATACTCAAAAACCCCGTTCCTCAACTTTTTTTAATTGGCTATCACATTTGCCTACTAAAAATATTCGGTTAACGATAACAGGATATATCTTAAACAAATATCGATAAATATTAATGGGATAATTAAGATTAGCTATTAAGTTTATTAATTAGGTTTTGCTCATTTGATTGAAGTTTGGCAAAATAGCTAACTTACTATGTATTATTTTAAGTACTTTAGATAATTTAAAATTTTCAATTAAAGTAAAATCTCATATTGATAGGTTGAAGATAAAACAGGAACTAAATTAGGATGATTAGTCAAAGAAAAAAAATTATTAAGAGGTTATTCATCTCAAGTTGTTTGAGTGGATTATTCCTTTGTTCAATGACTGCTTATGCCGAAGACTCAAATCTCACGTTGCAAACCGAGACGGTAGAAGAGGTTGATTCCTCAACTGAGACTATAGAATCAATTGATAATGTTGAGCCTTCTCAACCTAATGAACATATTTATCACAAAACTATATTTTCATTGTTAGGTGAACCTAAATACCCTGAAAATTTTGAACATCTTAACTATGTCAATCCTAATGCTCCTAAAGGTGGAATTATTAAATTGTATGAAATAGGGACTTTTGATAATTTTAATCGTTTCGCAAGTCGTGGCGCACCTGAACATTATTCAGGCTCCTTATATGATTCTCTATTTACCACAACAGCTGATGATATTTCGAGTTTTTATCCACTAATTGCGACCTCAATCACTTATTCAGATAGTTATCGTTGGGCAGAGGTAGAAATTAATGCTAATGCGCGGTTTCAAGATGGTAAGCCAATAACCGCACATGATGTGGAATTTACTTTTCAAAAATTTATGACTGAAGGTGTTTCACAATATCGGGTTTACAACAAAGGGATAAATGTTAAAGCCATAGACGATTATCGCGTTCGTGTCGACTTACCTGAAGCCGACCGTGAAAAATTACTATCCTTTGTTGGTAATATGCATGTTATTCCTGAACATTATTGGAAAGATCGTAATTTTTCCGAGCCAGTAAGTACTCCTCCGATTGGTAGCGGACCTTATTATATTAGTGATTATAAAATGGGACAGTATGTCGTTTATAAGCTAAATCCTGATTATTGGGCAAAAGATTTACCAATTAATAGAGGTCTAAATAATTTTGATGAAAAACGTATCGATTATTATATGGATACCAGTATTGCTTTAGAGGCTTTTAAAGCTGGGGAGTATGATTTTCGAGGTGAAGGACAACCGAAAAATTGGTTTACTCAATATCAAGGAAAATACTTTGATTCAAAAGATATCATTAAAAAAGAAAAAATCGTTGAAACAGCTGTAGATACTAAATGGTTAGCGTTTAATTTGCAGAAAGATTTTTTTAAAGATATAAAAGTTCGAAAAGCGATTACCTTAGCTTTTGATTTTGAATGGTTAAATCATGCATTTTATTATGATAGTTATAAAAGACCATCTAGCTTTTTTGAAAATACTATTTATGCCGCCAAAGGTAAACCGAGTGAACTTGAGCTTAAATGGTTAACTCCTTATAAAAATATTATTCCTGAACAAGCGTTTGATGAAGCTTTTACTATCCCTAAAAGTGATGGGCAAGGTTTTAATCGCAATAACTTATTAACAGCTGCTAAATTATTGGAAGAAGCAGGTTGGATCATTAAAGACGGTAAATTAATTAATCCTAAAACCCAACAACCTTTTGAATTTGAATTGTTAACTTACCTTGGTGACGACATCAAATATGCGATCCCTTTCCAGCAAAATTTAGCTCGTTTAGGTATTAAAATGAACATAATCTCACTTGATTACGCGCAGATCAATCGCAGAATGCGTGAACGTGATTATGATATGATGCCACGTAATTATAGTTCGATAGATTATCCATCCTCAAGTTTAATGATTTTTTGGGGAACCGAATATTTAAACTCTACATATAATGGCTCAGGCTTACATAATCAGGCAATTGATTCAATTATTAATGAAATAATTAAAAATGTTGGAAACCAGGAGGAATTAGTTCCACTTGGACGAGCACTAGATCGAATTTTGACGCAAGAATATCCGATGATTCCAATGTGGTATAACAGTAAAACTTTTTATGCATATTGGAATAAATTTGGCCAGCCAACCCAACAACCAACTTATGCAATAGGAATTGATAGCTGGTGGTATGATGAAGATAAAGCAGCTAGCTTATCAAAGAATAGAGAACACTAATATGCTGAATTATTTTATCCGTCGATTATTGCTAATTATTCCAACATTGCTAATCATTTTGACGATCAACTTTTTTATTGTACAAATTGCACCCGGCGGTCCTGTTGATCAAGCATTGTCTATGATTGAAAATGGACCAGAAGCAGGACAAACCTTGTTACCAGGCAGTGAAACTAGCCCAACAATATTAAAAGAAGAAAAAAAACAATCAAATTATCAGGGCGGGCGAGGTCTTGATCCTGAAGTTGTGGCAATGATTGAAAAGCAATATGGTTTTGATAAACCGATCTGGGAACGCTACATTAATACATTGAAACAATTTATTCAGTTTGATTTTGGTAACAGCTTTTTCAAAAGTGAATCAGTGCTAAGTTTAATTGCAAAAAGTTTACCTGTTTCTATTTCATTGGGGTTATGGAGTACATTAATCATTTATTTAATCTCAATTCCATTAGGGATTCGTAAAGCAGTTAAAGATGGTTCAATATTTGATTTTTGGACAAGTACTTTAATCATTATTGGTTATGCAATACCCGCTTTTTTATTAGCCGTGTTGCTAATAGTCCTTTTTGCTGGGGGAAGTTATTGGGATATTTTCCCGCTTCGAGGATTAATCTCAAATAATTTTGAACAATTAGATTTTTGGGGCAAAGTCAAAGATTATTGTTGGCATATTTGCTTACCAACTATTGCTATGGTGGTTAGTGGTTTTGCAACATTAACTATGCTAACTAAGAACTCATTCTTAGATGAAATTCGCAAACAATATGTTGTGACTGCCAGAGCTAAAGGTTTGAGTGAAAGGCAAATTATGTATAAACATGTTTTCCGCAATGCAACCTTACTTATCGTATCGGGTTTTCCAACCTCATTTGTCGGAATTTTATTTACTAGCTCAGTACTTATTGAAGCGATATTTTCACTTAAAGGATTAGGTTTATTAGGGTATGAGGCAATTATTCAACGAGATTATCCTGTTATTTTTGGCTCATTATATATATTTACATTAATTGGCCTACTCACTAAACTTTTATCAGATTTAACTTATATGTTAATTGATCCACGTATTGACTTTGAGGCTCGCAACTGATGACTATGCACTATTCAATTAATCAGCTACGTTGGCAACGATTTAAACGCAATCGACGTGGGTATTATTCGTTATGGCTATTTTCAATATTATTTATAATAAGTCTATTTTCTGATTTTATATTTAATGATCGCCCCATTTTCATAAAGTATCAAAATAACTATTACTCGCCAATATTTCATTTTTATCCGGAAACAGAGTTTGGTGGGCAGTTTCAAACGCAAACTAATTATTTAGATCCCGCAGTACAAAATAAGATTGAATCAGATGGTTGGATATTTTGGCCTCCATTCCGATATACCTATAATACTGTAATTCATGATACAGCTAGCACATTTCCAACACCACCATCTAAAACGCATTTGCTAGGCACAACTGATGCTGGATTTGATGTATTAGCCAATATTTTATACGGATTTAGAATATCGATGTTTTTTGCGGTATTCTTAACTTTCTTCACTTCCATTATTGGTGTACTAATCGGTGCAATCCAAGGTTATTATGGCGGAAAAGTCGACCTATTGGGACAACGATTCATTGAAATTTGGAGCGGATTACCAGAATTATTTGTAATTATTCTACTTGCAAGTATCTTACCACTCAATTTTTGGTGGTTATTAGCTATTACAGTATTATTTGGATGGATGGCTTTAGTTGGTATTGTGCGAGCCGAGTTTTTACGTACTCGTAACTTTGATTATATTCGAGCTGCCAAAGCAATGGGAGTGAGTGATAGTAAAATTATGTTTCGACATATGTTGCCCAATGCGATGGTTGCGACATTAACATATTTACCATTTATTCTTTGTGGTTCAATTTCAACTTTAACTGCATTGGATTTTTTAGGTTTTGGTTTGCCCATTGATTCACCATCCTTAGGTCGATTACTTCTACAAGGTAAAAACAATTTACAAGCACCTTGGCTCGGTATTAGTTCTTTTTTAGTTATTTCTATATTATTGTCACTTTTAATTTTTATTGGTGAAGGAATTAGAGATGCATTTGATCCAAACAAAGGAGTATATAAATGAGTTCTCCTTTATTATCGATTGTTGATTTAAGTATTGCGTTTAAAACTGGTCAAGACTTGCAAAGTCAAATTGTCGAAAATATTAGCTTTGATATCGGCGAACAAGAAACGGTTGCATTAGTTGGTGAATCTGGTTCTGGTAAAAGTGTGACTGCACTATCGATCTTAAAATTGTTACCCAAAGAGCAGGTGATCTATCCATCTGGCGATATTATTTTTGAGGATAAATCGTTATTACATGCGCCTGAAAAAGAGTTACGCAAAATTCGTGGTAATGAAATAAGTATGATATTCCAAGAACCAATGGTATCACTTAATCCATTACATACAGTGGAAAAACAACTTTACGAAGTACTATCATTACATCGTGGTATGCGACGTAATGTTGCTCGGGGGGAGATTTTACAATATTTAGATCGTGTTGGAATCAAAGAGCCTAAAACTAAACTTTCTGCTTATCCTCATCAATTGTCTGGCGGAGAAAGACAACGGGTCATGATTGCAATGGCAATTTTAACGCATCCTAAATTATTAATAGCCGATGAACCAACTACAGCCTTAGATGTTTCAGTTCAAGCACAAATTATTGATTTACTCAAAGAACTTAAAAAAGAACTTAATATGAGTATGCTATTTATTTCACATAATTTGGGGATTGTAAAAAAACTGGCAGATAAAGTGGCAGTAATGCAAAATGGGCAAATTGTTGAATTCAATAATAAACAACGCATCTTTTTGCGCCCTCAACAAGAATATACCCAAACATTATTAAATTCACAACCTAGTGGTGAACCCGTTCCTTTACCTGATACACCGGGTATATTGCTCAGTGTTAATCATCTGAATGTTGAAGTTATCGCGCAAAAACGATTATTTAGTAGTAAAAAGAAGAAAATTGTTGATAATATTGGCTTCACGGTGCACCAAGGTGAAACTGTGGGTATAGTTGGCGAGTCAGGATCAGGTAAAAGTACTACTGCACTAGCTATTTTGCGTTTAATTCAATCACAAGGTGATATTTTATTCGATAGCCATCCTATACAGAATTTATCCGCTAAAAAATTATTACCATTTCGCAGCCGAATCCAAGTGGTATTTCAAGACCCATACTCTTCACTTAATCCGCGCTTAAACGTTGAACAAATTATTAGTGAAGGCTTAATTACTCATAAGAAATTGAGTAAAACAGAACGTGAACAAGCCGTGATTGATATTATGCAAGAAGTTGGATTAGAGCCTGAAATGCGTTTTCGTTACCCTAATGAATTTTCTGGCGGACAACGACAACGAATTGCCATTGCTAGAGCTTTAATCTTACAACCAGAATTATTGATTTTAGATGAGCCAACTTCTTCATTAGATCATACTATTCAAAAGCAAATAATTAATTTGCTTAAATCATTGCAAGAAAAACACCACCTTAGTTATCTATTTATTAGTCATGATCTTGCCTTAGTTTATTCTTTCTGCCACCAAATTGTTGTGATGAAAGAGGGAAAAATTATTGAACAAGGCTCTCGTGAACAAATCTTCTATACGCCTGAAACTGACTATACAAAAGATTTGCTTTCATTTTTAGATAAACCTCCTAGAAAAGCAACTAAAACCCTAATTCATGCTGATATTCTGGAAAAAACGCAGAAAGCTGAAACAGAAGAAAATATAGAAAAGGTTGAAAAGCATTATGGTGAAGAAGAAAAAAAGGTCAATTGGGAAGATGCATTGTTAATGCGCAAAAAATAAATTTATACGGCTTAGGTATAGGCCATAATTAAAAATTTAATTTAGTAAAAAAGATTAAACAGGTTAATTATGCAAAAACGAGTATTCCGATTTTTAACTGCTTCATGTTTATCATTTGTCTCAATAAATGTCATGGCATTAACGTGTTCTGATGATGTTGAGCAAAATAAAGTTGAGGCAAATAATTATATCTTCAAAATATTAGATTTTATTGATTCTAAAGCTAAAGGTATAAAACAAGAAGTTAGAACTTCAACAATCACATCAGATACAGGTGCGATCCGTTCAATTGCGAAACATAGTTTAAATTATGATTCCAATGGCTTAATTACTGAAAGTCATTACGACCTTTATTCTGATAAAAATGAAAAACTTTATTCTGAGCATCTACAAAAAACAGAATTTGGTTGGCAAAATGTTATTCAAGATATTGAAGATAAAACTAACAGTACGATTCAATTCAAAACAGATGAAAAAGGGCGTATTATTGCGTCGGAACAAATAAAGAAGGCTCCTGATTTTACATTTATTGAGAATGACAATTATCAGTTTGATAATAACAATTGTTTAGTTAATAAAAATGTTCAATGGCAGCTAAAAGAGTTGAATGCTAATGGAGATGTAGTTGGAACTGTTCAAAAAGGTGCTTCGGTATATTCATTTACTTACCAAAATCATCAATTAGCAAAAGTGTCAGCGCAATATAGCAATAAAACCCAAAATGAAAGTAATTTTTCTTACCAATTTGATGAAATTAACCGATTAATCGCCATTCATTCAGCTTATTCAATGGTGGGTAAAGATACAACAAATTATATAACCGATTTCTTAACTTTTAATGAAAAAAATGATTGGCTTAGTGCAAGTCAGTCTAAACAAAATAGAAAAAACAAACAGACTAATATTGTTCGACAAATTACCTATTATTAATCAAATTTAAATGGCGTTATCAAAAGTAATCGATAGCGCCAATAAATTAATATCAAAGTAGCTTTAGACTCTGACAAATAAAATATAAATTGCATGAGCAGTCCATGCGAATGCTAAACAGAAAGTTAGTAGCTTTTCTCGTTTTGGATGTATGTTGAAATGATGCAGCAAAGTTAGAATCTGTTGTAATCCACACCAAATTGGTAGCGAAATCATTAAGCATAAAAATAGTTTGCCTAATTCAGTATTGGCTAATTTAAGAATTGATGAACGCGTTATTGCATCACCAAAAGGGATAATAAATGCAATGATACCCAATACCACGGGAGCAAAAATAGCTGCCCAAAGTCCACCTAAAGCAAATAGTCCTTTTGCCACTGTTGAATCAGAGCGTATTGGTTGATTTTCTTGTTTTTTCATTAATCAAACACCACTTATTTAATAATCAATAATAGTAAGTAATATGAAAGTAAAAGTGTTACACACCAAAAGCCAATAATAAGTAAATATACTTTACCCTTTTTATGCGAATCTTGCTTAAAAATAACTTTCGGTATTAATCTAAACCAATTAATTGAATGAAATAAAGCAAGTAATAAAGCAATAGAATTGATGACAACAACTAAAGGCTTTTGCAAGAAAAAGATAAAACGATAAAACTCGTCTTGCCCCATTGCGTTTGTGTACATACAAATAACCCCATACATCAATATTATACTTACCCAAATCATGGAAAAAGGGGTTAATTTATTAACAATTGAAAAAAATCGCGCCTGTTTTTTTGATAAATTAATATGTTCAGGCTGATTGTTAGTATTAATTAACTTAGTATTGGATTGATAATTTTCATTATTTTTTTTAATCATAACATTCTCAATGGAGGTAGTATTATCACGTTATTAATCTTTTAAGCGATCAATGTTCATTTCAGTATTATAAACACTAAGTGATTAATATCGTCAAATTAAAGTCACGAATGATATCGGTTTTTTACTTATCAACACTAGGCAGAAAGTGCGTTGGGCTTAATTCATATTAAGTATAAAAGAAATCTATATCGCATTGTTGCGAGATTAACAAATTACCTTTAAGCAGATAATTAGTATGATTAAACACTAGATATCATAAAAACTAAATTGTGTACGATAGATTTTTATATTTTTTAATTGGGGATAATATTTCAATAAGTAAATATAAAAATCATGGCATTTGAAATTTTCAGAATATCTAGAATTGTTAATGCATTAGGGATCATTTCAATTTTTTATCCATGTTTTCATAGATCTTAATTGGCTTAATAGGGATTAATGTTTTGCCTTTTACTTCAAACTCAGAATTATTACTGGAAACAACTATTATCTGACCTCTTTCTAAGTTAAACTCTAAAAGTGGAAATGGCTCTACAAAACCTAAAGGAGAAAATTCCCTGTCCCTGTTATCCGGAGGGAATTCGTAATAAACTACTTTTTTATTATATACATACACTACAGCATCAGAATGCTCTTGATATTTTCCAAAATCAGGATTTTTATCAGAAAATTCTACTTTCTTAACATTAATATTTTGTTCCCGCATTAATGTAATATAACGTCCGCTAATATTGCCATAGATTAACCATGCTTCATCCCATTTAAAATTAGTATAATCAGATAAGGTTATGGTTTGAGGGTGATTTTCTTCTATATCTTTTAATGCTTTTTCTAAAGGTCTTTCACTGTTGCAACTGGTTAATGTTACTATTGATATGAATGTTATCACTAATAGTATTATTATTTTATTCATTTCTAATTTCTTAATATTTTTTTGCTTTAGGTATGGCCATAAAACAGACTATGTCTTCTTGTTTAACCTCTAAATTGTTTAAAACAATTTGTTAGCAGTTTATTTCAGTTTTTTATCCATATTTTCATAGATCTTAATTGGCTTAATGGGGATTAATGTTTTGCCTTTTACTTCAAACTCAGAATTATTACTGGAAACAACTATAATCTGCCCTCTATCTAGTTTAAAATCTAAAAGAGCTAATGCTCCTTCTGAAGCTAAGCCCACATAATCCCTGGCATCTGGAGGAAATTCGTAATAAACTACTTTGTTATTATATACATATACAACTGTATTAGAGAATTCTTGAGTTCTTCCAAAGTCAGGATTATCATCAGCCATTTCCACTTTTTTGACATCAATATTTTGTTCTCGCATTAACGTAATGTACATTCCACTAATACTGCCACTGATTAACCAAACTTCATCCCATTTAAAATTAGTATAATCAGATAAGGTTATGGTTTTAGGATGACTGTTTTTTACATCTTTTAAAACCTTTTCTAAAGGTGTTTTGTTGCAATTGGTTAGAAATAAACACATAAATAATAATAGTATGATTTTTTTAATCATTTGGCATTCCTTACTCATTATTTTTTATCATCCAAATTGACATATCATATTTTCTATTATCAATATTTGATGAACCCCAAATTCTAGAATCAAGAGGTTCGCCTTCCTGACATCCTGATAATATGAAAAATAACAAAAGAAGTAACTTATTGATAAATTAATAATTCATTATCTATTTAATTATAGGTGTTAATTTATAAGAATTCCCTTGCAAAGAATCTTTATTTATCTTAAAAATACTTTTTTCTCTAGGCCATAGATAATCTATTTTAAAGATAGTTTTTCCATTTTTTATATTATCAAAATAGAACTTGTTATTATCTGGAAAAACATCTACATAAATAACATCATTTTTATAAATAAAATATATTACTTCAGTCCAAGATTCAGTTTCTCTTAATACTTTTATATTTTGAATATTATTCGTTGAAATTCCTTTTTGATTTAATATAGAGTCCGTTTTTTTTATATCTCTTGCTGTAATAATTATGAAATAATCCCAGTTAAAATTTGTGAAATTATATAATACTAATGTATCTGATGAATTAGCATTATCCAAAAAATTGTCAATTTTTTCTAAAGGTGTTTTGTTGCAACTGGTTAGAAATAAACACATAAGTAACAATAGTATGATTTTTTTCATTATTTAATGCTCTTTTGCTTTAAGTATGGTCTTAAACCAGACTATGTCTTCTTGTTTAACCTCTAAATTGCTTAAAAGAAATCGAAAGTATTTTCATAGTATCCATAACGATTCATTAGGTTAACAGCTTGTTTGAGTGCGTTGTATAGTTCATTCGGTAACTTGGTTTGGAATACTTGCCATTTTCTACTTTCTGTTTTTTTCGCTTCTCATAAGCCATGTTCATGATAATAATCTAACACTTTGTCTGATAATTCATTATCGGTTTATTTCAGTTTTTTATCCATGTTTTCATAGATCTTAATCGGCTTAATGGGTACTAATGTTCTGTGTTTTACTTCACATACAGAATTATTACTTGAAACAACTATAATCTGTCCTCTTTCTAAATCAAAATCAGCACGCGTCCAGATTGCTTCTATATCGTCAAATAAGGAATTTCCCCTACCATCCGGAGGAAATTCGTAATAAACTACTTTTTTATTATATATGTATACTATAGTTTTAAAATAATCTTTATCTATGCCATATCTAGAATTTGGAGAAGTTTCTACTTTCTTAACATCAATATTTTGTTCACGCATTAATAGGATATACTTTCCTCCGATGCTACCGCTTATTATCCAAACTTCATCCCATTTAAAATTAGTATAATCAGAGAGTTTTATAATTTTAGGGTGATTTTGTTCTATATATTCGGCTACTTTTTCTAAGGGTGTTTTGTTGCAACTGGTTAATGTTACTATTGATATGAATGTTATTACTAATAGTATTATTACTCTTCTCATTTTTAATTTCTTAATATTCTTTTGCTTTAGGTATGGTTTTAGACCAGCTATATTGGCCTCACTTACTTTTAATTTTTCTCTTAAAACAAAATCGAAAGTATTTTTATAGTATCCATAACGATATTAGGTTAATAGCTTGTTTGAGTGCGTTGTATTGTTCATTCGGTAACTTGGTTTGGAATACTTGCCATTTTCCACTTTCTGTTTTTTTTGCTTCCCATAAACCATGTTCATAATAATAATCTAACACTTTGTGTGTTAATTAATTATCGGTTTCAATTTTTCATCCATGTTTTCGTAGATCTTAATAGGCTTAATGGGAACTAAATCTCCATCTTTTACTTCACATACAGAATTATTACTGGAAACAACTATAATCTGCCCTCTTTCTAGTTTAAAATCTAAAAGAGCTAATGCTCCTTCTGAAGCTAAACCCACATAATCCCTAGCATCTGGAGGAAATTCGTAATAAACCACTTTGTTATTATATACATATACAACTGTATTTGAGAATTCTTGAGCAATTCCATATTTCAATCCAGGTATTTTTATTTTTTTGACATCAATATTTTTTTCTCGCATTAATATGATATACCTTCCACCAATACTGCCACTGATTAACCAAACTTCATCCCATTTAAAATTAGTATAATCAGATAAGGTTATGGTTTTAGGATGATTGTTTTTTACATCTTTTAAAACCTTTTCTAAAGGTGTTTTGTTACAACTGGTTAATGTTACTATTGACATAAATGTGACTAATAGTAGGAGTATTTTTTTCATTCTTTGGCATTCCAGATTAATTTTCTTTCGCAACACAGTTTTTAAATACTCATTAATACTACTATGAATTGTTTATTAAACAAATGATAAGTGAGTGAAAAATATCAATCGATATCTCTTTTCTAGAAGGCAATAAATACAAAGTTCATATACACAATGATTTTCCTATTAATGAACAACATCAAACTATTTTTATTTTGATTTGTTTCGATCTTATAAACGAATCGCTAATAATTAAACAGGATAGTTCTACTATGTCGGTATATTAAAAAGTACTCATATTTGATAAGTATTAACAAGGTATTTACGATACGAACTAAAATAATTGGTAAAAATAGCGTACAATAGCGCAATGTTTACTCGTTCATCAGCTTAATTAGTTTAGGAAATAAGTATGACAGGCAAATTTATTGTCATCGAAGGTTTGGAAGGCGCCGGTAAAACGACAGCCATAAATACTGTTGCGCGTGTTTTGAATCAACATCATATTTGCGATCTGCAATTTACTCGTGAACCGGGTGGTACCCCGATTGCTGAAGCATTGCGTAATATTATTAAAAATGGTTTAGATAATGAGCCATTAACTGATAAAGCTGAATTACTTATGTTATATGCTGCACGTATTCAATTAGTTGATAACGTGATTAAGCCTGCACTGAAAATGGGGAAATGGGTCATTGGTGATCGACATGATTTATCTACTCAAGCTTATCAAGGTGGCGGACGAGAGTTAGACAGAGTTTTTATCGAAACACTACACTCTCAGGTTTTAGGTAATTTTAAACCAGACTTAACGTTGTATTTAGATATTTCACCAGAACTTGGATTGATGAGGGCCAGATCTCGAGGGCAACTTGATCGTATTGAACAACAATCACTACCTTTTTTTGAGCGAATTCGTCAGCGTTATTTAGAGTTAGCTGAAAATGATAACACTATCATTACTATTGATGCATCAAAATCAATTACAGAAGTGACAGCTCAAATTGAAACAACATTAAATTCATGGTTAACAAATTAGGTTTCGATTTTATGATTTTCAACGAATATCCATGGCTTAAATTACCTTTTGAACAGTTAGCAGAAACGATTGTTAATCATCGTGCTCATCATGCTTTGTTAATCAATTATATTCAAGGTAGTGGCGAAGAAGAACTAATCAACTTAATAGCTAATCGATTACTCTGTCAATCTTCAAAACAGTTGGAACCATGCGGTAAATGTCATAGTTGTCAGTTATTTTTATCTCAACATCATCCTGATTATTACCAAATAACAAATGAACAGGGAAAACAATCGATTGGTATTGATCAAATACGGAATATTTCTACAAAACTCTATGAAAAATCCCAACAGGGCGGTAATAAGGTCATCTGGATTAGACATGCTGCTTTTATGACAGAAGCCGCTGCAAATGCATTGCTTAAAACGTTAGAAGAACCTCCAGAAAATACCTATTTTATTTTAAGTGATAACCATAATAGTCAATTTTTACCTACAATTCATAGCCGTTGTTTTTGTTATTTTTTAAAAATACCAAAAATAGAAGAATCTATTAATTGGTTAAAAAAGATACACAATGATTTATACAGTGATAATGAGCTTGCCACTGCTCTGTTATTGAGTGAAAATGCGCCACTAAATGCAGCTCTTCTGTTGCAACCCGAAAATTGGCAACAAAGAAAATTATTTTGTGAAAACTTGTTAAATGTCTTGCCACAAAACAATTTTTGGCAATTAGCAAAGACATTTAATCATGAGGAATTTTTAGAGCGTATCACTTGGTTTTGTGCATTGCTAGGTGATGCGTTAAAAGCTAAACAAAAAGTTGGTCGATATATTGTGAATCGTGATCAGGTTCCGTTAGTTAGGCTACTTGCCACAAAAAGTAATGATGAAATTATTTCGCTTTATCAACTGTGGTTAAAGGCAAAAAACTTGTTATCGATAAATGGGTTAAATAGGGAGTTGATTGTCTATAATGTTCTTGCTCAATCACAATTAATTGGGTATCAGAAATAGACTTTATAGAATAATAAAATTTTAGGTCAATAGTAGATTTACATATGAAAGGATTGCAGTGAGTTATTTATCAATTGAGTTTGGTCTAATTTTTGTAGTTCTCTTTGCTATATATTGGGCTTTTAGATTATTACCAAAATTCCAAAATAATTTACTTTTGATTTCAAGTTACCTTATTGTTGCTAGTTATAGTGTTCAATTTGCTGTTATCCTTTTTAGCTACACTTGCGTGATATATTTCTTTTCAATAATGATTGCAACGTCTAAAAAACACGCAAAAAGATGGCTGGTTTTAGGATTAAGTGCCGCAATAATCAATTTAACATTGTTCAAATATTTTGATTTTTTTCGATATGAATTACAGTCATTGCTTAACTATCTAAATTTATCTATATTATTGCCAGCAATAACCATTTTTATTCCAATAGGCATCTCCTTTTATACGTTCCACTCGGTAAACTATTTAGTTTCGATAAAAAAGAAAGAATTACCTGTTGCTAAATTCTGGGATTTTGCCTTATTTTTATCCTTTTTTCCTTGTATAATTGCGGGTCCAATTAATCGAGCAAAAACATTTATTCCTCAAATTGTGGTGAGTCAACCTAGAGAGATTTTAGAACCCTTTCGGGCATTTACGTTAATTATTCTGTCCGTGATAAAAGTTTATTGTTTAGGTGGATTAATTAGCGAAAACTGGATAACTCCGATTTTTTCAAATCCATTAGAATACAGTACTCTTGATTTATTGGTAGGCTTATACGGTTATGCTATACAAATTTACCTGAATTTTTCTGGTTATACCGACCTTGTTACAGGTATTGCTTTATTATTAGGTTTTCGACTTCCTATCAACTTCAACTTTCCTTATTTAGCCTGTAATGTCCGCGAATTTTGGGAACGTTGGCATATTAGTTTATCTCATTGGATTCGCGATTATATTTATATCCCTCTTGGTGGTAATCGTCGTGGTTTTATTCGCACTCAAATTAATGTTATGTCAGCTATGTTATTGTCAGGTTTATGGCATGGAGCTGGGATTAATTTTGTTATTTGGGGTGGATGTCATGGTTTGGGGATTATTGTTCTTAATATATTAGATTGTTATATGGGAAGAAGCTGGATTACTCAACGTTCCCCAATTATTGCTAGATTAATTACTTGGCATTATATCTGTTTTACTTGGTTATTTTTTTATTGTGCAAGCTTACCTGACGCATTAGATTATTTGACGGCTCTAGGTCATAACTTTTTAATTGAGTCACATTATATTGAGGTATTTCTAAGTATATGTGTCATATTTTTGTTATACCCATTATTTAAAAATATTCCTGATTGGTGCGCTTTACAACTTAGCAAAATAAATAGGATTTATTTGCCTATCATTTTTATATTTATATTATGGCTAACTATCTATTTTGCACCATCTGGAGTGCCAAATTTTATTTATGCTAATTTTTGATTATGATGAACAATAAAAATGAAATATAAAAAAACATTATCAAAAAATAGACGAAGAAATAGGCCTCAAAAAAATAGGCAACAAATTGATTTTTTCGAAAATGGCTTACATGAGCAATCAAGAAAGCATAATGCTAAAACTAAAGCATCAGAAGCTGCAATAACTCAAAAAGAATCACTTTCACCTAAATATGTTTTTATTATGCTATTGATTACCGCAATAGCATTAATAGCAATTTATCACAAATCGGTATTAATTTATTGGCAACAAACGTATCATCATGATCTCTTTAATTCAGGAAGTATGACCCAAAAAACGGATCTAGACGATTCTGATGGTCGAGTAGAAGAATATTCGAAAGATGTAGTTATTGATCAAAATAATGTCATTAGCTCCATTGATGAAGAGTCATATTTAAAACAACCAGTAACAAATGTATTAGTTATTTCACCATCCGAAATGGTTAATATTAAAAAAGATAAAAAAAGGCAAAAAATTCATGTTCAACCAATATCAATTAAGCAAGAAAATACTAAATTAAGCAAAACTAGGTTTGATGGAACGCCAGTAACTGAACAGATAGATACCGAAGCTAAAGATGATGCACCTAAAATTGAAAATATTCCATTAATTCATGAGCCTTTACCGATTGTATTAACTCAAAATGACAAAGTATTGTTTGTTGGCGACTCTTTGATGCAAGGCGTTGCACCATATGTTAAAAAAATGTTATTTAAACAATATAAAATAGAAAGTGTGAATCTAAGTAAACAAAGTACTGGACTCGCTTATCCAAAGGCTTTCAATTGGCCAAAAACAATCAATGATAATTTAAGTGCCGATCCTTCTATCAAGTTACTTGTTGTTTTTTTAGGACCTAATGATCCTTGGGACTTTCCTGTAACAGGTTATGCTAAATACGTTAAATTTAAATCAGAGTTGTGGGAAGAACAATACCGTTTACGAGTCGCCACAATTTTAAATAGTGCTAGTGAACATAATGTTCAAGTTCTTTGGCTGGCTGCTCCTTGTATGCGCAAACCGCAACTAAATTTAGGGATGGTTTATTTAAATACGCTGTATCAGTCTGAAGTAGAAAAGAGACAACAACACTTTTTAACAACTAATCAATTATTAGGTTGTACTTATGATACATTTAATAGTTTTATTGAATCTAATAAAGATAAAATAAAAGTTAGAGTTGATGATGGAATCCATTTTACACCTATAGGCCAAAAAATTTTAGCTAAAGCAATTATGGATAAAATCATTTTTAAACAATTAGAGGATGACGATAGTGATTAAACTTTTAAAGTATATTATTACTATAGTGACTATCACTGTTTCAGTAGGATGCAGTGTAGCAGAAAGTAAAACTGATGCACAATCGACTGTTGTTGACTTTGGTGACCCAAATGCAAAGAAATTTGCTCAACGTTTAAATTCCTTAGCTAGAAATAGAAATGGTAACCAAGTCGTTAATATTACACAATTTGGAGATTCGCATTCAGCAGCAGATTTTTTTACTGGTGAATTTCGAACATTAATGCAACAAAAATACGGTGATGCCGGAATTGGTTGGGTTACACCTGTTGCCATTAAAGGTCAAAACCATACAGCAGTTGGTTGGAAAGTAAAAGAATGGCGTGTAACAAGTAGCCGTACAGTAAGTGACGTAGATTTTCCAATGGGTGGATTTATTGCAAAAGCGACTAACGATTCAGCCACTATACAAATAATACCAAAAAGTTTAGATAACAAAAATTGGCAAGTAAAATTAACCTTCAGAGCATTGAAGAATACCCCTAATTTATTGAGCATTTATGATGCTGATGGTAAAAAAATAAATATAAGTTATTTACCCAAAAGTAGTGTTTGGCAAACGGTGTCATTTGTGACTAAAAACCCTTTTACGATTAAAGGAAACCGCGATGTTGAAATTGGAGGAATTTGGTTAAATCGCTCAAAAAAATCAGGGGTTATTGTATCTTCAATTGCAACTAATGGCGCTAAACAGAGCATATGGCAAAAATGGGGTTCAAGTTGGTTGAAAGAATTATCTGCTTCAAAAAGTGATTTAGTTATTCTTGAATACGGAACAAATGAAAGTTTTGATGAAACTTTAGATGTTAATGATTACCGCAAAAACTTAGTGAATAATATTCGCCAAATTCGTAGAGCATTACCTAATGCAGCCATTTTATTGATGACACCACCAGATACAATGGTAAATGAAAATAAGATCCCTAAATCATTTTCAGCAATTATGAGTATTCAAAAGCAAGTAGCTAAATCTGAAAGGACACTATATTGGAATTGGCAAGCAGCTATGGGGGGAGCTGGTTCAGTTAAAGTTTGGCAAAAACGTGGACTGACTCGACCAGATTTAGTACATCAAACCTTACAAGGCTACAAAGAAAGTGCTAAAATTTTCTATACTGGTTTTAATGAGTTTATTAAGAAGAAAAGATAGAATATATAATTAAAAAGGAACAAATAAGTTATGTCATCTCCAATCATTGTTGCTGTTGATTTTTCAGATACTAAGTCAGCATGGAACTTTATAGACCAAGTTGATCCAAAAGATTGTCGTCTTAAAATAGGCAAAGAATTATTTACTCATGCAGGTCCTGACTTTATTAGGCAAATAAAACAAAAAGGATTTGATATCTTTTTGGATCTTAAATTCCATGATATTCCTAATACTGTTGCTAAAGCAGTAGCTGCAGCCGCCGATTTAGGTGTTTGGATGACAAATGTTCACGCTAGTGGTGGTGCTCGTATGATGGAAGCTGCAAAAGATGCGCTTTATTCATACGGTAAGGATGCACCAATGTTAATCGCAGTGACTGTATTAACGAGTATGGAGTCTTCTGATCTTAAAGAAATAGGTATTAACGTTTCACCATTAGAGCAAGCAACAAAGCTGGCATTACTGGCAAAGAATTGCGGACTCGATGGAGTTGTATGTTCTGCTAAAGAAGTACAAAGTTTTAGAACTAGACTAGGAAGTGATTTTAAATTAGTTACTCCAGGAATTCGTCCAGCAGGATCAACACCTGATGATCAGCGCCGTATTATGACACCCCAACGCGCACAAGCTGCTGGTTCAGATTATTTAGTGATTGGGCGTCCTATTACTCAAGCGGAAGACCCAACCAAAGCATTACATACTATTTTAACAACACTAGATTTATCAAAGAGTTAATAATTATGTCTGATAACGCTATTGTTTATTCAACTGAACATGGTCGAATTACGCCAAAGCAGGCTGCTAAACCTCGTATTAAAGGCGATGGTTTTATCCGTATTTCACGCCAGACATCAGGGCGTAAAGGTAAAGGAGTTTGTGTTATTGAGGGATTCGATTTAGAGGATTCTCAGTTGATGCAATTAGCTGCTGAGCTGAAAAAGCGTTGTGGTTGTGGAGGTTCAGTTAAAGACGGAAAAATTGAAATTCAAGGCGACAAACGTGAACTATTAAAATCATTATTAGAAGATAAAGGTTTTAAAGTTAAATTTGCTGGCGGTTAATTGATTAAAAATAATAACGCCCTATTGAGAAAAAGGGCGTTGTTATTCAAAAAACATTAATTAGAACGGTAACTTCGCATTTTTTTGCTGATTTCACGTCTTTCTTTAGATATTTCAGCATTTTTGATTATATAATCATCAACACGATCATCATAATCACTCTTCATATTAGCAATAATAGCTTGAAGTTCTTCATAAGTCATATCAGGTTTAATGTAATCACTTAAATTTTCAAGTAATAGCACACGTTTTTGGTTATCACGAATTTTTTTCTCGTTATCTGAAATTTCACGTTTTAATTTATTTAAACGACGTGATAAACGAATATATTCTAGTACATCTTGAAATGATGGTGCGGCTGATTTTTCCTTGTCCATCTATAACCCCTTATTTCTAAAAAATGGAAAACGATTCTGAGTTAATTATATACCAATAATTTTTTAAGGTCATACTAAATATACTTTTATTGAAAAATGTTAAATTTAAATATCAATCAAGCTTGCTGAGTTTTGTTTTAAATCAAATTTTTTGAAGTATGAAATAATAATATTTTTATAAAATTGTCGATAAATTTATCGATTTTCCTTCTAATTGCGATAAAAATAAAAACAACTATTAAGAATTATTGCAAAGTATTATACAATGTGTCGTTAACTGAAAAGAGTACCAAATGAGAGAATCATAATGAGCTGGATTGAAAAAATTCTGAGTAAAAATAATATATCGTCAGATCATAAAAAGGCAAATATTCCAGGTGGTGTTTGGACCAAATGTAGTAATTGTGAGCAGGTTATCTATCAAGCTGAACTTGATCGTAATTTAGAGGTTTGCCCAAAATGTGATCATCACATGCATATTCCTGCCCGTGTTCGTTTATATCGTTTTTTAGACGAAGGTTCTGATATAGAGATTGGTTCAGAACTTGCTCCCAAAGATATTTTAAAGTTTAAAGATACAAAAAAATATAAAGATCGTTTAGCAACTGCTCAAAAAGAAACGCATGAAAAAGAGGCCATGGTAGTAATGAAAGGCTCATTACTGGGCATTCCAGTTGTTGTTGCCTGCTTTGAATTTGCTTTCATTGGTGGTTCGATGTCGTCTGTGGTTGGTGCTTTATTTACTCGAGCTGCAGAACAGGCAATTGAAGATAAGTGCCCATTAATCTGTTTTTCTACTAGCGGTGGAGCCCGAATGCAAGAAGCATTATTTTCATTAATGCAAATGGCAAAAACTAGTGCTATCTTAGCAAAAATGCAAGATGAAGGTTTACCCTATATTTCTGTAATGACCGATCCAACAATGGGTGGTGTATCTGCTAGTCTAGCGATGCTAGGTGATATTAATATTGCTGAACCTAAAGCGTTAATTGGTTTTGCGGGGCCTCGAGTAATTCAACAAACAGTGCGTGAAACACTGCCAGAAGGATTCCAACGTAGCGAGTTCTTATTAGAAAAAGGTGCGATTGATATGA
The DNA here is from genome assembly GCF_026536935.1 of Gilliamella sp. B3127. Classification (NCBI taxonomy): domain Bacteria; kingdom Pseudomonadati; phylum Pseudomonadota; class Gammaproteobacteria; order Orbales; family Orbaceae; genus Gilliamella; species Gilliamella sp. B3127. The sequence goes on from NZ_JAFNNI010000006.1 coordinate 68,756, forward strand.
TTATTGATCGTCGTGATATGCGCCCTAAAATTGCAGGCCTGTTAGCTAAATTAATGCAACTCCCAGTTCCTTTTGATTCTATTGTTGATGATGAGACTATTTAATTAATCATGCGAACTGAAATTCCTGATGCCATGTCTAATCTTGAAACATGGCTTTCTTATTTGGAACAATTACATCCAACAACCATTGATTTAGGGCTTGAGCGTGTTAGAACAGTCGCAGAGCATCTAGATCTTTTGCAGCCAGCCCCTTATATTTTTACGGTGGCTGGGACTAATGGCAAAGGAACGACTTGCCGCACGCTTGAGATGATATTACTTGCTGCAAATAAGCGTGTTGGAGTTTACAGCTCTCCTCATTTAGTGCGTTTTACTGAAAGGGTTAGAATAAATAATCAAGAGTCAAAAGAACAAGACACAGTTGATGCCTTTGTTGAAATTGAAAAAGTGAGAGGAAATATTTCCTTAACTTATTTTGAATATGCAACGTTAGCTGCATTATATCAATTTAAACAGGCTCAATTGGATGTAGTTATTCTAGAAGTAGGCTTAGGTGGAAGACTTGATGCCACCAATATTATCGATGCTGATATGGCAATTATTACTACAATCGGTATCGACCATGTAGAATATTTAGGCAATACTCGAGAAAGTATTGGTCGAGAAAAAGCAGGTATTTTTAAACCCAATAGTATTGCTATAGTTGGTGAGCCAGAGATACCATCATCTATTATAGATGTTTCTAAAACTGTGAATTGTCCTATTTATGTAGTTAATAAAGATTGGTCATATCAACAAATTGATGATTCATTATGGCAATTCATTTCACCGTTAAAACAGTATGATCAATTGCCTATTCCCAATGTGCCTTTAGCTAATGCTGCTACTGCAATAGCAGCACTAACTTATTCTTCGCTTTCAATTGACCAGAATCAAATAATCGAGGGTCTTGAAAAAACAAATTTAGTTGGAAGATTTCAAATAATACAGACATCACCAATTGTAATTGTTGATGTTGCACATAATCCTCATGCTGCTAACTATTTAGCTAACCAAATTAAGTTATTGGTAAAGAAACAACCTACTATTGGTAAGATTAGGTTTGTCATTGGTATGTTGAAAGATAAAGATATTAAAAGCACTCTATCTTTATTAAATGCTGATCAATGGTATTGTGCTTCACTTTACGGTGAGCGTGGATGTAATGCTGAGGTATTAAAGCAGTATTTGCAAGATAATAAAGTAGAAAATATAACTACGTTTGAATCAGTTGATAATGCATATCAAAAGGCCATGCAAGATTCAAAAGAAGATGATATTATTGTCGTCTGTGGTTCATTTTATACTGTATCTGCCGTTTTAGATAAATTAGGCAAATGTAATCATGGATACTAATCAAGAGAAAACTACTTCAAATAAAATTAGGAATCAACTAGTTGGTTTTGCTACATTATTGCTAATTATTGCTATAATTGCACCTAATATCATTACAGATAAATCTAATTTACATACGCCTACAATTCCTATTTTACAACCAGAAGTAGTAAATGAACAAAATCAAGTGATTACATCACAAAATGAGTCAACTATTAATGGTGGTTCAGGATTTGAACAATCTTATACACCTGATTCTGATCAATATACTAGCTCTTTAGCATCACCTGATAATGATAATAGTGACGCTTCATCTATTCCTGAACAAACAGATAAGCCCTACATGATTCAACTTGGCGCATTGAAAAATAAGAAAAAAATTGAGGAATTAGTGGCATTATTAAGGCTAAACAATTATGACGTTAGAATCATTCCGAGTAATCCAGGACCTAATCAATTAATAAAATTACAGGTCGGTCCTTATGCAAAAAAAGAGCAAGCAGAGCAGTTGCTTAGTAACCTAAACAATTTAACAAAATTAAAAGGTGTTATTGTTACAAATTAAAAATTATTTTACTCTTTAATGAGTACAAACATTAAATAAAAATATTAATATAAAATTGTGAGTTATTATGATGAATTGGGTTGATTATACGATTATTGGTGTGATTATTTTATCTGCACTAATTAGTATTATTAGAGGTTTTGTTAAAGAAGCGTTATCCCTAATAAGTTGGGTTCTGGCTTTTTTTATAGCAAGTCGTTTTTACATGCATATTACTAGTTACTTAACTTATTTTGATAGTGATGTAATTCGTATTGCTATAGCTATCGCTATTTTATTTATTGCTACACTAATTGTGTGTGCCATTGTTTCTTATATTATTGGGCAATTGGTTCAAAAAACAGGACTATCAGGTACGGATCGCGTATTAGGTATTTGTTTTGGTGTATTAAGGGGTATTTTAGTTGTTGCGGCAGTGCTCTTTTTTGTCGATACTTTCACTCCGTTATCCCAATCTCCTGAATGGGCGCAATCGCAGCTAATTCCGCATTTTCATTTTATTATTCGTTGGTTTTTTGATTTTATACAGCAGTCGTCTTCATTTTTAGTTCAATAACTTTGAGGTAATCATTGTATGTGTGGTGTTGTTGGTATTGTAGGATGCAGTACAGTTAATCAATCTATTTATGACGCTTTAACTGTTTTGCAGCATCGAGGACAAGATGCTGCGGGGATTGTAACTATCGACGAGCAAAATCGTTTTCGCTTACGTAAAGCAAATGGTTTAGTTAAAGATGTATTTCAAGAACATCATATGTTGCGTTTACAAGGTAATTTAGGAATAGGGCATATTCGCTATCCCACTGCGGGCAGCTCAAGTCCTTCAGAAGCGCAACCATTTTATGTCAATTCACCTTATGGTATTGCACTTGCACACAATGGTAATTTAACTAATACTGACCAATTAAGAAATAAAGTATTTGAATTAGCAAGACGCCACATTAATACAAGTTCTGATTCAGAAGTATTACTTAATATTTTTGCTAGCGAACTTGATAAATTCCCTACCTATCCATTAACTGCAGAAAATATTTTCACCGCTATCAATCGGGTACATCAAATCATTAAAGGTGCTTATGCATGTGTTGCAATGATTATTGGACATGGATTAGTCGCATTTCGTGACCCATATGGTATTCGTCCTTTGGTGATAGGTAAAAAAGTGCTTGATAATCAAAAGACAGAATATATGGTTGCATCGGAAAGTGTTGCTTTAGATATTCTCGATTTTGAATTTATGCGTGATGTTGAACCAGGTGAAGCTATCTATATTACTCAAGATGGACAACTTTATTCAAAACAATGTGCAAATAATCCTCAATATTATCCATGTATTTTTGAATATGTTTATTTTGCCCGCCCAGACTCATTGATGAATGGTGTTTCAGTATATCAATCCCGTATATTAATGGGGCAGAGACTAGGTAAAAAAATAGCGAGAGAATGGAAAGACATTGATATTGATGTAGTAATTCCTATTCCTGAAACATCATGTGATGCCGCGCTTGAAATTGCCAGAATTCTGAATAAACCCTATCGACAAGGATTTGTTAAAAATCGTTATGTTGGCCGTACTTTTATCATGCCAGGTCAAGCGGAACGAAAACTTTCAGTAAGAAGAAAACTAAATGCTAATCGTATTGAATTTGAAGGTAAGAATGTTCTTCTAGTTGATGATTCCATTGTTCGAGGAACGACATCAGAAAAAATACTTGAGATGGTGCGTTCAGTTGGTGCTAAAAAAGTTTATCTCGCTTCGGCAGCGCCTGAAATTAGACATCCTAATGTTTATGGTATTGATATGCCAGTTGCTAGTGAACTTATAGCTTATAACCGTTCTGTTGGTCAAATTGCCAAAGAAATTGGAGCAGATAAATTAATATTTCAAGATCTTTCTGATTTAATTGATTGTATTAAAGAGCAAAATCCTAATATTCATCATCTAGAATGTTCTGTTTTTGATGGAAAATATGTTACTGAAGGAATTGATGATAATTATTTTGATACGCTAGAGCATCACAGAGCTGAAAATAAATCAATCACACCAGAATCTGAAAATCTTGAAATTTATAATGAAGGTCAATACTAGCCATTTAATTTTCTAAAATACAACCTAAAGTCATAAATAAGCTTGAAGTGAATAGTTCAAGCTTATTTGCATCCCATAAATTAACCTTTTTACTTTACAATTTACATATTGTTGCTTAATTTCTATTACTAAAAAGTAATATAAAGTTGATTAATTAATAAAAATCGTAAGTTTTAAACAAAAATACAATAAATTAAACTGTTGATTAATATATCAAAAAAACGTCTTTACAAAAAGATGTCAAAAAAAGTTACAAAATAGTTTTATAAATTACATTTATGTAATAAAATCCTCCTGAATATAGCTGTTTTGTAAAGAAGTATTAGGTTTTTAGGCAAATAATATTTAGTATTAAAATCGCATATTAAAAACAAAATATTAAATAATAACAACTTTAATAACTGCCTGGCGACGTAAATAAATATGATGCCATTGTAAAGTTGGTGAAATATAAGGAATGACTACGGTGAGAAAGAATCTTAGATTAAGAGTTATCTCAGCATTTGTAATAGCTACGTTAAGTTGGAATTATGCTTATGCTATTGATACTCAGCTATCATCGAATGAGGTTGATAGCAATAAAATCATTGAATTAAAGAATGGTACTAAAGCTCGAGAAATGATTAATAATCAAAAACGTAGTTTGTATCAGATTGCATTATTAAGCAATATTTCAATTTCTGAATTACGAGCTATGAATGCAGGTCGTTTCGATAAAAAAGATATGGTTGAAGTCGATGAACGACTAGTTTTACCTGAAAATTCTCCTTTATTACCTGCAATAAATAATAATAATAAAAAAGATAAATACTCAAATTTACCTTCGCTAGGCTCTGATGACAATTACGATGTCAAAAAAGACAAAGATGCACTATCAAGCCAAGTAGCTACCACCTTGCAAACACTTGCAACTCAAGATTGGAAAAATATTACTTCAGCAGATAATGGCGGTATCTCTGGCCATTTGAAAAACAAAGGTAAAGATTATGCTGAAAACTATGTTCGCAATGGTATTCATTCACAAGTTGTAGATCCTCTTCGTAGCGCTGCTCAAAATTTTTTAGGGCGTTTTGGTACTGCTCAATTACAGTTCGATTTAAGCGATAAGGGTGAATTCAATAATATTAATGTTAAATTATTTAGCCCATTGATTGATACGGACAGCACATTGATTTTTAGTCAGTTATCATTCCAAGAATATGAACATAATCGTCATATCGGTAACTTTGGTATTGGTCAACGTTGGGATGTTGCTGATAATACATGGTTATTAGGATATAACGCCTTTCTTGACCATGATTTCCAACGTTCACACAATCGTTTAGGTCTAGGTGCTGAAGCTTGGACTGATTATATGAAGTTTGCAGCTAACTATTATCATCCTTTATCTGATTGGAAAGAATCAAGAGACTTTGATGACTATTTAGAACGAGCTGCTAGAGGTTTTGATATTCGCTTTCAGGGCTATTTACCTCAATATCCTCATTTAGGCGGATCGCTTATGTATGAACAATACTATGGTGATAAGGTTGCTTTATTTGGTAAGGATAATTTACAAAAAGATCCAAGAGCGATCACAGTCGGATTGGATTATACCCCAGTTCCTTTATTTACCGTTAAAGCTCAACATAAGCGCGGACAGGATAGTAAAAAAATCACATCTGCTGAATTAACCATGAATTATCGTATTGGTACACCGTTAAAAGATCAGCTAGATCCGGATATGGTTCAAGCGGCACGTTCTTTAAAAGGCAGTCGATATGATTTAGTTGATCGTAATAACTATATCGTTCTTGAATATAAAGAAAAGAAAATGACTGTTGATTTAGGGTTAGACTCTCTTCAATTACTTGAAGGTACTACTCATGATCTAGTTATAGGTGTTCATAACGCCAAAGGTATATCAAGTTTAGTTTGGTCAGGCAATATGCGAGATATTGATAATGGTGGTGGTTTCTTGTGTTCTGCTGTGGGAGTGTGTACTAGCTCTTCATGGTTAACACCTCCTGCTGATGTTAATAATTGGAAGATTGTTGCACCTAGTTATGTAGACCGAAATGGGAACAGATTGCCAATTAGTACAAATGGTGTTTATAACCTAGCAGTAACGGTTACTGATAGCAAAGGAAAATCAGCAACATCTAATTCAGTTTCGTTTGAAGTTCTTCCTAATTTAAGTATTCGTAAAATAGGTATTTGGGCGATTGATAGCTCAAGAAATCCAGCAACTTCTGTGCAAAATATAGCTGATGGTACGACTTCAGTAACGCTATTAGCAAGTTTGGTTACCCCTGGAACACCTACTGGAAGTGGAAGCTTTGGGGATGGTTATGATGGTTTTAGTGACCAATCATTGATGTCTAAGGTAGGCAATACATTCAAATCCTCAGTAGTTGATTTATGGACAGCAACCAGTAATGGTTCAAAAGTCTCTTTGATTGATGGTACTTCTGGTACGGTAAGAAGTTGCCCTACATCAGAACGTTGTGTCATTGTTAAATCTTTTGAAAAAGTCAAAATGGGTGAGAACATTTCAGCAAATGCTTCTACCGCAGCAGGCACAACAGCTATTGGTGATACTTATACCATCGACGTTGCGTCAAACTTTGATGGAGCAGTTGATTTTTCTATCAAATTAGATGGTTATGGTCAGTCTTTCAACAAAGCTACGGTTAATTTTGGTGGTGGTAGAGCGGGCTATATTAAAGTATATCGTAGTGATGGAACTTTAGTTGCTAGACAAAATGGAAACGTACTTGATTTTGAACCAGGTATTACTGGATGGTATGTAGGTACTGAATATACCGTAAAAGCTTATGTCGATGATACTGAAGCTGTAGAAATTACCAACCCATTTGTTATCTGGTCACTTGTTAGTTCAAATAGCCCAGCGTGTCCTGGAAGTGCAATGACAACATTACCAAGTTATGTTGATAGTCCTAATGGCCCTTGGTTTAATGTAAGTATGGGACCAAATGCACCTTACACTATTAGAACGAATATGACTAGTTATGCAACAACAGGTACAAGTATTCCTGCTGTGGCTGGAGCTCCTACATATTTAGATCTAAACCAGATAACAGCATCACCAGTAGCATGTGCTGGAGATCAAGGATTTAAATTACAAGTTTCAGTTAATTAAAAAAAGTTTTAATCATCTTCGAATTATCGAAGATGATTTAAAAGGCAACACCAATAAAAACGGTGTATTCATATAAATATAACATGTTAATTTATTAGAGAAAATAGGAAGTTAAACATGAAAAAATTAGCAATTAAAAAAGTTGCATTAAGTTTGTTTTTAGCTGGTTATGCTGCTAGCAGTGCTTATGCATTAGATCCAGTAATGACTCAAAATTCGATAGTAGGTAATGCACCAGTAATTTGGTCAAAAGGTGTAACTACTGGTGGCACCGCAGTTGAAAGATCTTTGACTCTTCGTATTTCAAATGATACAACAGGTGCCACCTCTCTTGGTCGTACTGAAAAAGCTAAAGTTGGTAATTACATTCATATCTTTTATGACTTAAAAGATCTAGATGGAGATATAGATCCATCTGATAAACATGCAGTAGCAGATACACTTAAAGTTTGGATTAAAACTGGCAATGCTACTTCTTGGACTGAAGTTACAGATGTTACTGCAACAGCTGATAACTCTGATCAAGCAGGTCATATTTATTTCAAAATTACTCCTTCTATGGCTGGTGCTACAAAAATCGGTTTCAAACTTGAAGAAATTACTCCTTATGGTGCTCCAAGAGAAAACGAATGGTTATGGGTAAGTGATATTTGGGATGGTACTACTACTCCAGGTCATGGTTCTGATCCTGTAGATCCAGGTACAGATCCACACGGTCCTGGTGATAAAGATCCAGATCTTCCGGACGGTCCTATTGAATATCCTGGTGCTACAGTGTTAGGTATATTCAAATATACTAGTTCAGGTAGTGTAGATTTAACGAAGAACCTTGTTGATACTACTTCTGATGTAACACCAAAATATGGTGATAAACTAGCGGCTATTGTATGGCTGAAAGCTAACCCAACTGATACTAGCACAACGCCTAACTTCACTGGTGGAGATACGAACCAATCAGGATCTTACACATTTACATGGAGTCTAGATGGTAATAATAATGCTGCAAATGGATCTCAAACTGCTGCAGCAGCTGATACTTTAGTTGGTGTGCCGGCTGGAGATGCAGATGCTAGCCCAGAAGGTTATGGCGTGATTAAGTTAGGTGACCCTGCTGGTGGAAAACATAATGCAGTGTACAGTAGCTTAAATGGTGGCTCAGGCTATGTTGCAGGTATTCAAGGCTTCAAACTTAAAGTTACTGCAAACTAATCATTATTTAATGAAACTAATTAAAACCACTCAACTGAGTGGTTTTTTTATTTAATATTCCGTATGCACTTCTTATAATTAACTTGTTAAAATAAATTAATGTAAGTTAACTCAGCAAATATAATTATGATAATTCCTTGGCAATCTCTTGATTCAACTACATTAAACAATCTAATAGAATACTTTGTTTTACGTGAAGGGACTGATTATGGTGAGCAAGAAAAATCACTTAAAGATAAAGTGAATGATGTAAAACTTCATTTAATTAATGGTTCAGCTGCAATTTTTTGGTCTGAATTACATGAAACAGTAGACATTAAATTTATTAAATAATGATTAAAATCATTTTAGTGAGTATATGATTTATTCTGTAACTTTGTTATAGTGTTACTGTAGTAATTTGAATAGAGAGGAAGGAATAATGATTGGTAAACAGCAATCAGATACAACATTGGAATGGTTTTTATCTCATTGCCATATTCATAAATATCCAGCTAAAAGTACCCTTATTCATCAAGGTGAAAAAGCCGAAACTCTCTATTATATTTTAAAAGGATCTGTAGCGGTATTGATTAAAGATGATGAAGGTAATGAAATGATTTTGTCGTATTTAAACCAAAATCAATTCTTAGGTGAATTAGGTCTTTTTGAAGAAGGTACAGAACGCAGTGCTTGGGTTAAAGCAAAAACAAGTTGTGAAGTGGCCGAAATATCCTATAAAAAATTTAAACAGCTAGTGCAAGTTAACCCAGATATATTAATGCGATTAGCTAGTCAAATGGCAAGCCGGTTACAAGTTACATCAGAAAAAGTAAGTAATCTAGCTTTCTTAGATGTAGCCGGTCGAATTGCACAAACACTATTAAACTTAACTAAACAGCCTGATGCGATGACTCACCCAGATGGTATGCAAATAAAAATAACCCGCCAAGAGATTGGGCAAATTGTCGGCTGTTCACGTGAAACCGTTGGAAGAATTTTAAAAATGCTTGAAGATCAACACCTAATTTCAGCACATGGTAAGACGATAGTTGTTTATGGCACCCGTTGATTTATCGAAATTATCATTAATATGATAGATATATAACGAGATTATACATGACACAATATATTCCCAACCATGTGGCGATTATTATGGATGGTAATGGTCGATGGGCAAAGCAAAGAAATCAATTACGCGCTAAAGGCCATCGAGCTGGTTTAAAAGCGGTGCGTAAAATTGTCACATATGCAGCAAAACTAGATGTAAAAGTGCTTACGTTATATGCTTTTAGTAGTGAAAATTGGAAACGTCCAGCTAATGAAGTTACTGCTTTAATTTCACTGTTTATTTATGCGTTAAATCGCGAAATTAAAAATTTAAATAAAAATAATGTTCGATTAAATATCATTGGTGATATATCAAAATTTAATCAAAATCTTCAAAATCTTATTATTAATGCTCAGCTTTTAACCAAAAATAATACTGGCCTTACATTGAATATTGCAGCTAATTATGGTGGTCGTTGGGATATTGTTGAATCAGCTAAAAAAATAGCTTCACAAGCTTTAGATGGTAAAATAACGCCACAGGATATCAATGAGGAATATTTTGGCTCGATTATTTGTATGAATGATTTACCTGAAGTTGATTTAGTTATTCGTACCGGTGGCGAATACCGAATTAGTAATTTTTTATTATGGCAATGTGCATACGCAGAATTGTATTTTACTGACACATTGTGGCCTGATTTCAATCAGGCATCATTTGATGAAGCGATAAATATTTTTAACACTAGAGAACGGCGTTTTGGTGGCGTTCTAAATGAGGACCTTTCATGCTAATCCAGCGTATTTTAACTGCCATCGTACTTATTCCCCTTGTTATTATTGCACTATTTTTTGCACCTTTATCGATATTTTCTTATTTAATCATCGCTGTTTGTGCATTAGCGGCATGGGAATGGGGTAATTTTCTAGCAAAAAGAACCGAGAAAACAGTTCTTTTGTTTTTTATTGTTTTTTCAATAGTTTTGCTTTACTTCATACCAATTGAGTCAATACTAAAAAGTAAGTTATTTGCTTTAATAATTTGCTTATCAGTTATTTGGTGGTTAACCGCTTTGTTATTAGTTGTAGGTTATCCTAACTCAGCAAAATACTGGTCTAGATCACCATTAATTAAGCTGTTATTTGCTTTTTTTACATTAGTACCTTTTTTTATAGGAATGCTTGAATTACGTACTATTAATTACAGTGTTAATAGTTATACTGGGGCTATTTGGTTGCTATATGTATTTGTGTTAGTATGGGCAACCGATACAGGTGCTTATTTTGCTGGAAGAGCGATTGGTAAACGGAAATTAGCTGTAAAAGTCTCACCAGGAAAGACGGTAGAAGGTTTTATCGGTGGTGTCAGTTTAGCAACTTTAGTTTGTGTGATCGCTTACTTAACTGGTAATTTTAATATTAATTTTACTCAATTTTTATTTAGCTCCCTATTGGCTATTTTGGCTTCGGTATTAGGTGACCTGACTGAAAGCATGTTTAAGCGTGAAGCAGGAATTAAAGATAGTGGAAATCTTATCCCAGGACATGGTGGTATTTTAGATCGTATTGATAGTTTAACGTCGGCAGTTCCTGTATTTGCTGTATTATCTTTGCATTTATTCTAAAGGGTTACTGATTTTGCTTTGGTCACTGTTGTTATTTATTATTACTATCAGTATATTAGTTACAGTTCATGAGTTTGGGCATTTTTTTGTTGCTCGGCTATGTAAAGTGCATGTAGAGTGTTTTTCAATCGGGTTTGGAAAAAAAATATGGTCGCATAGATTTTCAAATGGAACTGAATTAGTTATCGCTATGATTCCACTTGGCGGATATGTTAGAATGCTCGATAGCAAAACGAGTGAATTATCGCCCAATTTAGAAAAACGCGCTTTTGATAAAAAAAGTATTTTGCAACGGGCTGCAATCATTTTTGCAGGGCCATTTGCTAATTTTGTTTTAGCATTAATTATTTATTGGGTTATTTTTTTGACGGGTGTGGTTGATTATCCTGTTAAAATAAAAAGTATTATACCTTCAACACCAGCTGCATCTATAAATATGCCAGCAGATGCAGAGTTAAGAATGATTGATAATGCTAAAATAGACACTTGGAATGATGTAAATGTAGCATTGATTTCTGCTTTAGGTAAAAGCAATATTAATGTTACCTATAGTACTGATATTGAGCAACAAGAAGTTAGTCGAGATGTTAATATTAGTAATTGGTCTTTTGATATTGAAAAGGAATCTGCAATCGCAGCATTTGGATTTATACCTAAACAATTGGAAATTTATCCAATTGTGAGTAAAATTATACCCGATTCAGCAGCGGCTCAAGCTGGTTTAAAAGTTGGTGATAAAATAATGAGTTATAATGATCACCTTTATCAAAATTGGAATGATTTTACGGATACTATAAAAAAAGCTGGAATTATAAAACTGAAGGTAAGTAGGAACAATAAAGACGTAGATCTTACACTTGAGCCAACAAGAAATAGAAATGGAGAAGGTGTTGCAGGTTTCTATCCGACATCTGATGCAGTAATTAAACAATATGATTTTTTTAATGGATTCGATAAAGCGATGAAACAAACAATGTTAACGACTAAGTTAACGGTTCGTTCTCTTTATCAATTAGTAACAGGAGTGATTGGTCTAAAACATTTATCAGGACCAATTACAATAGCAAAAAACGCAGGGCAAACAGCAAGTTATGGATTTACTCCTTACTTATATTTTCTAGCTTTTATTAGTATAAGTTTAGGAGTTATCAATCTTGTTCCATTACCTATGTTAGATGGCGGGCAGTTGCTTTTTTTATTTTTTGAGAAAATAAAAGGAAATGCCTTATCAAATAAAACACAAGAGCGTTTTTTTCGTATCGGATTTGTTTTATTAATGGTAATAATGGGAATTGCACTATTTAATGATATTTTACGATTGTAATGGGATGAGGTTATAAATATATACGATGAAAATAAATAAATTACTTATAGCATCTTTGCTGTTTAGTACCACAGCAGTATATAGTTCCAATGCATTTTGTGTTGATGATTTTGTGGTTAGGGACATCAAGTTTGAAGGTTTGCAACGAGTTACAATCGGTGCTGCGATGCTTGAAATGCCTGTTCAAGTTGGTGACTATGTGAATGAATCTGATTTAGGTCGCATTATCAAATCACTTTACGCCAGCGGTAATTTTGATGATATTACTGTTTCTCGTGATGGCGATAAATTAATTATCCATGTCCAAGAACGCCCAACTATAGCAAGTATTACCTTTTCTGGTAACAAATCTGTCAAAGACGACATGTTGAAAAAGAATTTAGATAGTACCGGTATTCGAGAAGGTGATGCATTAGATCGTACAATGCTTTCAGGAATCGAAAAAGGGCTAGAAGATTTTTACTATAGTGTTGGTAAATATAATGCTCAAATCAAAGCCGTCGTAACACCATTATCTCGAAATCGTGTTGATTTAAAATTAGTTATTGCTGAAGGTAAATCTGCTTTAATAGATCAAATCAATATCGTGGGTGCAAAAGCTTTTTCATCTGAAGAGCTTATTTCACGGTTTTCATTACGTGATGAAGTGCCTTGGTGGAATATGCTTGGTGATCGTAAATATCAAAAGCAAAAATTGGCATCGGACTTAGATGAGTTGCAAAGCTTTTATTTAAATCGAGGTTATGCTCGATTTAATATTGAGTCTACACAAGTTAGCTTAACGCCAGATAAAAAAGGGATTTATGTCACTATTAATATTCATGAAGGTGAACAATATAAGTTAGCCGATTTTGATTTTAAAGGTAACTTTGCAGGACATGAAGAGGCAATCCAAAAACTAGCCAAAGAAAAGCTTACTGTAGGTGAACTTTATAATGGTAAAAAAATAACTGATATTGAGGATAATATTAAGCGATTGTTGGCTAATTTTGGCTATGCTTATCCTCAAGTAGCTATTCAGCCTGAAATGGATGACTCATCACATACTGTTAAATTAGTAGTATTAGTTGATGTAGGGCAACGTTTTTACGTACGCAATATTAAAATTGTCGGCAATACAATTACAAGTGAAAGTGTGGTTCGTCGTGAACTTCGTCAAATGGAAGGATCATGGTTGAGTAATGGTTTGGTTGAACTTGGTAAAGAACGTTTAAATCGATTAGGTTTCTTTGAAAGTGTTGAAGCGAATACTGAACGAGTTCCTGGCATTGATGATCAAGTTGATATTATTTATAAAGTAGCTGAACGTAATACGGGTAGTATTAAATTTGGCGTGGGTATTGGCTCAGACAGTGGTATAAGTTTTAATGCTGGAATTTCTCAAGATAACTGGTTAGGAACGGGGAATAGCGTTTCATTTGATATTAATACAACCAGTAGTGATAAAAGTGCATCTGTTTCGATTGTTAATCCTTATTTTACTGTTGATGGTGTTAGTTTAGGTGGTAGCGTTTACTACAATACTTATAAAACTGATAGTGATGATGATGAATCTGAGTATTCAAGTAAAACTTGGGGGGCTAATTTAGACCTCGGCTTCCCGATTAGTGAAAATAACTTTGTTCGTTTTGGCACAGAATACGCTAATCATAAATTAGCTGATATGAAACCTCAGTATAATATGTGGCGCTATTTTGAATCAATGGGTGAAAATATGAAAAATAAAGATAAGTCTTATTCATATGACACCAATGATTTGTTATTGAACGCTTATTGGACATATAACTCACTAGATCGTGGTTACTTCCCAACAGATGGGTTAAAACTAACTGCTAATTTAAAAGCGACAGTGCCAGTATTTGACAATAGATTCTATAAAATGGTTAGTGATGCTTCTTATTATTATCCAATTGATGCCGATCATAAATGGGTATTTTTAGCTCGTGGCCGATTAGGTTATGGTGGTGGATTTGGTGGAAAAGAATTACCATTCTATGAAAATTTCTATGCAGGTGGCTCAACTGTATTGCGTGGCTTTAAAACAAACACTGTCGGTCCTAAAGCAGTATATTTTAAAACAGGCGTAGATGGATGTAGAACCTTAGGCGATACAGCTCAATGTACTAGTTCTAAAGATGCAATAGGTGGTAATGCCTTAGCATTCGGAAGTGCGGAGCTAATAGTCCCAACACCATTTGCAAGTGAAAAATATGCAGATAGTATTAGAACATCAGTATTTTTTGATGCAGGAACGGTTTGGGATAGCGAATGGGATCTAAAAGGCAAAAATATTCCTGATTATAGTTCCCCATCTGATATTAGAATGTCTGCTGGTCTTGCTGTTCAATGGATGTCCCCATTAGGGCCATTGGTATTTTCTTATGCACAGCCGTTAAAGAAATATCATGGTGATTCAGCGCAGCAATTCCAATTTAATATAGGTTCAACATGGTAATGCCATGTTGTTAATAACTAAAATACACATAGGTGAATAAAGTGAAAAAAATTATATCTGTTATTGGCATCAGTATTGCTCTACTTTTTACAGGCTTTGCAAACGCTGAAACTAAAATTGGTGTTATCGATATTAAATCTGTAATGGATCGTATGCCAGAACGAGAAGCAATCGGTAAAGAATTGAACCAAAAATTTGAAGCGAGAGCTAAAGCATTAGAAAAAGAAGAAAAGCTTGCTGATGCAGCAGCTGCACGTTTAAAGAAAGAAGGGCTAACTTTGTCATCTTCTGAAAAAACTAAATTAAATAAAACTATCGCAGATTTTCAGAATAAAGCCACAGCTTTCGCAAATGAATATCGTGATAGCGAAACAAAAGAAGCTGGTAAATTACTAACCAAAATTCAAGAAGCAGTTAAAACCATCGTTGCTGAAGAAAAATATGATCTTATTTTAAGAGTAGATACCGTTTTATATGCCTCTGACGCTGTTGATATTACTGACAAAGTTTTGGAGAAGGTTAAAAAATAATGTTTGCTTTTCGTTTAGAGCAATTAGCTGACAAGCTTGATGCTACATTATATGGTGATGGTGAATTAACTATCACCGGTGTAGCATCAATGAAAAGTGCCACAAAAGGTCAAATCACTTTTTTGTCGGATAAAAAATTCCAAAACAATTTATTAACTTGTAACGCTTCAGCAGTTGTTATGACAGAAGATAGCCTTAAATATTGGAATGGGGCTGCTTTGATTGTTAAAGATCCTTATCTTACTTATGCAAAATTAGCACAACTTTTAGATACGACCCCGTTACCCGCTAAAGGCATCGCACAATCTGCGGTGATTGATCCTACTGCTAAGCTTGGACAAAATGTATCAATTGGTCCAAATGCTGTTATAGAAAGTGGTGTAAATCTTGGTGATAACTGTTGTATTGGTGCTGGCTGTTTTATTGGGAAAGATACTCAAATCGGTGCAGGCACAAAAATATGGTCTAATGTATCTATATACCATAACTGTATTATTGGTGAACACTGTTTGATCCAATCAGGAACAGTAATAGGTGCAGATGGATTTGGTTATGCAAATGATAAAGGTAGATGGATAAAAATCCCCCAGCTTGGTCGGGTAGTAATTGGTAATAACGTTGAAATTGGCTCATCAACAACAATCGATCGTGGTGCTTTAGATGATACTGTCATCGGTAATGGCGTCATTATTGATAATCAATGTCAAATTGCGCACAACGATATTATTGGTGATCATACTGCTGTCGCTGGTGGTGTTATTATGGCGGGTAGTTTAAAGATTGGACGCCATTGCCTAATTGGTGGTGCGAGTGTTATTAACGGCCATATGGAAATTTGTGATCAAGTAACTGTGACTGGAATGGGTATGGTTATGAGACCAATTACTGAGCCGGGTGTATATTCATCGGGTATTCCATTACAACAAAATAAAGTATGGCGTAAAACAGCTTCATTAGTTTTACATATTGATGAAATGAATAAACGTTTGAAAGCACTTGAGAAGAAGCTATTAAATGTCTCGACGTAGACGATTACGGTCGGTATAATGCTTCCCTATTTTATAAATTTAATTAGCTCAATTAATCAATTTATAATTATGAGCAAATATATTCAATAATTCCGAGGTATAAAGATGCAAGTTTCGGTAGAAACAACAGAAGGTTTAGGCCGTCGTTTATCAATTACAATTAAATCAGAAGATATTACCAAAGCAGTTGATAAAGAACTTATCAATACAGCAAAAAAAGTCCGTATTGATGGTTTCCGTAAAGGAAAAGTACCTTTAAAAATTGTTGAACAACGCTATGGTGCTTCGATTTTACAAGACGCTTTAAGTGATTTGATGCAACGTAATTTTATCGATGCTATTATCCAAGAAAAATTAAATCCAGCTGGTGCGCCAACATATATTCCAACAGAATATAAAAATGGTGAAGATTATACTTTCACTGTTGAATTTGAAGTTTATCCGGAAATTAAAATCAAAGATTTAGATAAAATCGAAGTTGAAAAACCCGTAGCTGAAGTTGTTGATGCTGATGTGGAAACAATGATTGAAACCTTACGTAAACAACAAGGTACTTGGAAAGTTGTTAAAAAGACAGCAAAAGAACAAAATCGTGTCACGCTTGACTTTTTAGGTAAAGTTGATGGTGCTGAATTTGAAGGCGGTAAAGCTGATGATTTTGCACTTGTATTAGGACAAGGTCGAATGATCCCTGGTTTTGAAGATGCAATCATCGGTCACAAAGCTGGAGATGAATTTGATATTAATGTTACATTCCCAGAAGATTATCATGCTGAGAATTTAAAAGGTAAACCAGCAGTATTTTCTGCTTCACTTAAAAAAGTTGAAGAACTTGAGTTACCAGAATTAACTGAAGAAGTAGTGAAAAGATTTGGTATTGCTGATGGCACAGTTGAAAGTTTACGAGCAGAAGTACGTAAAAATATGCAACGTGAACTTAATGCAACAATTCGCAATAAAATCAAAACACAGGTCATTGATGGTTTAGTAAAAAATAATGATATTGAAGTTCCATTTGCTTTAATTGATCGAGAAATTGATGTCTTACGTCAACAAGCCTTAACTCGTTTTGGTGGTAATGTTAAACAATCAATGGATCTACCTAAAGAGTTATTCGAAGCAGAAGCTAAACGCCGTGTGTTAGTTGGATTATTATTTAGCGAAATCATTGAAAGTAACAAGTTAAAGGCTGATGAAGCAAAAGTACAATCTTTAATTGATGAAATTGCAACTGCTTATGAAGATCCTAAAGAAGTGGTTGATTATTATCGTAAAGATAAGAAAGCAATGGATAATATCCGTTCTGTTGCACTAGAAGATCAAGTAGTTGATTTATTATTAGCTAGCGCAAAAGTGACAGATAAGACTTATTCATTCTCAGAATTAATGAATCAACAAGTTGCTTAAGCAGCTTGTCACTTTATTTAATTAAAATTCATTATAAGCCCAAATAAGGATCAATTGTTTGGGCTATTTTGTTTAATTAGGAGATGAAAATGCCTTTAGAACCATACATGAGTGTGATTCCAATGGTTGTTGAGCAAAGTTCTCGTGGCGAGAGAGCTTATGATATTTACTCACGATTATTAAAAGAAAGAATTATATTTTTAACTGGGCAAGTTGAAGACAATATGGCAAATTTGATTATTGCTCAGATGCTTTTTCTTGAAGCTGAGAATCCTGAAAAAGATATCCATTTATATATCAATTCTCCTGGTGGAGTAGTGACTGCTGGTATGGCTATTTATGACACGATGCAATTTATTAAACCAGATGTTAGTACTATTTGTCTTGGACAAGCATGTTCAATGGGCTCATTACTTTTAACTGCTGGTACTAAAGGTAAACGTTTTTGCCTGCCTAATGCACGCGTCATGATCCACCAACCATTAGGTGGTTTTCAAGGACAAGCGTCAGATATTCAAATTCATGCTCAAGAAATATTACAGGTTAAAAGCCGATTAAATAATATTTTATCAATGCATACTGGTCAGGATATTAGTGTAATTGAAAAAGATACAGATCGTGATAACTTTATGTCAGCCGAGAAAGCAGTTGAATATGGATTAGTTGACGCCATATACAGTAAACGATCTTAATAATAAATAGGTAAAGAAAGTGGATAAAGAAAACTCAGAAAAATTACTCTATTGTACTTTTTGTGGCAAAAGTGAACATGAAGTCCGTAAGCTAATTGCTGGGCCATCATCTATTTATATTTGTAATGAATGTATTGGACTATGTAATGATATTCTAAAAGAAGAAACGAAGAGTTTTCTTTCTCATGAAGAATTTATTAGTAAACCATTACCGACACCGCACGAAATACGAGCTCATCTTGATGAATATGTTATTGGTCAGGAGCGGGCTAAAAAAGTATTATCAGTTGCTGTTTATAATCATTATAAACGTTTACGTAGCTATTCTAACCGTAGTGATGTTGAATTAGGTAAAAGCAATATTTTATTAATTGGTCCTACGGGTAGTGGTAAAACATTATTAGCTGAAACATTAGCGCGTTTTCTTGATGTCCCTTTTGCCATGGCTGATGCAACTACATTGACTGAGGCTGGATATGTTGGTGAAGATGTAGAAAATATTATTCAGAAATTATTACAAAGTTGTGATTATGATGTAGAAAAAGCGCAACGTGGGATTATTTATGTTGATGAAATTGATAAAATTTCTAGAAAATCAGATAATCCATCTATTACTCGGGATGTTTCTGGTGAAGGTGTTCAGCAAGCTTTATTAAAAATTATTGAAGGTACTGTTGCATCTGTTCCTCCTAAAGGCGGGCGTAAGCATCCACAACAAGAGTTTTTACAAGTTGATACTTCTAAAATCCTCTTTATTTGTGGGGGCGCATTTAGTGGATTAGATAAAGTTATTGAAAATCGAGTCTCTACCAACACAGGTATTGGTTTTGGTGCTGATGTAAAAAGCACTAAGAATAAAGCGACAGAATCTGAGTTATTAGCTCAGATAGAGGCAGAAGATTTGGTTAAATTTGGTCTTATACCTGAATTTATTGGTCGATTACCTGTTATTGGAACGTTATCAGAACTTGATAAAGATGCTTTAGTTAATATATTAACCGAACCTAAAAATGCTTTAACCAAACAATTTAATGCTTTATTAGAGTTGGATGGTGTAGAACTGGAATTTACTAAAGAAGCTTTAGATGCCATTGCAATTAATGCGATGAAACGTAAAACAGGTGCTCGAGGATTACGTTCAATTGTCGAAAATATACTGTTAGATACAATGTATGACTTACCATCAATGCAAAACGTAAAAAAAGTACTTGTTGAGAAAGATACGGTAAATCATTTGCAATCACCTAAATTGATTTTTCGTGAAGATACAGAACTATCTGCATAATAGATAAGCAATTCCTATTCAAACTAGTAAGCAGCATTTATGTAAAAAAATGAAATACGCATGTACATTTATTGTACTGCGTATTTAAAACAGGATAAGCTTGAATATCTTAAAATCACCCCAATATAAGACAGATAAGTTTGTACTACCGAGAGAATAAAATGAAGACAAAACAAACTAAACAAATGATTATGCCTATTTTACCATTACGTGATGTTGTTGTATTTCCACATATGGTAATTCCTCTCTTCGTTGGTCGTAATAAATCAATCCGTTGTTTGGAAAGTGCAATGGAGATGGATAAACAAGTTTTTCTTGTAACACAAAAATATCCTTCACAAGATGAACCTGATGTAGAGGATTTGTATGAAGTCGGTACTATAGCCAATGTTTTACAATTACTTCAATTACCTGATGGTACAGTTAAAGTTCTGGTTGAGGGTGTCGCGCGAGCTAAAATTGTTGATATTATTGAACGAAAAGATGATGATTTTTTAATTGCAAATATTAAACCTCTAAAAGAATCTAAGAAAGCTGATAATATTAGTCAAGCGATGATAAGAGTCTTATTATCAAATTTTGATGATTATGCGAAACTTAATAAAAAAGTCACTCAAGAGGTTGTTGATTCAATTCATTTAATTAAAGAATCATCTCAATTAGCAGATTCCATAGCTGCTACCTTATATATAAAAGTTGAACAAAAACAAGAGATTTTAGTTACTGCTGATTTAGAAAAACGTTTCGAGTTGCTTATTTCATTAATGGAATCAGAAATTGACTTGTTGCAAGTTGAAAAAAATATTCGTCAACGCGTCAAACAACAAATGGAAAAAGCGCAAAAGGAATATTATCTAAATGAACAGATTAAAGCTATTCATAAAGAGTTAGGTGATATAGATAATAAACCTGATGAATTTGAAGAGCTAAACTCAAAAATTACTAAAGCAAAAATGCCAAAAGAGGCAAAGGAAAAAACACTATCTGAGCTTAACAAGCTTAAGATGATGCCTGCTATGTCTGCCGAAGCAACTGTTGTTCGCGGATATATTGATTGGATGTTACAAGTTCCTTGGAATAAACGCAGTAAAGTAAAAAAAGATATTAATGCTGCACAAAAAGTTTTAGATAAAGATCATTATGGGCTGGATCGTGTAAAAGACCGAATTTTAGAGTATTTGGCTGTTCAAAGTCGAGTAAATAAAATTAAAGGTCCAATTTTATGCTTAGTCGGGCCTCCAGGCGTTGGAAAAACATCATTAGGTCAATCCATTGCTAAAGCTACGGGAAGACAATATGTTCGTATGGCTTTAGGTGGTGTGCGTGATGAAGCCGAAATACGAGGACACCGAAGAACCTACATTGGTTCAATGCCAGGTAAATTAATTCAGCGTATGGTAAAGGTTGGTGTAAAAAACCCACTATTTTTATTAGATGAAATTGACAAGATGGCTTCTGATATGCGTGGTGATCCTGCATCGGCATTACTGGAAGTTCTGGATCCTGAACAAAATAATGCATTTAATGACCATTATTTAGAAGTGGATTATGATCTATCTGATGTCATGTTTGTTGCGACAGCTAATTCAATGAATATTCCAGCACCACTACTAGATAGAATGGAAGTTATTCGGCTATCTGGTTATACCGAAGACGAAAAATTGAATATTGCTAAACAACATTTAATTGCTAAACAGATTGCAAATAATGGTCTAAAAGCAAATGAAATTGATATTGATGATTCTGCTGTAATTGGCATTATACGCTATTACACTCGTGAAGCAGGGGTTCGAAGCTTAGAAAGAGAAATTGCTAAAATTTGCCGTAAAGTTGTTAAGCAATTGGCTTTAAACAAGCGTTTGCGTAAAGTAAGTGTAACTCAAACTAACTTAAAAGATTACTTGGGTGTACAGCGTTTTGATTATGGTAAATCCGAAAGTGAAAACCGGATCGGTCAAGTGAATGGTCTGGCATGGACAGAAGTTGGTGGTGATTTGCTAACCATTGAATCAATGAGTGTTGTTGGTAAAGGAAAATTAACTTATACCGGTTCACTTGGTGACGTTATGCAAGAATCCATTCAAACTGCACTTACGGTTGTTCGTTCGCGCGCTGAAAAATTGGGTATTAATAGCGATTTTTATGAAAAGCGTGATATACATGTGCATGTTCCTGATGGTGCTACACCTAAAGATGGTCCAAGTGCAGGTATTGCAATGTGTACTTCATTAGTATCTACTTTAACGGGTAACCCTGTTCGTGCTGATGTTGCCATGACTGGTGAAATTACGCTACGAGGTGAAGTATTACCAATTGGTGGATTAAAAGAGAAATTATTGGCTGCTCACCGAGGTGGTATAAAAACAGCTATAATTCCTATTGATAATGTTAAAGATCTCGAAGAAATTCCAGCAAATGTTAAAGCTGAAATTGATATAAAACCTGTTAAATGGATAGATGATGTATTGACGATTGCATTGCAAAATAATCCATTTGGTATTGAGCCAGTTAAGGAAAAAGTTCAAATAAAGTCGCCAGTTAAAAAATCTGTTAAAAAAATTAAAAATACAGCAAATATTTCAACTCGATTGAACTAAAATAAACCAATCAAAAAGCCAACCTTATGTTGGCTTTTTTTTCGACTTTTAATTAGATAATAGCCAATTTTGGCAAATATGATATACTTGCGAAATTAAAATTCAGGTATATGGAGAATGACAAGCTATGATGGAAAAAATTAGAACAGCTGCAAACAGTCTTGTTGTTAAAATAATCTTTGCTATTATTATTTTATGTTTTATTTTTACTGGTGTTGGATTTTTAGGCTTTGGTGGTGGCAGTGGTGCAAATGATGAGCAATTGTACGTTGCTAAAGTCGACGGAGAAGGGATCAGTCGAACTCAATTTGAGTCTCAAGTAAAGCAAGAATTAAATAAAACTACAGGTGGTGATGCTTCGCTTACCAAAATAATCCGAAGAAAAGTTTTATCTCAGCAAATAGATAATTATTTAGCTTATCAATTTTCAAAAAATATTCATGCTACAATCAGTAACGAGCGCGTAAAAGATTTTATTAAAAAGCAGAAAGTTTTCTTTATAGATGGAAAATTTGATAATCAAAATTATTTAAATCTACTTGCTGAAAACGGTTTTACTGCTGAAAGTTATGCAAGCTTATTAAAAACATCGTTACAACAAGAACAAGTTATTGGTGCATTAGTCACAACTAGCTTTGTTTTACCTTCTGAATCTGAAATTTCCTTGTTAAAAGATCAGACAAGAACTATCTATGCTACTAAGATTGATTCTTCAATAGATGATATGAAAGACATTAATATTACCGAAGAAGATGAGAAAAAGTATTATGATGAACATAAAAATGATTTTATGAGGAAAGAGCGAGTAAAATTAAAATTTATTTATAATTCAAAAGATGACATCGCTAAAACCATTAAGGTTACTGATGATGATGTAAAAAAAGAATATGAACAAAATTTAAAAAAATATACCTACCCAGCAAAAAAAGAGTTTAGTGCTATTTTTGTTACAGACAAAGCGCAAGCAGACAAGATCGTTAAAGAGTTATCTTCAGGCGCAAATTTTCAAAATATAGCTGAAAGTCTAAATCAAAATAATAATAATATTTCAGCTTATGGTAAGAATGGTTCTTTAGGTTGGTTTGCTGATGATGATTCTCTGCCTGAGTTCTTTAAAAAAGCAAACTTGAAAAAAGTTAATCAAATTTCAAATCCAATTTCGACTGATGATGGCTTTATCATAATTAAACTTGATGCTGAGTTACCACCAAAGGCTATGGATTTTGATTATGCTTCAATTTTAATTTACGAGAATTTAACTAAACAAAAATTACAAAATGGATTTAATGCTGTTGAAGATAAAATGAAAAATGCCTTATCTCAATCACCTAAATCAATTGAAGAGTTATCTGAAAAAACGGGTCTTGAAGTTCAAACGACTGATTGGACAACTTATAAAGATATGTCTACAATCATGATTCATCCTGAAATTAGTGATTTAGTCTTTAGCGAAGAAATGATCGCTAATGGGCAACCGACTCTTAAATTATCAGACTTAATTCCAGTTGAAAGATCTCATGGTAGTTATGATTTTATTATTCAAGTTACTGACTATCACCCAGAGGGGATAGCTCCTTTTGATGAGGTTAAAGATGAAATTAATAAAAAACTATCTAAAGATATCTCCGAGAGTCGTTTTAAAGCTAATGTTGAAAGCCTTTTAAATGAGTTAAATACTACTGGAAATTCAGATAAAGTAAGCTTTAGTAAGAAATATGTTTTGCACAGAGATTCGACAGATTTAGACAAAAAAGTAGTTGATATGGTTTTTAATTTAGAACCACCAATTTCAGGTGTTAAATCTGATGAGTTTAATGTGGAATATTTAGAAGATAATACTGCTTATATTTTCACCTTAATTAAAGTTGATACGCCTAAGGAGTATCAAGATATTTCACCAAAATTATTACCATTATCTATGTCTGACACTTATCATTATCTTGCAAATGATATTCGTTCTAAAGCGAAGATCGAAATCATGCCTGATGCAAATTTGTGATAAAGATCGAAAAATTTTGGTGATAAATCAAAAAAAGAGAAGCCACTTTGGTGGCTTTTCGCATTTTTATGAATATTAAAATTTAGCAACTTAATTCCATGAGATAGTTATGAAGCAAATTTAGTTGCATAATTATATTGGAGTTAATTTACATGAAAATTTTTACACTATTATGCCTTTTATTTTCATCTTTACTTTTTTCAACAGTTAGTTTTGCTGATTCGAAAGCAGATGTCACTATAAAAGAAGCGCAAATTGTACAAGTTAATATTAATACTGCAACAGCTGAAGAGCTAAGTAAAGTATTAACTGGTATTGGGATGAGTAAAGCTAAGAAAATTATTGAGTATCGAGAAAAATTTGGTCCTTTTGTCTCTATAGAACAATTACAGGAAGTTTCTGGTATTGGTCAAGCAACGCTGGATAAAAATATAGGAAAAATCACTTTATAAATATCCTATCTTCCAATAGATAATCAATCTGTTGGGAGATATTTTTAATTATCAATTGGATCAACGTCAATACTCCATCTTACGTTTGATGCTTCACTCCACTGTTCAGTTATAAGATTATCTAATATTTGTTGTAATATTTGTCTGTTTGTATGTTGTAACAATAATTGCCAACGATTATAACCCGCTTTTTTAGGTTGACTAGCCGGCATTGGACCAAGTTGCCATAAGTTATGGTCATAATTAGACTTTAACCAATCATGGATACGCTGTAAAAATTTTGGTGCCTGTAAATTATTACGGTCAGCAGCACGAATTAACACCTGATAACTAAATGGTGGTAGTAAAGTTTGTTGACGTTCAATTAATGTTTGTTTTGCAAATGCCTGATAACCTTCATTTAATAAAGTATTTAATAAAGGGTGCTCTGGATGATAGGTTTGTAGAATTACTTCGCCAGCTTTTGTTTCACGACCAGCTCGGCCTGATACTTGAGTATAAATCTGAGCAAATCTTTCAGTTGCTCTGAAATTACTTGAAAATAAGGCGCCATCAACATCAATTATGCCAACTAACGTCACATCAGGAAAGTGATGACCTTTAGCCAAAATTTGTGTGCCGACTAAAATATGAGCTCCGCCTTTATGAATATCATTTAAATAGGTATTCAATGCTTCTTTTTTAGTTATCGTGTCGCGATCAATACGAGTAACTTTTATATTTGGGAACAAAATATTAAGTTGTTTTTCAAGTTGCTCCGTTCCAAATCCAATTGGTAGTAATTGGGTCGAACCACACTTAGGGCACTGTTTTGGCACTTCTCTTGGCGTATCACAATAATGACAAATCAGTTTATTCTGCTTTTTATGATAAGTATAAGAGCGATCACAACGTGGGCATTCCGCTATCCAACCACAATCATGGCAAATTATTAATGGTGCGAACCCTCTACGGTTAAGAAATAACATAACTTGGTTATTGTTATTTAAATGCGTTTTTATTTTTTCTATAAGAGGTTGAGATAAACCTGAAGCTAAAGCCATGCCGCGAATATCTAAAATAGATTGTTTGGCTAATTGGGCGTTACCCGCTCTTTGAGTAAGCTTGAGCTGCTGGTACTTATGAGTTTGTGCATTATTAATCGATTCAAGAGAAGGCGTTGCGGAACCTAAAACTATAGGTATATTTTCAATTCTAGCTCGGATAATTGCTAGATCTCTAGCATTATAACGCCATCCTTCCTGTTGTTTGTAAGAACTATCATGTTCTTCGTCGATAATAATGATACCTAAATCTTTAAAGGGAGTAAAAAGCGAAGAACGAGTACCTACGACAATGGCATTTTCACCCTCTTTACTTCTTAACCAAACATCTAAACGTTCCTTGTCTGTTAAGCCTGAATGTAAAATATCAATCGGGGCATTAAAGCGCTGTTTAAAACGCTTTATTGTTTGAGGTGTTAAACCAATTTCAGGAACTAAAACTAAAGCTTGCTTACCTTGTGATAAAACATCTGTAATTATATTTAAATAAACTTCAGTCTTTCCTGAACCAGTTATACCATCAAGCAAAAATACACCAAATTGTTTATTCTGTTTATTAATAGTCTCTATGGCATTAGATTGTTCATCATTTAATTGGATCGATGTTGGGTTGGTCGAGTATTGCCAGCAAATATTGTCAGGTTGTTGATAAACTAATTCTATAAGCTGTTTTTTTTGTAATTCTTGATATAAATTTGAACTAAATTCGTCTTCATTTAAACAGTTGTTTCTAAGTGAAGATAATAATAACTTTTGTTTTGGTGCACGTGATAATAAGCTTAAATCAATTTGTTGCCCTAGAGGTGTTAATTGCCACTGTTTTATATCATCCTTGATAGCTTGACGACCTTGCCTTAATAGAACTGGCATGGCATGAAATATGACTTCGCCAATTGGAAAGTGATAATAACTTGTTGCCCAATTCAATAACTGCCAAATTGGTTGAGGAAAGGGGTTTTTGGTATCAATAATTGCGGTAATTGATTTTAAATTTTCGCTATCAAAGGTCGATTGCTGATCAATTTTAATGATTATTCCAATCATTTCCCTTTTACCAAAAGGCACTCTAACCCGCGCACCAATTTCAGCAGGTACTGTTAGTTTGTAATCAAACAGTCGATAAAGGGGTACCGGTAAGGCTACATGGGCAATCAGCATTAACAATCACTATTATTAAAAATTGATATTGTACGCAGATTTTATTTAACTCGCAAAAGTTACATAGAGAAATTAATTATTTTTGAGTTAACTCTCTAAAAACTTTATTTATATGATAGTAGTATCCATAAACAAAATTTGTTATCTTGAACGGCAAGTTAAAGCATAATATTTAAAGGTCGTTAAAAATGTCAGCATCATTTTCACACATCAATCAGCATGGTGATGCACATATGGTTGATGTTTCTGAAAAAAAGTTAACTTTACGAGAAGCTCGAGCCGAGTCAATAGTATTAATGAATGCTGAAACATTTAACCTAATTATTGAAGGGAAACATTATAAAGGTGATGTTTTTGCAACTGCAAGAATTGCCGGTATTCAAGCGGCTAAACGAACATGGGATTTGATTCCACTTTGTCATCCACTACTTCTAAGTAAAATTGAAGTCAATATCGAACCTGTATTTGAAAATCACAGCATTAGGATTGAAACAATTTGTCGGCTAAGGGGCCAAACAGGTGTCGAAATGGAGGCCTTAGTTGCTGCTTCAGTTGCTGCATTAACGATATATGATATGTGTAAAGCTAATCAAAAAGATATGGTTATTAATCAAGTTCGGTTGCTGAATAAAATTGGTGGTAAATCGGGCGAATTTAATGCGGCAGAGCAGTGATACTATGAACAAAATTATTTTTTTTGCACAAATTAGAGAATTAATTGGGGTTGAAAAACTTGAATTATTAGTAGAGCAAATGTCAATAAATCAACTTTTAGATCACCTTAGTTTGCGTGGTGATAAGTGGGTATTAGCTTTAAAAGAAAAAACAGTATTATGTGCAGTTAATCACACTTTAGTTGACTATGACTATGTCATTCAAAAGGGTGATGAAATTGCTTTTTTCCCTCCAGTTACAGGTGGTTAACAGCGTGAACATTATTCAAGTTAACCAATCTCCCATTGATGTGAATTCATTAATAACTTGGCTTTATCAATCGCCTATAGATGGTGCTGTAGTGACTTTTATGGGTAAGGTGCGTAGTTTTGAAAACCAAGTCATAAGTTTAACGTTAGAGCATTATGCAGAAATGACTGAAAAGGTGCTTTGCAATATTATTAATCAAGCCAGAGATAGATGGTCGATTAATCGTGTTGCAATAGTCCATCGTGTCGGTCAAATTTATGCAAATGAAGGTATTGTTTTTGTTGGTGTTAGTGCAGCACACCGCAGTGATGCTTTTGCTTCTGCGGAGTTTATTATGGATGTACTAAAAAATGAGGCTCCATTTTGGAAGAAGGAACAGACCTCTAGTGGCGAAAATTGGGTAGAAGCCAAGCAATCGGATATAAATGCATTGAAGAAATGGTATTAATATTTATTTAGTCTATAATAGATTTCATCATCAAAATGTCTTCAGAGGCTCAAAAAAGAGCCTTTTTTGTTAAGCTTATATTAATCTCTTCATATTTATCTTTTTTTGTTAAAAATTTTGAGGAAATTACTAATTTTAAGTAGAAAAATCGCTATTATTAAAAATTTTTAATCCTATTGCTCGTGGAGCTATATGAAAAAACTCTATTCGTTCGTATTAATAAATATTTTTATTTCGTCTATCATTACTATCCGATATTTTGGGGTGCCTGGTTCATCGTTTAGTTGGGATGGAAGCTTTTTTTCTCTATTTGCCGTGTTAGGCCATTTTTTCTCTGTTTATTTATTACTTTTTATTTTATGTTTTCCGTTTATTTGGGTGAAGAGAACGTTAAGTAATATTTGTTTAGCTGCTTTATTTAGTTTGTTACAGATTGTGCTGTATGTTGATACTATTGTTTTTCAACAATATCGATTTCATATCAATGAATCTGTGCTATCAATGGTTTTCTCGGGGCAAGTTGTCGATTTTTCAACGATCACTTATGTTTTGATGTTTTTGTTAATATTAGTATCTTTTGGAGCAGAATATTTAATTCTTTATTTGTTAGATAAAAAATTTAGCCAAAAACGTTCAAGAATATTAATCGTATCGACAGTATTTCTCTTCGGTTGTTTTTTTATTAGTCATTTAATCCATATGGTTGCGTTTTATTATGCCTATTCCCCCATCATGATTGTTAAAGAATATATTCCATTATATCGTCCATTTACCTCGAAAAAGATAATGGGATTGTTTGATAAATCAGGGCAACGTAAGACACTTATAGAAAAGGAGAACCAACACGCAACTATCTATTATCCTAAAAATGAGCTGATGATTAACCCTCATAATACTACAACACCCAATATTATGTTTATTGTCTTAGATTCTTGGCGTTATGATACTTTTAGTCAAGAAATTTCACCCAATACTTACCATTTTGTGAAACAGAATAATGGAATAATTTTTAATAATCATTACTCAACAGGGAATGCAACTCGAACTGGTATTTTTGGGCTTTTTTATGGTATCCCCGGCACGTATTGGGATGCTTTTTTAAGAAATAGAATTCCCTCGTTATTCATAACAACATTGCAAAAAGAAAATTATAATATAGGTATATTTACTTCAGCCAAAGTTACCGCGCCAGAATTCGATCGTACGGCATTTTTAACCATTAAGAACTTAAGAATTAGTAGTAAAGATGGATCTGCATCGAGTCGAGATAAACAGTTAACTGATGATTGGCTAAACTGGTATAAGAGTAGAGATACATCTAAACCAAGTTTTTCATTTTTATTTTTTGATGCACCACATGCTTATGATTTTCCCAATTATTTTGAAGTTAAATTCAATCCAATTGGCGAGCTGAATTATATGACATTAAGCAATGATACAGATCCTGTTCCCATTTTTAATCGTTATAAACAAAGTGTCTACTATGATGATTATTTGCTTCAAAAGGTCTATGATGAACTTGAACGATCAGGCTCGCTAGATAATACGTTAATCTTTATAACAGGTGATCATTCACAAGAAATGAATGACAATAAACTGGGTTTTTGGGGTCATAATGGTAACTATACTGATGCTCAAACTAAAGTACCTTTTATCATAGTTGGAGCAAAAGATCTTAAATATATCACAGATAATATAAATAAATTTACCAATCATGAAGATGTCGTTCCAACAATAATGCGACATTATTTGCATGTGGAAAATGATATTTCAGATTATTCGACAGGTTATGATTTATTTAGCCCAATAATCGATCGAGATTGGCTATTAATGTCAAATTATAGTTCTTATGCAGTTCGGACTAGAGACAACATCTATTTTGTTAATCGTCTTGGTATAAGCCACTATTTTGATTGTCATAATAATCAGGTCGATAAGACACCTGATTATAAAACAATCCAGGCGGCAATGAATGATATGCGTTATTTTTTCCAGACACAAAAATAAAAAAATCCACCGTAAGGTGGATTTTTATTATCGAACATCAGCACAGTTTAGACAGTAAATATAACGGTTTTGTGAATCTTGGAACTTATCCCATAGTGAAACTTGTTGCTTAATTTGTTTTACTTCTGGGATATGCTCAAAAAATACCTCTGCTGTTGATTTTGGCATCATAGCAAACATATCTGAGTAAAGTGCATTGAACCAACTGCCTTCAGGCTTTTGCCAATCTATTTTATAATTAGAAATATTGGCTAATGTTGCAGCCATATCAACCGCATCGTCAAAATCCCCTAACTTATCCACTAAGCCATTTTTACTTCCTTCGGAGCCGAGCCAAACTTGCCCTTGAGCTATATGATCTACTTGTTCTGAGGTCATATTACGAGCTTTTGCTACTAAAGAGATGAAATTAAAGTAACCATTATCAATATTCATTTGAATAAATTGATTCATTTCATCGGATAAATTTTGAGTTAAGCTGTTATTTGCCAATGGTGAGGTTGAAACCCCATCGTTATAAACACCAATATGAGAAAGTGAATTTTCAAAGGTTGGTACAATGCCAAAAATACCTATAGAACCTGTAATCGTATTCGGACTAGCGACAATATAATCAGAAGCAGTTGATATCCAGTATCCTCCGGAAGCAGCCATTCCGCCCATAGAAACAACAACCGGGATTTGGTAACGACGTAAAGTTTCTAGTTCACTGCGAATTGCTTCTGAAGCTTCGACACTTCCTCCTGGACTATTTACTCTGAGTACGACAGCCTGTATATTATTACTTTGTAATTTATTACGAATATCTCTTAATTGTTTAACAATATCTTGGCTACCAGCTACATTACTGCTATTTGTGCCGTTAGTAATAGTTCCATTCACAAAAATGACAGCTATTTTTGGTTCTTTGTTTGATTCTTCAGCATTTTCCTTAAGTCTATAATCATAAATACTGACTTTTTGTTTTATTTTATGTTCAAGTTCAAAATCAAATTCATCACTTATCGCATCAATTAAGCCATTTGCTAAAGCGTATTGGGCCATATTACCATTAACAGATTTTAGTTCTGATAACATTTTATCGGTTGAAGGAACTAGTTGTGTTGGTGCTTTTTTGCGTTCTGCAGAAATGTCATTAAGGTAGTTATTCCACATTAAATTTAACCATCGAGAAGTGTTACTTCTTGCTTCTTCTGACATATTATCTCTGATAAATGGCTCAATCGCTGATTTATAAGTTCCTACACGGAACACATGAGTATTAATCTTTAAGTTGTCTAATAATGTTTTGTAGTACAAATTATTGGCGGATAATCCAAAAACATTAACTGCACCTAATGGGGTTAAATAGATTTTATTAGCATAACTCGCCAAATAATATTGGCTTTGATTGAAGCTTGAACCAATAGCATAAATAGGCTTATTTGCTTCTTTGAATCTGTCTAAATATTTACCAATATATTTCAAAGAACTCAAGTCTGCTCCGACAAAGTTGTCCAATTTTAGGACTATGCTATTTATATTAGGATCTGATGTAGCTTGTGATATTTTTTGCACTAAATCGAATAAACTATTTTCACGTGATAGATTTACTCTTTTACCATATAATTTATTTTGTATTTCATACAATTCATCACTATAAAGCGAATTGTCGACAATAACGCCTTCAAGATTTATAACTAATGTGCCATATTGAGGAATGATGTCTTGCTTTTGTGATTCTTTAAATAATGCAATACCACTCAAGATCAATAGGATTATGATTAAGAAAATTAGGTTAAGAAATATTTCTCTAATTAAATTGATACCTTTCCAAATTGATTTTATAACAGTTAGTACAGACATAATAAAATAACCCTTTAATTATTCTTTTATTTTTAATTTTTCATGTTTTTCTTTTTGAAATATTTTTTATCTTCAAATCGTAAACATGTTAATTTGCCACCCCAACAGCACCCTGTATCGAGTGCGTAAATATTTTCAGGTGTTCCTTTTCCATTCAATGCTGCCCAATGACCAAAAGCAATACTATATTCTGACGGAATTTTACTTGGTAATGAAAACCATGGTTTAAGTTTCGATGGGGCCTCATCTGGTTGATCTTTACAATAAAAATCAAGCCGTCCATCTTCGTAACAATAACGCATTCTTGTTAAAGCATTCGCAATAAAGCGTAATCGATCTAACCCTTGTAATTCATATGACCATTCATCAGGAAAGTTACCATACATTTTGTCAAGAAAGAGGGGATATGAGTCACTACTTAAAACCTGATGAAGATCATTAGCACATTTTTTCAATGTTTCCAGATCCCATTGTGGAGATATTCCGGCATGAGTCATAATAAGTTTTAATTTTTCATCTATTTGAATTAATGGTTGTTTACGCAACCAATTCATTAGTTCATCGAAATCATCAGCGTGGATGAGTTCGTCAAGATTATCCTTCTTTTTTGATGGTGTAACATTGGCGTAAATTGAGAGTAAATGTAAGTCGTGGTTACCTAAAACTAATCTTATTTGTTCGCTGTTTTGTTTTACAAATCTAAGAACTTCAAGTGATTTTGGCCCTCTAGCAACTAAATCTCCAGTAAGCCATAAGGTATCTGATGATGAAAAATCAGCTTTCTCTAATAGTCGCATAAACTCATCATAACAGCCGTGAATATCACCAATTATTAGATTTGCCATAAGGTTATTTCCAAGCGTTTGCTAATAGACAATATTGTTGTACTGTCAAATTTTCCGCACGTAAATTCGGGTCAATACCTAATTCAGCTATTTGCACACTGTTAAATAAATTACTTAAGCTATTACGAATTGTTTTACGTCTTTGGTTAAAAGCTTCGGTAGTAATACGTGATAGTACTTTAATATCATTAACTAAATAGGGCTTTTCTTTGTAAGGTATTAGTTTAACTACAGCTGAATCAACTTTAGGTGCTGGTTTAAAAGCTGTAGGTGGTACTTCTAAAACAGGGATGATTTGGCAGTAATATTGTGCCATAACACTCAATCGACCATAACTTTTGCTGTTAGGTGCAGCAACTAAACGAGTAACAACCTCTTTTTGCAGCATAAAATGCATATCAGTAATGATTGGTGCATATTCGAATAAGTGAAACATCAATGGTGTTGAAATATTATAAGGTAAATTACCAAAAACTCTCAGAGGTTGACCTAATGTATCGGACAATTTGTAGAAATCAAAATTTAGTGCGTCTTGTTCAATCACACTGGTTTTATTTTGTAAAAAAGGATTTTCAACTAATCGGCTAGCTAAATCTCTATCAATCTCAATAACAGTTAAATGATCTACCAATTTACTTACAGGTACTGTCAATGCGGCAAGCCCTGGTCCTATTTCAACCAGTGCTTCCCCTTTCTTAGGTTGTATGGCTGCCACAATACTTTCAATAATATAATTATCATGTAGAAAGTTTTGACCAAATCGTTTACGGGCAAAATGACCTTGATGAACACGATTATTCATTCTTACCTTCACCTGTAATTTTGATATATGCATCACCTTTTAACTCTTGAATCCAAACTTGTGCTTCTTCAGCAAATTTTCTATTGAAAATCATACGATAAGCTTGATCTTTTTTAACTAAGTTTGTACCGTCAGTTTGTCTGGTATCAATTAGTTGGATTATATGCCAACCATAAGATGATTTTATTGGTTGACTGATTTCACCCTTTTTCAATTGTGATAATGCAGTCCTGAAACCTTCATCATAAACTTCTGGCCTATTCCATCCTAAATTACCACCACTATCCTTTGAACCTGTGTCTTCTGAGTTAGCTTTTGCTGCTGCAGCAAAAGTTGTTGCTCCGCTGGTAATGGCTTTGCGAATGTTAATTAATTTTTGTTTAGCCACCTGATCTGTAACTAATACGTTGGTTTTAATTAAAATATGACGAGCATTAACTTCTTGAAGTGTAATTTTTTGTGGTGTTTCAGAACGGTTATCGTCTACTTTTAATATATGAATCCCAACTCCAGAGCGAATTGGTCCTATAATACTTCCTTTTGGCGCTCGAATTAGTCGTTCCTCAAAAATAGTAGGTAACTCATTTAACTTTTTCCAGCCCATTGATCCACCTTTTAAAGCAAGATCATCATTTGAGTATGACGCGGCTAATTTAGCAAAATTTTCCCCTTTTTTGGCACGATTGATGATGTCCATCGCTTTATTGGTAGCAATGTCAACTTGTTGTTTAGACGCTTTTTCTGGAATAGTAATTAGAATATGACTAATTTTAACATCAATATTGTTAGTTGGTTGGTTAGCCATTGTTTTGGTTAAATGTTCTACTTCTCTATTAGAAACTTTGATTCTAGGTCGAACTTCATGCAGGCGCGCTTGTTCTATTAGCATATCAGTATGAATACGATCACGATAAGTGCTATAGCTCATCCCCATAGTTGATAATCTGCTTCTTAGTTGATCTATTGTCATACCATTTTCAGCAGCAATTCTATCGATTGCGGCGGTAACCTCATCATCACTAATAGTAATTTTTGCTTTAGCCGCTCTTTGTAAAATTAATTTTTCAACAACAAGGCGATCAATAATTTGTTTTCTAAGTATCTTATCATTAGGTAAAGATTTAGGATCG
This sequence comes from Gilliamella sp. B3127, assembly GCF_026536935.1. Classification (NCBI taxonomy): domain Bacteria; kingdom Pseudomonadati; phylum Pseudomonadota; class Gammaproteobacteria; order Orbales; family Orbaceae; genus Gilliamella; species Gilliamella sp. B3127. The sequence goes on from NZ_JAFNNI010000006.1 coordinate 103,762, forward strand.
GCGCTCGCTTTAATCGTTTTGAGCATGTCACTAACATCACTTTCTAAAATGACGTTGTTATTAACAACAGCTGCAACCTGTTCTACCACTTTTGGAGCAGCATTTGCTGAAAAAGGTGTAAAGAGCACTAAATTAACACTCAAGTTTAATGCAATAAAAAGTTTTAATAATTTCATATTTACTCAACTCATTATGTTGTTGCGGTATTAAATTTACCACAATAAATTTATTAGTATGTTTATTCAAATGTTGTTGTATAAGGTAGTTTACCAAAGTTTAACATTTTGGCTTGCGTGTCACGATTACTTCCTAAACCTTTAATTTCAAAGTTAATTGACAGTTTGTTTTTGTATTTACTTATATGTTCTGTGTTATCCCAGTCGGTTAATTTGCGTCCATATTGTACAGTTACTCCCCAACAGCAGTCGCTATAATTTACCCCAATAAAACTGTCTGAAATCTGTTTTTGCTTAATATCATAATAATAAGATCCCACAGCACTCACTTTTTCAGATAGTGGCCAACTAACCATAATGCCGGCTTGAGAAAGATCTTGTTTGTAACCTCTATATGCGGAATACTTATACCTGTCATCTACAGTGTCAATATAATTACGATTGGCATAACGATAAGATAATTGAATTAATTTGTCACCCGATGGTCGATATTCAAACGTTGTATTGGCTAGCGAAATAGTATCGATACGGGTATCGTATTGAATCCCGCTTCGGAAAATAATATCGTCACTAATTCGCCAGAAATTATCTGTTGCCCAAGTGACACTACCTGTATCAGAATTTTTATCTAATTCATTATTGTGATCACCGGTTTTAGATTTTGTAAAATAGGTAATTTGCCCTAAGGACATATTAAATTTTTCAACTTTGTTACTATCATAAAAACGTGTAGTTATACCCGTTGAAAGTTTATTTGTTGATGCAATACGGTCTAAACCACTATATGTTTGATCTCTAAATAAACCAATATAATCAGCTTGTAAGAGTGTGGAATCGTAATTTCCAATATTTGATTGGTTTCGATAAGAGTTATAAGTATATTTCACTCTAGGTTCGAGTGTTTGGCTATACCCATCGATTAGATCAAAGTCTCTTTCAAAAATTACTTTACCATCAATACTAAATTTCGGTATAAAACGATTTACAGTGCGATCTAACTTTATCCCTTCTTTTATGTGTTCAAGATTATTATTATATTTAAATATGTTTTTCTGGTTGTAATGAGTTGCCATAAAACCAGTTTCTGCAGATAAATTTGCCCAAGAATTTGTAACTGTATAATTAATAGTTGGTTCTATATGGACTCGCCAAGCTTCGGGTTCATTATCTGTTGAATTTATAAAATGAGAAAGTTGTGAAAAAGTCTTAAATTTTAATGGTCCCAGCTCGTAGTTATAATAGTTGATATCTAATTGAGGCTGAGTTTGGTAAAGAATATCATAGTGGAATGGTTGGAAGTGTTTGTAACCTAAAGCAACATCCCAATTTTCATCATTGTATGCTAATTTATAAAACTGAGTCAGATATCCAGCTGTTTGAGACGCATATTTAGAACTGAGATCTGTTAAATATTGATTGTCACTGACTCGTGTAGTATCAGCTATAAAACGCCAATTGTAGTTAATTAATTCGTCGTTTTTCCAATAGAATAACCATCGATTACGATTGTTATCGTATTTGTTACCATTTGTTGATTTTTTTCTATCGTCACTGTATTGATTATCATGCTGTAACCAGTCAAAAGCGAAAGTCCCTAATCCTAATTGATTTAAGTAGCGAAACTCAGTTTGTAACTGTACACCACGATGTTGTAGTATTCGCGGTGTTATAGTCGCATCATAATTTGGAGCAATGTTCCAATAATACGGTAATGAAAAATCGATACCATCAACACTATCGTAACCAAAATTAGGAATTAACAACCCTGATCGTCTTTTATTGCCTGTAGGCAATTGTAAATAAGGTGAGTAAAGAACAGGTACTTTCTCTATTCTAAATACCGCATTCCAAACTTCTAACAACTGTTCTTCATTATCGTGAATAATTGTTGAACCTTTAATATTCCAAGCACTATCACCTACAGGACAGGAGGTAAAACTTCCATTTTTAAGAATGACATAGCGATTCTTTTCAAGTTTGATCTCATCGGCTTCACCCCGCCCAAGTCTATTAACTAATTGATACTCACTTGGATTTATATTGGCATCATTATTGTTTAGATTCATTGATGCGTGGTTACCTTTGGTTTGTATCATATTATCTTGATAAGTGATATCACCATCGAGCGTAACCATCCGATTATTTGCATCTTTTGAGTCAATCGTCACTTTATCAGCTAAAACTGTACGATTGCCTTGCTCTACATAAACACGACCTTTGTAAATAGCTAAATTAGGATAAAGTCCTTCAAACTCATCTGCTTCTGCATTAATAGGTAATGTATTTATATCTCCATTAACAATTGGTCGCTCAAATTTAGGTACACCAATAAGACACTGCGGATTAGTAGTGTCATTTTTTGGTAAATCTATTGCATAACTTGGGCTGCTATAATTGTATAAAGAAAATGTTACAGCTATAGCAATACGAGAAAGCGATAATTTTTTCATTAATGATTACAATATGATTATGATTATTTTAATTGAAACATTATAGCGGTTATTTATAAAAGTGCGAATGAAAATTAACGTTTAGTCCGTCGTTTATTCGTTTTACCAAGTTGTCTTACCATGGCTATTTTTTTTTCAGTCGATACTTGTTGAAATTCATCCCACCACTTAGCTAAATCTAAAAGCTCACCTTTTTCGATAGAAGCTCGCATTTCTAATAAATCATAAGCTGCTCGGAACTTTTGATGCTCTAAGATGACAAATGCACGTTTTCCTTCTCGTTTTTTCATTCTTAATTGTAATCGCCACATATCACCCATAACCGCTGTAAAACGTCTTGGTATAGCGATAATACGGCATTGCTCATGTAATACATCATTAATTGCCATAGAAAAAGAATCGTAATATTGCAAACCGCTCTCAATGCAGTTTAATTGAGTTTGTTCTATAATTGGATACCAAAAAAATGCTGCATATAAAAAAGCAGGGTTTATACGTTGCTCATTTGATATACGGTAATCAGTATTTTTTAACACTTGAGCAATCATTTTTTCTATATTTCCTTCATGGTCATGTGTAAATAAACGTTCAACCACTGGAAACAATTGTTTAAATAAATGATACTGCTTTAATAATATATAAGTATCGTAACCATATCCTGATTGTAGTAATTTCAACGATTCATCAAAAAGACGTGCTGAAGGAATATTATTTAATAATGGAGCCAGTTTTTTTATTGGTTCAGCAGTAGCTGGGTCAATTTTCATGTTAAGTTTTGCTGCAAAACGGATTGTCCTTAACATTCTGACTGGATCTTCACGATATCTTGTTTGTGGATCACCAATTAATCGAATAATGCCATTTTGTAAATCTTTTAGTCCACCACAATAATCACGAATTGTATAATCTTTGACACTATAATAAAGCGCATTCATTGTGAAATCACGACGAACGGCGTCTTGCTCTATCGTTCCATAGACATTATCTCGTAATAACATACCTGCTTGTGATCGTTTTGATATGTTCTTTTGTTCACTCTGATCATCATGATCACCTCGGAACGTTGCAACTTCAATTATCTCTTTTCCAAACATAATATGAGCTAAACGAAAGCGTTTACCTATCAAGCGGCAATTTCGAAAAATCTTTTGAATTTGTTCTGGTGTAGCATTTGTCGCAATATCGAAATCTTTTGGTTTTTTACCTAATAGAAGGTCGCGAATACAACCACCTACGAGATAGGCTTCATATCCTTGTTTATTCAATCGATAAAGTACTTTCAACGCATTTTCGCTTATATTCTTACGAGAAATATTATGCTCATTACGTGAGATGGAAATATAATGCGACTCTTGTCGCTCTTTGTGATGGAACATTTTACGATAAAAGCGAGAAACTTGTTTAAAAATAGCGCACCTCGAATTAATAATGGTCTATACTGAAATATAGCGCGCGATTATATCGCAATTAAATCTAACTTTCCATTTTTCTTGAAATAGTTATACCAAGTAAAATAAAGGAAATTTCTTTATATTAATTAAATATTTTATTTGATTTTTTGAACATAATTATCAACAATAGTAATTTATATAGTACAATTAGTTAGATTATTTTTTAACTTTATAAAAATTAATTCAAAATAGATTATCTTATTTATTTTATTAATGACTAATTGATTTAATTAAACTTATACTCTTTTAAAAAAAGAATTTTGATAAAAATAATTATTAATTTGGTTTACAATTAAGAGTATAAAAATATTAACTGATAACTTATTGGGGACTCTATGAATATTCGAGATTTGGAATATTTTGTATCATTAGCTGAATTCCGGCACTTTCGTAAAGCAGCTGATGCTTGTAATGTTAGTCAACCAACACTAAGTGGTCAAATCAGAAAACTTGAAGACGAATTAGGCGTAATGTTACTTGAACGCACTAGTCGTAAAGTGTTATTTACTCAAACTGGCATGATGCTTGTTGAGCAAGCTAAAGAAATTTTACGTAATATACAGATTTTAAAAGAGATGGCTAGTCGTCAAGGGGAAGAGATGGCGGGTCCTATGCATATTGGATTAATTCCGACTATCGCTCCATATTTATTACCACATGTGATTACCGTATTACATGAGTCCTTTCCTCAACTAGAACTTTATTTACATGAAGCGCAAACTGCCAATATTGTTGCTCAACTTGAAAGTGGAAAATTGGATTGTGCTATTATCGCTCAAGTAAAAGAAACCGCACAATTTATTGAACTACCTTTATTCAATGAACCTATGTTTTTAGCCGTTCCTGCAAATGATGAATTAGCTAGTAAACAGACAGTTAAGCTTTCTAGTCTGAAAGGGAAGAAATTTTTAATGTTGGAGGATGGTCATTGTTTACGCGAACATGCTATGGGGTATTGTTTTCAGGTAGGAATTGATGAAGATAAACAATTTAAAGCGACGAGTTTAGAAACATTGCGTAGTATGATATCAGCAGGACGTGGAATTACTTTATTTCCAGAGTTAGCTGCTCCAAATGAACGTACTCGTGATAATATTTGCTATATTCCATGTACTGATCCTGTCCCAACAAGAAGCATCGCTTTAATTTATCGACCTGGTTCTCCATTACGTTCACGTTATGAAACTATCGCTAAAACTATTCGTGACCATATGCCAAAAGTCTTTGCTGAAAAAGAACGACTGTTAGGCCAGAAATAATTTATATTTCTTATTGTGCAGAATTTAAAAAATGAAAAATGTTAAAACCTGTGGTGTTAGAGCGCAGCAAAAGGAGAGAACTCGTCGAAGTTTAATTGATGCTGCGTTTCATCAACTCAACGCGGAACAAGGTTTTGCAAGTTTAAGTCTGCGCGAAGTTTCCCGTGAGGCAGGTATAGCAGCTACATCATTTTATCGCCATTTTCGTGATATGGATGAGTTAGGTTTAGCGATGGTTGATGAGAGCGGTTTAACTCTTCGTCAATTATTGCGCCAAGCTCGAAAACGTATTGAAAAGGGGGGGAGTGTTCTTCGAACTTCGGTAACCACCTTTATTGAATTTATTGATAAAAACCCTAAAGTATTTTTATTGTTGCTCAGAGAAAAAGCTGGGACTTCTTCAGCATTCAGATCGGCAATTGCACGCGAAATTCAGCACTTTATTGTGGAGCTTGTTGATTATTTAGACAATGCCAATCAAATGCCACATCATTATAATGAAGCTCAAGCCGAAGCAATGGTGACTATCGCATTTAATGCTGGCGCGGAAGCAATTGATTTCGACATAGTACAACGCCAAGAACTAATTGAAGATCTTATTTTTCAACTTCGTATGGTTTCTCGTGGCGCTTATTACCTTTATCATAAAGAAAAAATCAAAAATAATAATGAATAATTATTGTAAGTTGAAATCGTTATTTTAACTCACTATTATCAAAACCTATCTTATTGATTAATATTATTTATATAATGCAGTTATATAGGGAATAAGTTAATGGCTAAAGTGTACTATCTGTTTTTTTTCATATATTCAATTTCATTTTTTGGTTATGCAGATTCAAATGTTGGATTTAGGGAAATCCATTATGGAAAAGAAGATGGTAGACCTCTTAACATTGCAATATGGTATCCAACTACTAATCAACAGAAAACAGTATTTATAGGCGATAATGTAGTTTTTTATGGTTCTGAAGTTGTCCCTAACGCAATACCTATCAATGATTCCAGGAAACTTCCGTTAATCGTTGTTTCTCATGGTTACGGTGGTAGCTGGCAAAATTTAAGTTGGCTTGCCTATGAACTTGCAGGTAAGGGATATATTATTGCTGCGCCAAATCATCCAGGAACAACTTTTTTTAATAAAGATATTAATCAATCAAGAAAATTATGGCTACGTCCTGAAGACCTAAGTAAAACTATTGATATTTTAAAAGAAGATAAGCTATTAGCTAACCATATTGATATGAATAAAATATCAGCCATTGGGCATTCTCTTGGCGGTTGGACCGTAATAGCGCTTGCTGGTGCAAGATTTGATATTGATCTATTTAAAGAAGATTGTACTGAAAATTCACAATTGAAAGCTTGCCAATTAGTAAATGAACTAGGTCTTGATAACCCAAAATTAACTCAAAGTATGTTAGATTCAAGAATAAAATCATTTATCTCTTTAGATGCAGGGTTAGTCAGAGGTTTTACTCCCGAAAGTCTGGAAAATATTAATATTCCCTCTTTGATTATTGGAGCTGGTGTTGATGTTGGTGATATGAATGTAGAACTTGAATCAGGCTATTTAAGACGGTTTCTTTTAAAATCATTATCTACTTATACTGTTATACCAGATGCGATGCATTTTAGTTTTATACAAGTTTGTAAACCTCAGGCGATAGAAATATTAGAGCAAGAAGCTAAAGGCGAAAGTATCATTTGTAAAGATGGCGGGGAACGAACCAGAACCGAAATTCATGATGAAATAATTAATCAAATTACTACTTTTTTAGATCAAAAAAATTTAAACCCTTAACATCTTATAAAAATACTGCGGCTAAAGCCGCAGTAATATTTTGTATCTACTAAAGACTAATCGTCATTAAAGATTTTGTAAAACTTTTTCAACACTATCTTTGGCATCACCAAATAACATATAACTATTTTCTTTAAAGAATAGTGGATTTTGAACGCCTGCATATCCGGTATTCATTGAGCGTTTGGATATAATAACCGTTTTTGCTTTCCAAACTTCAAGAACAGGCATACCTGCGATAGGGCTGTTTGGATCTTCTTCCGCTGCCGGGTTAACTGTATCATTTGCACCAATTACCCAAACAACATCTGTATCAGGGAAGTCATCATTGATTTCATCCATTTCTAATACAATATCGTAAGGTACTTTTGCTTCGGCTAATAATACATTCATATGACCAGGTAAACGCCCTGCAACTGGGTGAATACCAAAACGGACTTCTATACCCATACCACGAAGCTTTTCAGTAATATTGCTTACAGCACCTTGTGCTTGAGCAACAGCCATACCATAACCTGGTACGATAATAACTGAACGTGCTTCTTTTAATGTTTGAGCAACTTCTGCTGGCTGCATTTCACGGTATTCACCTTGTTCTTCTTCTGAAGAGCTTGATGCGCTACCATTGCTACCAAAACCACCGGCAATGACGCTGATGAATGAGCGATTCATTGCTTTACACATGATGTAAGAAAGAATTGCCCCTGAAGAACCAACTAAAGCACCGGTTACAATAAGTAAATCATTACCTAACATAAATCCTGCTGCAGCTGCTGCCCATCCAGAATATGAGTTAAGCATTGAAATAACTACTGGCATGTCTGCACCACCAATTGATGCCACAAGATGGAAGCCAAATACTAATGCGATGATAGTCATAACAAGTAGACTAACAAGTGCGCCTGCGCCACTTTTCACACCAATAAAAGTAAACATCAAAATTATTGAAACAACGATTGCCGCTAAGTTCCAGTAGTGTTTATAAGGAATAGAAAGTGGTTTAGAGCTAATGCGGCCATTTAGTTTTCCAAATGCAACGACTGAGCCAGAAAAAGTAACTGCACCAATAAAGATACCAATAAAAATTTCTACTAAATGTACAGTAAGTTCACTGCCAGTGAAAACCATAATATTAGAATCTAAGAAGCTATTGAAACCAACGAGAACTGCAGCCATACCAACGAAACTGTGGAGTAGTGCAACAAGCTCTGGCATTTGTGTCATTTCTACTTTTTTAGCAAGATAAAGACCAATAGCTGCACCAATGACCATAGCAATAATGATCCAGTGTAGTCCGCCTTTAATACTTGCAATAGCAGCAATAAGTGCAATTACCATACCAACCATGCCATAAATGTTTCCAGATTTGGCTGATTCTTGATTTGATAGTCCTCGTAAACTAAATATAAAAAGTAATGCAGCAAGTACATAGGCTGCTTGAATTATTCCATGACTAAACATTATCAATAATCTCCTTTACTTGCCACGTTGAAACATTTTTAGCATTCTTTGTGTAACAAAGAATCCACCAAAAATATTGATACTAGTAATTAAAATAGCAACAAAGGCAATTGCCGTAGTTAAGCCATTATCATCACCGACTTGCAGTATTGCACCTACTAATATGATACCAGAGATAGCATTAGTAACTGACATTAATGGTGTATGTAATGAATGAGTTACATTCCATACTACGTAATACCCTACTACACAAGACAAAGCAAATACAGTGAAGTGTCCTAAAAAGGTTTCAGGAACCACATTAGCTAACCAGAAATAAGCAATAATCAATAAAGCTAAAATGCCAAATTTTTTTGCAGGTTGCATTGGTGTTGGTTCTGGTTTGGCAATAGGTTCAACCGCTTTTTTCTGTGGTTGTGCAGAAACTTGAATTGGTGGAGCTGGCCATGTTATTTCTTTATCTTTAACGACAGTTACGCCACGAATCACAACATCGTCAAAATTAATGTCGATGTTACCATCTTTTTCTTTGGCGAGTAATTTTAATAAGTTAACAATGTTAGTTCCATATAGTTGTGATGCTTGTGCCGGCATTCGGTTAGCTAAATCTGTGTAACCAACTATTTTAACATTATTATCTGTTTCAAATACTTCACCCGGTTTGGTTAATTCGCAGTTACCACCAGTTAAGGCTGCTAAATCAACAATAACACTACCTGGTTTCATTGACTCAACCATCTCTTTAGAGATAAGTTTTGGCGCAGGTTTACCTGGAATTAATGCTGTAGTGATAATAATATCAACATCTTTTGCTTGTTCAGCAAATAAAGCCATTTCAGCTTCAATAAAGGCTGCAGACATTTGTTTTGCGTAGCCATCTCCAGAACCAGCTTCCTCTTCGAAATCTAATTCTAAAAAGTCAGCACCCATACTATTGATTTGTTCAGCAACTTCTGGACGTGTATCAAATGCACGAACAATAGCACCTAAACTAACTGCTGCACCAATTGCTGCAAGACCAGCAACGCCAGCACCGATTACCAATACTTTTGCTGGTGGTACTTTACCTGCAGCAGTGACTTGACCAGTAAAAAATCGACCAAATTGGTTCGCAGCTTCAATAACAGAGCGATAACCTGCAATGTTAGACATAGAACTTAATGCATCTAGTGATTGAGCTCGTGAAATACGAGGCACACAATCCATTGCCATTACAGTAATATTTTTAGTGGCAAGTTTTTCTAAAAGATCTTTATGTTGAGCTGGATAAATATAACTAATGAGTGTTAATCCCTCTTTCATCAGAGCGATTTCATCATCAGTTGGCGCGTGAAATTTTAAAATAAGATCATTTTGCCAAATATCCTTTGTGTTTTGAATAGTGGCCCCAGCATCAATAAAAGCTTGGTCTTCAAAATGAGCAGCGTGTCCAGCACCTTGTTCTACTGAAACTGTAAATCCAAGTTTTAATAGTTGTCCAACAGTTTGAGGTGTTGCTGCAACCCTAGCTTCATTGGCTAACCGTTCTTTTGGTATACCGATATGCATTACGTTACATCCTTATGTTAAAAAAGATTATTCATGTCTCCCGATTTTAGCACAAATTAGCGACAGTGCGAGTAGGTAATTTATTTTTTATTATCGAAATCTTAATATTAAATTTAATAATAAGTGGATTTTAAATCTGAGAATTGAAATTAGAATATTTCTCTTGTAATCAGTGTGAATAGTTTGTTTTAAAAGTGAACTATCTTAATCGCCATTAAGAACATCTCTGTTTGCCAAAAATTGTTTTTTCTACCTATGGTTAAATATTAATTAGATATTTCAATTGGTGAGTGGGTTATCAGACTAAGTTTTGCAATTATCTGATAATTCAACAAGGTTAATTTGAACTTTAATTAATATTTCATAGTCAGCTGAAAACATCAACGACAGCACGATCTCTGATAATAACCTTTTATTGGTTTTATACGTGAGAAAATAAAATTATTGATATTTAATTATATATCAAATAGATACAAATAAAGGATCATCTCATTTGAGTATAGTTATTAATGATATTCAAATGCCGATCAATTGAAACATTTAATGAGGTAAATATATGGCAGATCTAAGCCAGAAAAAAAATAATATCTTGGCTTTAATGGTTGCTTTGCTTGCTGCATGTGTTGCTTTCCAACTTAATGCAAGTATGTTAAGCCCAGTGTTAGTTACTATAGCGAAAGAATTAGGAACTAATGATGCAGCTGTCGGACTATCTCAAACTTCTTTTTTTACAGCAGCTGCACTATTTTCACTATTCTTGCCCCGATTAAGTGATATAAAAGGGCGAAAAAAAGTATTAACAGCCATGTTGATTATAATGACTTTAGGTACAGTCATTGCTGCTATTGCGCCGAATATTGAAGTTTTGTATGTTGCTCGCATTATTCAAGGTGTATCAGGGCCAGTGGTTCCATTATGTTTGTTAATGTTAAGTTTTGAAGTAAAAGACGTTAAGCAATATGGTATGTTAATGGGTATCATAACAGCAGTAAATGGTGGTATTGCTGGTGTTGATGCTATTGCGGGAGGTTTACTTGCTACGCATTTTGGCTTCCGGTCTGTATTTTGGATTATAGCTATTGTTGCAGCAATTTCGACTTTTTTTGTTCATCGTTTTGCGTCAGAATCTCAGCCCTCTAAAGGTACCAAGATGGATTGGTTAGGCGTTTTGTTAATTGTTTTAACAATAGCTGCGTTATTACTTGCACTTAATGAAGCCGGTAAACTTGGCAATGCTAATTGGCTGATTGTTAGTGGTTTAAGTTTATTGGCTTTTTTATGTTTTATTTTATTTTGGAATGTAGAAAAAAGAAGTAAGCAACCTTTAGTCACAATCAATCATTTGAAAAAGCGTGCCACCTGGGCGTTGTTATTAACAACCACATTAACCATGACTGGGATCTTTGCCATCGTTAATGGTTTAGTGATGTCAATTGCCCAAAATCATGAAATAGGTTTTGGGTTAGACGCAGATTGGGCATCATTAATTTTTCTCACACCTTATGCTTTAATTGGTTGGTTTGTTGGGCCATTTTCAGGAAGATTGGCACCAATAATGGGCTATAATAAAGTGCTCAAATTAGGTTTAGTGGGTTGTATTATTGGTATTTTAGTTATTATGTTTTATGGCATTCATTCTTTACCTATTTTATCGGTTGGCGTGATTGTTTTAGGTATTTTTTATGCTGGAATGGCTAATATCATTTTAAATGGATTAGGTATCGTCTTATCTCCTACTGATAATCCAGGATTTTTACCTGGTATGAATGCAGGTGCATTTAATTTAGGTGCAGGTTTGAGTTTTGCTTTATTACCAGCAATTCAGATGATAAATGGAGACACAATTAATGGTTACTTTAATGGTATGTTGTTAGGTTTAATCATTACGGTGTTAGCTCTATTTTGTAGTTTTCTTATACCGCGTCCGATTAGTGCTGAAGTTTAAAAAGATAATTATAAAAAACGGGATAATGATCCCGTTTTTTATATATAAATTAATCTTCTTCAGGAATTAATGTAAAAACTAATGTAGTAAAAAATTTGTCTTGGGTAGCTAATTGACTATCTTTAAGCGGGAAACCAATTTCAACACCTATAACGTTTAAACCTTGATTTGGCACAATAATAGTAGCCTGGCCTTTATCATCAGTTTTCACTGTTTTGTCTAAATTATTTACAACATCGATGATGACAGGTGTATTGGTTAGTGGTTTACCATCTTTGAAAACGGTTATAGGTAAATTGTCGCCTCGTTTTAATTTTGTTGGGTCAATAGAAGGAACAATTTGTAGTGGAATATCTTCTATTATTTTGGGTTTGTTAACGGATGATAAATAGTTGACACTATATTTTATGGCATGAGTGCCCTTATCTGCACCTTTAACTTGATTCATCGGCAAATTAACGTATTTACCATCCGAGTTTTTGGTCCAATAACCATAATCAAAATCAACTGTTACTACAGCTGTATCTTTTGCAGGTTCGATGGTCACAAAGTTATTATGTGCTGTTTTTGAAACGGGTAGTACCGACCAATCACTATTATAAGCTTTAACTTTTTTCACCATTTCAGGTTGATAGCCATTATCTAAAGGTCCTTCACCTAAAATAATCTGCTTTTGATCGACTCGATCAGTAATCCATATACCATGAGCTGTCACGGATTGTGAAATTAAACCCATTAAAGTCCCCAATAAAACTGATAATAATACTTTACGCATAGATACCTCAATATTTTAAATGAAAACGATAATTATTATCATTTTTATATTTATATAAGTCAATTTAAATATAAAGTTAATTGGCTAATAAATTGGTCTTTTTTGTCTTGGTAACAAGCTTATTTAAGAAAATTAAATATTGGTTATCACATCTAATAATAAATCCTAAACTTAGCTATTTTTAACTACTACAATTTGTTATATAATCGATAAAATTTTGTCCATAACACAATATATTGTGTTTCTCATATTATTTTAAGATGTCGCGATGTTGTGCATCTTTAATTAAGGAATCACTATGATGGATTTTTCCCAATCAGTGCCAGAACTGGTCTCTTGGGCAAAAAAGAATGATTTTTCGATTGCTCTACCTGTTGAGCGATTAGCCTTTTTATTAGCAATTGCTGTATTAAACAGTGAGCGCTTTGATGGCGAAATGACTGAATCTGAATTAATTGACGGATTCAGACATGTCTCTCAGATCTTTGAGCAAAGTGAAGATACTATTACTGTTCGAGCTAACAATGCCATTAATGATCTAGTGCGCCAACGTTTAATTACTCGCTTTGCTAGCGAAATGACCGATGGTTATTCTATTTACCGTTTGACTCCACTAGGAATCGGCATTTCTGATTACTATATACGCCAACGAGAATTTTCGACTTTACGCTTATCTATTCAGCTTTCTATTGTTGCACAAGAATTAAAGCGTGCAGCAGATGCGGCTCTTGAAGGTGGCGATGATTTACATTGGCATCGAAATGTTTTTGCTCCATTGAAATATTCTGTTGCAGAAATTTTTGACAGTATTGATATCACTCAGAGAGTAATGGATGAACAACAAGCTGAAGTTAAACAAAATATTTCAGCATTGTTAAGCCAAGATTGGCAAGCAGCCATCAGTAGTTGTGAAGGTTTACTTACCGAAACATCACAAACATTGCGTGAGCTGCAAGATACATTGGCAGCTGCAGGTGATAAGCTACAAGCCAGTTTGCTTCTGATACAAGATGCCACATTAGATAATCCAGATCTTGATAAAATTAACAATGTTGTTATGGATCTGCAAGGAAAACTAGACCGAATTATTGGCTGGGGACAAAAAGCAATAGACCTATGGATTGGTTATGATAGACACGTTCATAAATTTATTCGTACAGCAATCGATTTAGATAAGAATCGAGTTTTTTCTCAGCGATTACGTAAATCGATTCAAAGCTATTTTGATTTACCATGGTCACTCACTTTTGCTAATGCTGAGCGTTTACTTGATATGCGTGATGAAGAGTTAGCACTGCATGAAGCAGAAGTGACGGGTGAATTACCATCCGAGCTTGAGTTTGAAATGATTGAAGAAATTCAAGAACATATTATTTCGCATATAGAACAAAATTTATTGATCTTTAAACAAGAAAATAAACCACTTGATATGAGTAATGCAATTCATAGTTATTTAGCACAGTTCCCGCGTGAACAACATTTTGATATTGCAAGATTGTTTATTGATCAGGCTATTCGATTAGGTGTTGCCGAAGGCGATTTACTCGGTATCCCAGCCGAATGGAAACCTATTAACGATTATGGAGCTAAGGTACAAGCACATGTCATCAACAGATATTAATGATTTAGAAATAGAACAAACTTCCCATCATCTTGATGAGGTTATGGGGCGTATTGCAGCAAGCTCTCAAGCGTCGATAGATAAGTTTATGCCGGTAAAATTAGCTCAAGCTATTGCTAATCCAATATTTCCGGAACTTGACAGTCTATTAAGGTCAGGTCGTCATATTGGTATCGATGAGCTTGATAATCATGCTTTTTTAATGGATTTCCAACTTGAGCTTGAACAGTTTTATCAACGTTATAATGTTGAGCTTATTCGCGCACCGGAAGGATTTTTCTATCTTCGTCCTCGTTCAACTACTCTGATTCCACGTTCAGTATTATCTGAACTTGATATGTTAGTCGGTAAAGTGCTTTGTTATCTCTATTTAAGTCCAGAGCGATTAGCACATGAAGGCATTTTTACCTTACAAGAACTTTTTGATGAGCTTGTTTCATTAGCGGATGAAAGTAAATTATTGAAACTAGTCAATCAGCGTTCTACAGGCTCGGATTTAGATCGCCAAAAATTATTTGATAAAGTAAAAACTGCATTAAATCGATTACGTCGACTTGGTATGATCTTCTTTATTGTAGGTAATGATAGTAGCCGTTTTCGTATTAATGAATCTATATTCCGATTTGGAGCTGATGTGCGTAGCAGTGATGATGCTCAAGAAGCACAATTACGCCTGATTCGCGATGGTGAAGCGATTAAAATTGAATCATCACTTATATTAGATGATGATAATAGTGATGATGAAGATGTTAATGAGGAGATTGAATAATGATAATGGGACACGGTAAATTTCACTCATTAACCTTAATTAATTGGAACGGTTTTTTTGCTCGAACGTTTGAGCTTGATCAGCTTGTCACCACACTTTCTGGTGGTAATGGTGCTGGTAAATCAACCACTATGGCAGCATTTGTCACTGCATTAATCCCAGATTTAACCTTATTACATTTTAGAAATACAACTGAAGCAGGAGCAACTTCGGGTTCTAGAGATAAAGGTTTACATGGTAAATTAAAGCCAGGCGTGTGTTACTCGATGCTGGATGTAATTAATTCTCGTAATCAACGGATTATCTGTGGTGTGCGTTTACAGCAGGTTGCTGGTCGTGATAAAAAAGTTGATATTAAACCTTTTTTAATACAAGGTTTGCCTGTCAATATTACTCCAACAGAATTAGTAACAGAGCGCTTAAATGAAAAACAGGCTAGAATTTTATCTTTACCGGAATTAAAAGATAAAATTGAATCAATGGAAGGGGTTATCTTTAAGCAATTTAATTCCATTACTGATTATCATTCAGTCATGTTTGATTTTGGTATTTTACCTAAAAGATTACGTTCTTCATCTGATCGAAGTAAATATTATCGTTTAATTGAAGCTTCTCTTTATGGTGGAATTTCAAGTGCTATCACGCGATCATTACGTGATTATTTATTACCAGAAAATAGTGGTGTTAGAAAAGCATTCCAAGATATGGAAGCAGCACTTCGTGAAAATCGGATGACACTTGAAGCTATTCGAGTTACACAATCAGATCGCGATTTATTCAAACATCTCATTACTGAATCTACAAATTATGTGGCTGCTGATTATATGCGTCATGCTAATGAGCGTAGAGTTCATATCGAATCCGTTTTAGGACTACGTCGAGATATGTTCAAAACGCAAGATCTGCTTATCAGTAATCAGTATCGACAAGTTGAGATGGCAAAAGAGCTTAAAGAATATCAAGATGCTCAAGGCGATTTAGAGACCGACCTTCAGGCAGCAAATGATCATCTTAATCTTGCACAAACTGCTTTGCGTCAACAAGAAAAAATTGACCGCTATCAAGCAGATTTAGATGATCTTAATATAAAACTTGAAGAGCAAAATGAAGTTGTATTTGAAGCAAACGAACAGTATCAAACTTACCGAGATCAAGTTGAACAGACAGAACAAGAAGTTGATGAGATTAAAACTCAATTGGCAGATTATCAACAAGCTTTGGATGTACAACAAACTCGAGCTATTCAATATCAGCAAGCAATTCAAGCTCTGAAAAATGCCCAACAACTATGCCAATTGCCTAAATTAGGTATAAGCAATGTTGAAAATCACTATGAAGTTTTTCAAGAAAAACAAAAAGAAGTTACTGAAAAATTATTAGAATTGGAACGGAGAGTTAGTGTTTCTGATGCTGCAATAAGTCAATTTGATAGAGCGTATCAACTAGTTGTTAAATTGGTTGGCGATGTAGTACGAAGTGAAGCATGGAGTGCTGCTAGAGAAGCATTAAAACAATGGCCTTCACAATGTTATCAAGCTGAGCAAGTAGAACATTTACAGCTACAATTAGATGAATTAGAACAACGCTTTTTTGAACAAAAAGAAGCTGAATCATTACTAACTCAATTCTGTAAGCGTTTTGGTCGTCAAATCAATTATGATGAACTTGATGAATTTAAACAAGAACTTGAAGTTCAATTGGATCAAAATGCCGAGCTTGCTAACGAATCAAGTGAAAAACGAATTGAATTTAGGCAAGAATTTGAGCAAATACAAACAAAAATAAGTGACTATCGTCAAAAAGCCCCATTATGGTTAAAAGCTCAAGATGCACTTATTGCATTGCAAGAACAAACACAACAAACTTTTACTAATAGTCAATCAGTTACTCAGCATATGCAACAACTGCTTGAACAGGAACGAGCTTTAGTTACTCAGCGTGATCAAATAAACTTCAAACGAAATCAACTTGATACGCAAATAGAACAACTTAATCAACCAAGTGGTGTTGATGACGGACGTTTATCTGTTTTAGCTGAACGATTCAATGGTGTTTTACTTTCTGAAATTTATGAAGATGTAACAATTGATGATGCACCTTATTTTTCAGCATTGTATGGTCCGTCAAGGCAAGCCATTGTGGTACCGGATTTATCATTAGTCAAAGCACAACTCGAAAGCCTTACTAGCAGTGAAGAAGATTATCCTGAAGATATCTATTTTATCGAAGGTGATCCATCATCATTTGATGATAGTGTATTTGATTGTGAAGAGATGAATAAATCGGTTCTTGTTAAAACAGGTGATCGTCAATGGCGTTTCTCAAGTTTTCCTAAAGTTCCTTTGTTTGGTCGAGCTGCACGTGAAATACATCTTGAGAAATTATCAGCTGAACGTGATGAGCTACATGAACTTTATGCAACAATTTCGTTTGACCTTCAAAAATTGCAACGTATTGAGCAAAATGTTGGGCAGTTTATTGGTGAATATTTATCTGTAGCTTTTGATATCGATCCAGAAGCCGAAGTACAAAAACTAACAACACGACGCAATGAAATTGAACGCCAATTATTAGCACAAGAAAGCATTGATAAACAAAACCAACAGCAAGTGGTAATGTGTAAAGAGCAGCTAGCTACAGTTAATCGATTAGTTGCTCAGATGCATTTATTGGCGGATGATGATTTAGCCGATCGAGTTGATGATTTACGTGAACAAGTGGCTGAAGCGCAAGAAGCTGCGCAATATGTGAGTCGTCATCGCCATACTGTTTCGGAATTAGAACCAATTATTGCTGTGTTACAAAGTGATCCTGAACAGAATGATTCACTACGTGAGCAATATAATACTATCAAAGCTCAGCAACAAACTATTCGTCAACAAGTTTTTGCCTTAACCGAAGTCATGCAACGCCGTGCGCATTTTAGCTATGAAGATTCGGCTGGAATGCTAAATGAAAATAGTGATTTGAATGAAAAACTACGTTCTCGACTTGAGGTGGTTGAAGCACAGCGTACTGAAGCACGAAGCCAGATGCAACAGTACCAAGATAAATACAATCAATATAATCAAACTCTTGCTTCTTTAAAAAGTGCATTTGAAACTAAACGTGACATGCTCAATGAGTTGCATAAAGAGGTTGAACAAATAGGTGTTAAAGCGGATGCAGCAACCGAAGAACGAGCGCGTATTCGTCGTGATGAAATTCATCAAAAACTTAACAGTAATCGCCAACAATGCACATCGCTTGAAAAACAACTTATTATGTGCGAAAGCGAAATGACACAAATGCAAAAACGTTTAGCACAAACACTACGTGATTATAAACAATTACGTGAACAAGTTGTGGAAGCGAAAGCAGGGTGGTGTTTAGTTTTACGATTAGTTAAAGAAAATAGCGTTGAACGAAGGTTACATCGTCGAGAATTAGCTTATCTAAGTGCTGATGAATTGCGCTCTATGTCAGATAAGGCACTCGGTTC
This sequence comes from Gilliamella sp. B3127, assembly GCF_026536935.1. Classification (NCBI taxonomy): domain Bacteria; kingdom Pseudomonadati; phylum Pseudomonadota; class Gammaproteobacteria; order Orbales; family Orbaceae; genus Gilliamella; species Gilliamella sp. B3127. Next base: position 122,502 of record NZ_JAFNNI010000006.1, read on the forward strand.
ATTGCGTCTAGCAGTAAATGATAATGAACATTTACGTGATGTATTAAGATTATCCGAAGATCCAAAACGACCAGAACGTAAAATACAATTTTATATTGCGGTTTATAAACATCTTCGTGAACGAATTCGTCAAGATATTGTTAAAACGGATGACCCAATTGAAGCTATTGAGCAAATGGAAATTGAGTTATCACGATTAACTGAAGAACTTACCTCACGTGAACAGCAATTGGCAATTAGCTCAAAAAGTGTGGCTAATATTATTCGTAAAACTATTCAACGAGAGCAAAACCGTATTCGTATGCTTAATCAAGGTCTGCAAGCGGTGGCATTTGGTCAGGTAAATGGTGTACGTCTTAATGTTAGTATCCGGGAAGCTCACTCTTCATTATTAGCAGCATTAGCTGATGATCAAAACGAGCATCAAGATCTGTTTAGTAATAATCGTATTACTTTCTCAGAAGCATTAGCTAAACTTTATCAACGCTTGAATCCTCATATTGATATGGGGCAGCGAACTGCGCAAAATATAGGTGAAGAATTGCTTGATTATCGAAACTATCTGGAAATGGATGTTGAAGTTAATCGTGGCGCTGATGGCTGGTTACGTGCTGAAAGTGGTGCATTATCAACAGGTGAAGCAATCGGTACAGGTATGTCGATTCTATTGATGGTGATTCAAAGTTGGGAAGAAGAATCTAAACGCTTGCGTAATAAAGACATATCACCTTGTCGCTTATTATTCCTAGATGAAGCAGCCCGACTTGATGCTAAATCAATTGCAACACTCTTTGAACTTTGCGAAAGATTGGAAATGCAACTTATTATTGCAGCGCCAGAAAATATCAGTCCGGAAAAAGGCACAACGTATAAATTAGTACGTAAAGTTATTAATAACCAAGAACATGTTCATGTGGTTGGTTTAAAAGGCTTTGCATAATTTAATTTAACAAACTAATTCGCCGACTTTATGTCGGCGATATATGGTAGCGTTCAATCTAATCAAAAAGTATGATTGGTATTTGCCTCGTTTAAAATAACAAAATAGGCTACAAACTATTTATACTCTTTTTGATGTGCTTTACAGGATTTTAAAGAATCCTGCTGAATATTGAATTGGTGAATGGGTGGCGGCTCTTTTAAACCTCATGAATACTTCAGAACAATAACATATGCAGCATAATTAGCAATGGCCAAATTTTTCACTAATGTATGTATCCTATCTATTAATAATAGTTGCTCAAAATTTGTTACTAATAAATATTAAAGTATCTATAAGCAAATTAAAGTGTTATTTCTGATACTTATTTTATTCTATTACAAACTGATTCGATTTTAGATCTAAAATCAATAGTATCTGTGTGATTATTGAGTTTTTTTATGCGTTTCGTTATTATGTTGTTAAATGAATCGTTATCCTTGATTTCTAAAAATTGTTTCAGAGTACAATTTGCTTCATAACATATTTCATTTACTGTACTGTTAAAGCCGTTGACATCGATAGCTTGTTTTGTTCCATCATTTTTAATTTCATAAAGCTTATCATCTAATATTCTAAATTTAATTGTAAAATCTTCAGGCTCAGCGGTATGTTTAAGCTCTTCTTCTGGGGATACATTTAGCCCTATACTATATATCATAGTGCATTGCCAATCGCCCACAAGATATTCTTTGAGAACTTTATTATCACTCTCACCACAACCGAATAGAATTAGACTAACCATGCTTATAAGAATAAAATTTTTCATAACATTCCTTTGTTTTTGAATAATAATATGAGAATTATTCTTCAATATCAACTAGATGTTAATCTTTGCATTAATGAAATTTTCATTTTCTATCAAACTTTATCAATATAACTATGTAGACTTTCAATTTCAGTCAAAGGGTATTTCTAAATATTTTATTTATTACTATTTTTTTGACGGTTTTTCTGTCGTTATAAAATTTTTAGTTATACAAGATTTACATTAATAAGCATATAATTAAAAAGTGGTTATAAATGTAACTTATTGATACTTGCAGAATAGTAAAACAGGCTTTAAGCCTTGTTTATGCTAGTTTTGATGTGGTTTAAAGAATTTTAAAGAATGTTACTGAATATTGAATTGGTGCGTGGGCGGGACTTGAAAGAATCTTATTAAATCCTTTTTGAGAAAGGTTTTTATTTTTTCTTTATTGAAGAAGTAGTCCCAAACATAGTCCCAAAATAAAAAGTGACCCCTAAAATTGGGTATTTTTAGTACTCACTTTTTTTGATTTAAAGTTGATTTTTCGCGGATGTAAAAATCTGTCTAAAGAGGCGGTACCCAAATTTGAGTGTTAAAGAAATTAACTACCCCCCATTAAAATAAAATTTTATAAAAAACTGTACATACTACACATGATTTCTTATAAGCTTTATTGTATAAGGGTTTACGCTATGTATGGTCTACATTTTAACTATACATAACTCTACATTTTTACTGTACATAATTCAATGATGTAAAAATTTATTACTAGATTAGCTAAATAATGGGCTATTTATTTTTTATGATTTTGATTATTCCAAGTCAACTATAATGTTATACTTATGTAAGTAAACCCACATGCAGTTAATTTGTATTTTCTATATCCAACATCTTTAGGAGATTATAATGAATAGAGAAACATTATTTAACTATGCCAAAAAACATTTTCATTCAGAACCTAACTATCTTTGGGAAAATTTACCTAACTATGCAGTATTGCGCCATCATCAGGATGGTGATAAATGGTATGCTATTGTTATGAATGTATCAGGCTCAAAACTTGGGCTAAAAGATGATAAAGAGATTGATGTTCTGGATATTAAAGCAAGACCTGAACATATAGGCTCTTTAAGGAAAAAAGAAGGTATTTTGCCTGCATATCATATGAATAAAGAACATTGGATCAGCATTATTCTTTCTGGACATTTATCAGATAAAGAAATATTTGATTTACTGACCGAAAGTTATCACTTAACTTCAAAGTAATTTTAGCCTTAGCCTTAATATATTTGTTTATTTCCTTAAGCATCTATTTTGTTTAATACAAAAAACCGCCAATCAAGGCGGTGTAAACAGTAATAAACAATTAGCTTTAGATAGGCTCTTCTGCTTTAGGTAACCAGTCTTTACTGGTGTTTAAATTAAGTTCTAAATTAGTTTTAACCCCTACTGTAAAGCGCTTCTTCATGTATTGCTTGCCGTTCTCGTTCATTGCATAACTTAAAGATGTGCCGAACTGGGTAAGGGATAGGGGATTATTCAGCCCTGTGTTACGGATGTATTCGATATAAGAATGGTAAAGATACTTTCTTGGATTGAATGGTGTAATACCCAGATTGCCTACTGACATACCATTAGGGCTGTCTAACGCGTCAAAATAGCTACAGAAATCGACTAAATGGTCAGATTCTCTTTTAATAGTCTTTGCTTCTTCTGATTGTTGCTGTTTATGTAATCTTTCTTTAGCATCATTAGGGTTGGCGAACTCATTAAGTAGCAGTCTAACAATTGAGGGTAGCTCTTGCTCTATTTTGCTAACCAAGTTTAAATCTCGCTCTGTTTCAGGTATAACCTCGCCAAAGTGAAATATTACCCTGCGCCTTGATATACCGCCATTGCGCTCATTAAATCGCATGGCTTCGTTGTTGATTACTAACACTACCGCAGGAATCTTACAGGAATAGGGCTGTTTGTGTTTAGGGTCGATTGCGACCTCATCACCGCCCGTAATTGCTTTTAAACCTGCACCACTGCCCATATAACGCGGTTGGTCTGGTAAAATGATAAGTGAATAGCCAACCACTAAAGCCCTGTCTCTTGCCTTTTCCAGCGATTCCATTGTACCTATAACAGTATTGTTTTTACCTGATAACATAGTTGCGATTTCAGCAAATACACTTTTACCGCTACCGCCTGCGCCCGTAACTTCTAAGAATAATTGCCAGTCATAACGATTAGCTAATATCATATAAAGTCCAGCTAGTATGTTCTTAGCCTTATCTTGATTGCCTGATGCTCTCTTTAACCACTTAGTGAAGTTTGGCGCGTGAGTTTCGAAGGATTCATTTTCTTTGGCAGGGTAGTAATCAATATCGTTACTAACTAGTAGCCAATCTTGCTTATTGTGAGGTCTAAAGTTTTGGCTTTTTAGCTCATATACGCCATTTTTAAAGCAGATTAAATCTTTCTGAGGTGTTCCCATTATAGGCAGTGATAACCTGAGCGATTCAACCGCTGAGCTAATTCGCATAGGGTTAAATGGCTCACCTGATTGAGTGAATAAATCGGCTAGCGTTCGCATTAACAGTTTATCGCTTATAGGTTGCCATGCGTTATCTTGATAGTGATAGATTTCATCGGTAGTAAGATTAATCGCAAGGTTATTATCATAATATTGATTAAGCAGTTCAGCTCGTTGGCTTGATGCCATTTGCGATAGGTTCATGCTTGATAACTCGTTTTGCATGTTATGTTTTGTTATGGTGGATAACTCTGGTTTTATGAGGTTTTTATCAAATAAACCTGAAGTTTTCTGAAGTCCAAACTGTTGCCTATAATCATCCCAATCACATTTATAATCTGTATCGGGGATTGTGTAATAACCATTTACCGCAGTAGCCGCTTCTATCGCTTTTTCTTTACCCGTGTTTTTATGACTCCCTATATCATTATCACCAGCAATGATAATATTTGCGGTAGAATTAACCTCACGAATAGCTTTGGCTACATGAATAAGGTTGCCTGCATCAATGGCAGATATCACTGGTGACCGATGGCGGAATACCGCTATTGATATGCCTGTGGCTAATCCCTCACAAATAATAATCTCGTTAGCTGTGAGCAACTCTTTTTTTACCTCGTCAGGCTTGCCCAAATTTGGGTTGACCCATATAAAAGCACCTTTTTTATTCGAGCCTTTCATTAAGTGCTTGCTTCCGTCTGGCTCGATAAATTGACCGCCTGCGTATTCATTATGAAGATTCAGCATGGGCACAAAAATGCGCCCGTTATCTAACAAAGGCAAATCAAAGGTTAACCCTTTCTTGGTCAGGTATTGAGATTGCCCTAATGTTGCTTTAGATAGCAAATACTCGACCTTTTTACATACGGGATTATCTGGTATGTTATCATTATGTAATTGTTCAGAATCTATTTTCCTAAATACGAGATTTTCCCGTATTTGGTTATTCTGATTAGACAGATTTAAACATTCCGCTACTTTATTTGATGCTTCTTTAGCGTCACATTGACAATAGTTTTTGATAAGCTCTAAGCCGTCACCACTACCACACTGGTTACAGATGTAAGTACCTCTACCATTTTGGTTATCAAATCTAAATCTATCTTTACCACCACAGACAGGACAAGGGCAATGTTTGCCATTACCCACCTCAATGCCTAATGAACTAAAGATTAATCGCCATTTACCCACCGCTTCGGCTGTAATTTCATTTATTTTCATTACCGCCACCTTAGTGAATTGTCCCATTAGATTCAGCTTTGATATCTTCGGCTAAATCAATAAACAATGATGAAAGTAATTCTTGCCCGAATGGAGTTAATGAAATAGGTTTATCGTCGCTTTCTGTGTACATGTCTTTCAACATTCCATAAGTGCGATTTAATCCCTCCTTTTCTCCGAAATCCTCAATCAAGCATTGCTTAAGATTGATATCTAAACCTAAGACAATTAAATCTTTGTTAATATCAATCTTGACACCCTCATGAACAAATACTTGACTATCATTTTTGTTAATCTGCTCAATTAAAAACAAACTTGCCACTATCGCCATAGTTGAATCAACGATGATATGGTGGATTGCGGTTATTTTATTGTTATTATTCATTATCGTTAACTTCCTTATGATTAAGTTTATCGTCAAGTAAATTAATTTGATTGGAAGCAAAGCAAACAACGTTTTTTAATTGTGCTAACAGGTAACCAATGTCACGTGTATCGTCTTTAAATTGTTGTTCCTCATATTCTTCACATTCAGAAGCCCAAAATAACAAATTACCAATAGCACCGATTCCCCATAGAATTGATTGTCTAAGTTCCTCTAAGTGTGCTTTTGCGTGTAATAAGTTTTGTGGTTGGATATCAGCCTGATATAAATTCAAGACAGATAAAAGGTTAGGTAGGTCATATTGCCCATTTTTAGGGCATAGGGTATCATTACTATTAGCCATAGCATTACTCCGTTTAATGTTTGTGGTTAGATAGCTCATTGAGGTGCGAACTCTTTGGGCTATTGTTTTTATTAAAATGTTAAAATTTAATGTGTCCGTACAATATATTTTATTTTGTCCGTACATGTCAACACTATTTTTATTCTTTACTTTAGTGTATATTGTCCGTACTAATAACTTATGAATATCCAATATGGCAAATGAAACCAGTAAGTCAAAACGTAAAGATATCCGCTTTCCACACGAACTAATAGAAAAAATAGACGAGCAATCCAAAAAGGAGAATACCAACTTTTCTGCTTGGGTTATTGCTGCTTGTCGCGAAAAATTAAACAAACCAAACAAGAAATAATGCATTAGCTTAATACCACCAAAAAGTGGTATTTGTTTTTTTATTTTTCTTTTTATGGACATGCAAAACCATTTTTTAAAATTCAACCCCATGCAATGAGTTTTCCGACGCATACGCGCGCGCGTAGTGATAGTAGAAAAATCTTTCCTAACGTGTCGAAAAATTACATCGTAGCGATTCACAGGGAGATTATTTAAGGGTTGGGTATACATCTGTATTGCTAGGTTGTTATATAAGCTTGTAGTCATGATTTAGCCCTCTAACGTGTCCTTAAATTATTAATCGTTTTATTAGTGGCGATTAAGTCAAATTTGGATTGCGTCAATTCAATATCATTATTTTTAATACTTAAATCTGTCATTTTTCATCTCTCTTAACGTGTCAGAAAATTCCCCCTTTTAGCTAAATTTAGGCAAGGGGAAACCGTAACGAATTTTTTCGCTTTGCTTTAAAATCAATTAGTTAATTTGGTGTTTTAGCTAGACACTTATCGCGAGATTGGCTATCATTGGAAGCGTCATTATTCCAGTGTTAGCCCTTTATCATTTCGCGATATAAAGGGTTTTGCTTTATCACCATTAAGCCACCTCTCGACGTTCTACTCTACGAGATTCAAGCCAAGAGTAAATTTCATCAGCGCGATACCCAACGCGACGCAAGCCGATTCTGATTTTTTGGGGAAAGGTTTTATCTTTCTTTTCTAGCGTATAAAGACTAGTGTCAGATTTGAAGTGAAGTAAATTTTTAACTTCTCTTCTGGATAGGATTGCATTTGTCATTTGTTACCTCGTTATAAAAGTTATTAAAACAAGGTAACTGTAGCATTATGGTATAATTAAAATAGGTGGGTTAATTTTTTAATAGTAGTAACTTATTTAATTAAAGTATTCCTATCCATTTATATAGAAAATACAGTAAATAGGCTTACCCCTTTCTTCGTCCTACTTTTCTTAATTCGAAAGGACGCAATACTATATCAACCGCTTCTGCTAAGTTTTTAGATACTCCTTTACCAATTAAATAATCAATTACTTCTTTTTTTGTTGGAGCTGTTTGTTTATTTTCGGTATCATAAGTAGACCAAAATTGCTCAATTATCTCTTGTGTTAACTCCAATCCTTCGGAAGAGTGCTGTGTGTTATTTGGTAATTTTTTTATATTATTATCTTCTATACTGATTTCTTGAATAATAGGGGGAGGGGTTTTTTTAGCTCGATATGGAAGAACTAAGATAACATTTTCATTAGTGACCCATTGATTTAAGGAACTTCTTGTTATTATGGTGTGCCGATAAGACATTGTTTCTGTTCTATCATTTGGATCTATCTTTGTGGCGCTCATCTCATTTAGAAATTCATTATATACATATTTAGCACATATAATTGGCGTTAAAATTCCCCTTCTGATAGAGGTTTCTAACGATAGAGCATAACCATGAGCTAATTTCCATCTAGAATGATTTATTTGTTTTACTGAATCTAATCCCTCTTTAAAATCGAAGGGATCTAATCCTGCCAATAATAAAGACGCTTGCTCTATAGTAAATTCTTGTACAGCTTTCCAATGCATAACATTAGGATAATCATCACAGTAAATATGTTCCATATACCACCTTTCACGATCTAAAAAAATTTGCGCCAGTTCGTTAGGTTTGCTAATGTTCTGGCATCAGCTTAGGCGAAAATAATACTTTAATATACAGTAATATACATTATAGCACTGTATTTATATACAGTTAAGTGTTTATGATAAAATTGGCAGACTAAAATAATATTTTGAGGATAGGTAAATGAGAGATTTAATAAAAGATAATAATAAATATTTGAGCCGTCGCGCTACATCAAAATATCAGGCTCGTACGGTAGCAAGATAGTTGTAAACTCTTTGACGGGCTTTTTAAATTCAACCCCATGAAAGGAATTTATAAGTTATCTTTATTATGAAGATAACTGTTTTAATTTAACAGAACTGCAAAATTGAGCGCTCTTTTTATGGACTCAAGAAACTATATACTTCAAAAAAGCGCGGTTAGGAATTTAGTTTGAGTGAAGCTTTACGGTACAAAGGTCTCAATAAAAATCAAAGTGGTTTATACATATGGTAATTTATCAGTACCTGGTTTTTTCTGGATATTTTGTTAACCCGCTTTATTTTAAAACCCCATTTTTTGAAAATGGGCATGGCTACTTTTGAAGCATCTACACTTAATTGTGAAAGCTTTTTCTGGTGAGCCAAGTCAAGTATATGGTCATAGAGTTTTCTAGCTATGCCACGTTTTTGAAAGTCAGGATGCACGTAAAAACAGTCTATGTAACCATCGTCTTTGAGTTCAATAAACCCAGCAAGGCGTGAGCCAAAGATAGCCATATAAGGCTGAGTACTGATGAATCCCCTAATGATTTTTATCAAAATCATTAAGTTAAGGTAGATACACATCTTGTCATATGATCAAATGGTTTCGCCAAAAATCAATAATCAGACAACAAAATGTGCGAACTCGATATTTTACACGACTCTCTTTACCAATTCTGCCCCGAATTACACTTAAAACGACTCAACAGCTTAACGTTGG
>NZ_JAFNNI010000007.1:0-102950 GCF_026536935.1 Gilliamella sp. B3127
CTGGGAAATCGTATTGAGATAGAAGTTCACGTACTTCCATTTCAACTAATTCTAATAATTCTTCATCATCAACCATATCGCATTTGTTTAAGAATACGATGATGTAAGGAACACCTACTTGACGACCTAAAAGGATGTGTTCACGAGTTTGTGGCATAGGGCCATCAGTTGCTGCTACTACTAAAATAGCACCATCCATTTGTGCCGCACCAGTGATCATGTTTTTAACATAGTCAGCATGGCCCGGACAGTCTACGTGTGCGTAGTGACGAGTTGGTGTATCGTATTCAACGTGTGAAGTGTTGATGGTGATACCACGTGCTTTTTCTTCTGGTGCATTATCGATTTGATCGAATGCGCGAGCTTGACCGCCGTATTTTTTAGAAAGTACAGAAGTAATAGCTGCTGTTAAAGTTGTTTTACCATGGTCAACGTGGCCGATTGTACCAACGTTAACGTGGGGTTTTGTACGTTCAAATTTTTCTTTAGACATTTATAGTCCCTCAATGTAATACAAATCGGTGGTGAATCACCACATTAACCAAGTATCATATTTAGTTTTAACATAATACTAATTTAAAATTAGCTTTGCATAATAACAGATAAAGCCATCTAGTGACAAGCTTTAAAGCTATCAAATATAATTTTTTTAGAAGTTTAGGAAAGTAACAAGAATGGTGCTGATAGGCAGATTTGAACTGCCGACCTCACCCTTACCAAGGGTGCGCTCTACCAACTGAGCTATATCAGCAATTGGAGCGGGCAGCGGGAATCGAACCCGCATCATCAGCTTGGAAGGCTGAGGTAATAGCCATTATACGATGCCCGCATGTTCAAACTCGGCTACCTAAATGCTTCAATTAGCAATTGCTAATGTTAGATAATGGTGGTGGGGGAAGGATTCGAACCTTCGAAGTGTGACACGGCAGATTTACAGTCTGCTCCCTTTGGCCGCTCGGGAACCCCACCCCGAATCATTATAAATTGTTTACTTAGGAAAATGGTGCCGGCTGCCGGAATCGAACTGGCGACCTACTGATTACAAGTCAGTTGCTCTACCTACTGAGCTAAGCCGGCCTAAGTGCTGCGCATTATGGACTAGAACATTTAACCTTGCAAGCAAAAAAAACATTTTTTTTATTGTTTGCTTAAAAAAAAATCAAAAATATAAAAAAAACCTGAAATATAGACTATTTCAGGTTTTTATTTAATCAAAAATAATGTGTTAAATTATTTCTTTTTTGTCGCTTTTTTAGTAGTTGCTTTTTTCTTAGTTGAAGCAACACCTTTAGCTGCTGTATGTACTGCTACATCTTCGCTGATATCACCTTTATCTTGATATGCACGACCGTAATAAGTATCAAGTAGAATTTGTTTCAATTCTGCAATTAAAGGATAACGAGGGTTAGCACCTGTACATTGATCATCAAATGCATCAACTGCAAGTTGGTCAACTTGAGCTAAGAAAGCTTTTTCATCAATACCAAACTCTTTAATAGAGAATGGAATTTCAAGATCTTTTCTTAATTGATCTAACCAACCAATTAATTTTTCAACTTTCTTCTCGTCTTTGTCTGATGCAGCAGTTAAGCCTAAGTGGTCAGCAATTTCAGCATAACGTCTAACAGCTTGAGGATAACCATATTGGCTAAATGTACCTTGTTTAGTTGGTTTATCTGTTGCATTGAAGCGAACAACATTACTAATCAGCATTGCATTTGCCACACCATGAGGGATATGGAATGCAGCACCAATTTTATGCGCCATAGAGTGACAAACACCTAAAAATGCTTGAGCAAATGCAACACCAGCTAACGTTGCAGCACTATGCACTTTTTCACGAGCAACTGGGTTTTTAGCCCCGTCTTTATAGCTTGTAGGTAGATATGCTTTCAATATACTCAATGCTTGTAATGCTTGTCCATCAGAGAACTCGCTTGCCATAATTGACACATAAGCTTCTAAGGCATGAGTTACCGCATCATAACCACCTGCAGCACAAAGTGATTTAGGCATATTCATTACTAAGTTAGCATCAACAATTGCCATATTTGGTGTAATTGCATAATCAGCTAATGGATATTTTTGGCCAGTTGCATCATCTGTTACTACCGCAAACGGTGTAACTTCAGAACCAGTACCAGAAGTAGTTGTCACACAAATTAATTTGGCTTTTTTACCCATATTAGGGAAATGACAAGTACGTTTACGGATATCCATAAAGCGCAATGCTAATTCATCAAATTTTGTTTCTGGATGTTCATAAAGTACCCACATAATTTTTGCGGCATCCATTGGAGAACCACCACCTAAAGCAATAACAGTATCCGGTTGGAATGCTATCATTGAGTCAGTACCTTTACGAACAACACTTAATGTTGGGTCTGCTTCAACATCAAAGAAAGTTTCACAAATTACGCCACGTTCTTCAAGTTGATCGGTAATTTGTTTAGAGTAACCATTGTTAAATAAGAATTTATCGGTTACTAAAAATACGCGTTTGGCACCTTGTTCAATTACTTCATTTAAAGCAACTGGAAGTGAGCCACGTTTAAAATAGATAGAACTTGGTAATTTGTGCCATAACATGTTTTCTGCTCTCTTAGCGATTGTTTTCTTGTTGATTAAGTGTTTCGGACCGACATTTTCTGAGACCGAGTTACCCCCCCAAGAACCACATCCTAGTGTTAAAGATGGCGCTAAATCAAAGTTATATAAATCACCAATACCACCATGAGCAGCTGGTTGATTAATTAAAATACGACATGTTTTCATTTTACTACCAAAGTAAGCAATACGATCACGATTGCTATCTTGGTCAGTATAAAGCACAGAGGTATGACCCATACCGCCCATTTCAACTAATTTTTCAGCTTTATCTACTGCTTCATTGAAATCTTTTGCTTTAAACATAGCTAAAGTTGGAGAAAGTTTTTCATGAGCAAATGGTTCCGATAAGTCAACTTTACTCACTTCACCAACAAGCACTTTTGCACCTGCAGGCGCTTTAAATCCAGCTAATTCAGCAATTTTAGTTGCTGGTTGACCAACGATATTAGCATTTAAGGCTCCTTTATCATTTAAGATAATACCTTGTACTGCTTTGGTTTCCTTAGCATTTAAAATATAAGCGCCATATTGTTTTAATAAATTACGAACTTCGTCATAGACAGAATCAACAACAACAATAGCTTGTTCTGAAGCACAAATCATACCGTTATCAAATGTTTTAGACATCAACACTGATGCAACGGCACGTTTTAAGTCAGCTGTTTCATCAATTATTACAGGAGTATTACCTGCTCCAACACCTAATGCTGGTTTACCAGAACTGTAAGCTGCTTTAACCATACCAGGACCACCAGTAGCTAAGATAGCAGACACATTATCATGATGCATCAATGCATTAGATAATTCGATAGATGGTTCATCAATCCAACCAATAATATCTTTTGGAGCACCAGCTTTAATTGCAGCATTTAGCACAATTCGAGCAGCTTCAATGGTAGATTTTTTAGCGCGAGGATGAGGTGAAAATACGATAGCATTACGAGTTTTTAAACTAATTAGTGATTTAAAAATCGCTGTTGATGTTGGGTTTGTAGTTGGAACGATACCACAAATAATCCCTAATGGTTCAGCTACAGTGATAGTGCCATATGGCTCATTTTCAGCAACAACACCACAAGTCTTATCATTGCGATATTTATTAAGAATATACTCAGCAGCAAATAGGTTTTTGATAACTTTATCTTCAACAATTCCCATTCCTGATTCAGCAACAGCTTGCTGTGCAAGAGGGATTCGAGCTGCGGCTGCAGCTGTTGCTGCTGCTACGAAGATTTTATCAACTTGCTCTTGAGTATAAGTAGAATAAGTTTCTTGAGCTTTTTTCACTCGAGTCATTAACTCATTTAACTCATTCATATTGGTTACTGCCATAGATTTCTCCTTGAAAATTAAAAAATAAACTTGGATCGTTTGGCGTCTTCCTTGAACATATTTATAATAGCAAAACGAAATTGTGGAATATCGTAAATCAGTTTTTTACTTAATACAATAAGATATTTAACAAAAAATGAATGTTCTTTAAAAGAACAAAATTTATTATTACTTTAAGCGAATTAAATTTGAAGATTTTAAAAAAATATAATTAATTAGCTAAAGGAAGCAAAATTGTTTCTTTAGCTAAATTAAATTAAAAATCAAACATTAATTAACTTATCTAATACATAACTCACCGCCACAAAACCAAAAGTCGCTGTCACGGTAGTAATAGCGCCAAATCCGGACTGACAATCCATTTTCTTACTACCTTCAGCTTGGCTTTTAGTGGAACAAACCTGACCATTTTGAGCTGGATAAGTTAACTGCTCAGTCGAAAAGACGCACGCAATGGCATACTTACCTTTGCTATCTTTATTGAGTTTATAATCATTTTTTAAGCGCTCACGCAATTTAGCCGCTAACGGGTCTTGAACGGTTTTGGCTAAATCAGCAATTTTAATTTTGGTCGGATCTTTTTGCCCGCCTGCGCCACCAATGGTGATAACTTTTAATTTGTTTCGCTTGCAGTGCGCTAAAAGCGCAGCTTTATCACGCACGCTGTCAATGGCATCAATAATAAAGTTGAAGCGAGGGTTTTGTTTCGACCCTAAATAGTTTGCAACATTATCCGGACTGATAAAATCATCGATGACATTGACGATGCATTGAGGATTGATCTGTAAAATTCGTTCAGCCATAACAGCAGTTTTAGCTTTACCAATATTGGTATTTAACGCATGAATTTGCCGATTAGTATTGGTGATACACACATCATCCATATCAATTAAGGTAATTTGCCCAATACCACTACGCGCAAGGGATTCGGCCACCCATGACCCAACACCACCAATACCAATGACACAAATATGAGCTTGTGAAAATTGCGTTAATGCTGCTTCACCATAGAGCCTTGCAATACCGCTAAAACGTTGAAAGTAGGATTCTGATTTCATAATTGATTATCGAAGGTGCTTATCGTCAAACACCCAACACTCCAAAAACTTGTTTACCAATAATAAAGATAATTTGCTTTGCTAACTAATTTATATATAAATAATGTCAATATATTCGTTTTCAAGGACTCAAGTTGCAATATATGCTTTGCAAGGCACTTTAAATGTACATCCCGATGATGCGCAACCAGTGGGATATTATTTGTCATTAATTGTATTCGTTTCAATTATTTGTTTTTCCTAAAATATAGCTGGTTAATTATGCTTAATAAAGAGGAAAAGCAAATGCGCAAACCTAAAAAATTACTCAACGATCCTAACAATGTCAGGCAAGAAGTGATGCAAGGCTTAGTATATGGATATAATGGCAAACTCACTGCAATTCCAAACTACTTTGCAGTTTATGGCAATCACATCACAGATGATCAAGTTGTGGTTATTTCCGGCGGCGGTAGCGGTCACGAGCCAACTTTTGCCGGCTTTATCGGTGAAGGTAGCATTGACGGCTGTGCACTTGGCGAAGTGTTTACCTCGCCCTCGCCTGATCAAATAATTGAATTGACCAAAGCCACACATCAAGGTCATGGCGCACTATTTTTATATGGTAACTATTCCGGGGACGGGATGAATTTTGATATTGCTGCCGAAATTTTAGCCGAAGAAAATATTACCACCAAAACCATTCGCGCAACCGATGATATTGCTTCTGCTCCACTTTCTAAAATCTCAGATCGACGGGGCGTTGCCGGTATTATGTTTCTTTATAAAATAGCCGGCGCTGCGGCGCAATTGGAAAAATATGATCTTGACCAGCTTTATCAAGTCGTAGCAAAAGCCAATAATAACGTACGTACTATCGGTGTAGCGCTCAATGGTTGCGCATTGCCTCAGTCGAATAACTTTAACTTTGAACTGGCAGATAACGAAATTGAAATTGGTATCGGTATTCATGGTGAAGCCGGTTTACGCCGTCAAACAATGACCTCCACCGACGATGTAGTTAAAGAGATGATAGATAGATTGTGTGACGATCTACCTTTTGTGCGTGCCGATCGGGTATGCGTACTGATTAATAATTTAGGTGCGATGAGTAATACCGAACTTTTAATCATTGCCCGAAAAGTCGGTATTGAACTCGATTCACGAGGCATAATCAGCCATGATATTGCCATTGGCCATTTTTGTACCTCATTGGAAATGTCCGGCTTTTCGATCACCTTAATGAAATTAGATCAGCAGTTACAACACCTTTATGACCTACCTTGCCAAACCTTAGGATGGAGAAAATAGAATGAACTTGTCACAACTACGTAAAATGATGTTATTTGTCGCCGAAAAAATGGTGGAA
Source organism: Gilliamella sp. B3127 (assembly GCF_026536935.1). Taxonomy (NCBI): domain Bacteria; kingdom Pseudomonadati; phylum Pseudomonadota; class Gammaproteobacteria; order Orbales; family Orbaceae; genus Gilliamella; species Gilliamella sp. B3127. The sequence continues at coordinate 6,349 of NZ_JAFNNI010000007.1, forward strand.
AGTGAGCCAACATTAACCGCTTTAGATCAAATTGTTGGCGACGGCGATCATGGTATTGGTATGAAGCGAGGATTTGCGACATTAATAGTACTGTTACAAGACAATCAGTTTAAGCCAAATGATATTGGTGATTTTTTCAATCAAGTTGGTACAAAATTAATGACCAGTATGGGCGGGGCTTCCGGTGCAATATTTGGCACTTTATTTAGAGCTGGTGGTAAAAGTATTATTGGTGAGGCAGAATTTAATACCAGCACATTAGCAACACTACTTAATCAAGGTTGGCAAGCTGTCTATCAACGAGGCAATGCTAAACCGGGTGATAAGACCATGGTTGATGCTTTAGCAGCTGCGGCAACCAGCGCAAATGAATTATGCCAATTACCCTTGAAAGAGGCGTTACCTAAAATTGCCCAATCAGCAATGGAAGGCGCAGAGCAAACCAAACAGATGATAGCGGTATTTGGTCGAGCTAAAAACTTAGGTGAACGTGCTATTGGTCATATGGATCCGGGCGCTGTTTCAATGGCTTATATTTTAAAATATATGAATGAATATATTCAGATGTCTTAAAAAAATAAATCCGCTAACAGTGTTGGCGGATTTATTAACTTGTTTGTTTCTGTCATTTAAGCGTGACTTTTCCTCTCTTTCATTATCCACCTACCCTATTGTTTAAATTTTATTTGGGAAGGATATGCCCAACTTTGTAACTCTTGCGGCGGGAATCCACCCGGATCTTTACCACCATTAATCAACAATGCGTGATAATAAATCTCTGCCATTTCTTCAATGTAGGCCGCTTTTAATACCGCTTCATAAGGATCTTTATCCACCGCAATGGCGCCATGTTTTTCCATTAAAATGGCATCGGCTCGCTTAATTGGCTCAATAACACTAGTTGACAGTTCCGGCGTACCAGGGCGACCATATGGCGCAACCGGAATCACGCCGTCTTTTAAATTCAAAATAGCACACTCATAAACAACTGCCGGAATGGGCTTTGCTAATACCGCAAATGCCGTTGCAAAAATTGAGTGGGTGTGCGAAACGGCAAACACATCCGGACGAGCCTTATAAATTTCCAAATGCATCAAACATTCACTAGTCGGTCTTAATCCGGATTGCGCTTCAATCACATTAGCATCTAGATCCATAACTACAATATCACGTGCGGTTAATAGTTGTTTATCAATGGTTGTTGGGGTAACTAGCACATAGCCGGTCTGTTTGTCACGGACACTTGAATTACCTGCTTTATGTTTACAAAGTCCCCACTCACTGGATTTCTTAGCCATATCGACAACATATTGTTTTTGAATCTCTAACATTTTAACACTCCTTTTTAGGCAAAATATTCATTGATAGCGGGCAAATAATTCCCAAATTTCTTGATTATTTTTGGCTTGGCGTAAATGGGTTGAACCGTCATGAAGTTCTAATAGCTCATTTAATTGCGCCAATGCTTTAAGATGTTTCTGTGGATTGTTGGTCGCTAGCACAACAATTAAATCGGCTTGCATATAGCCACCAATATCGATTTTGTCGGGTAACCTAAGTAGCGACATGGCAACTTGATTGACACCATCATCAATACCGGCATGCGCAATAATTAACCCTTCAACCAGCATAATGTAGGGCTGTTCAAATTGGATTTTATTGATCATTCGTTCCAGATAATAACGTTCAATAAATTGCCCGTTTAATAGTGGTTTAGCCGCTAATTCCAGTGCCTGTTGCCATGAAATATCGGCTGTTTGGGCAAGGTAGATATGCTCTTTTTGCATTAAATCCGCCAGCGAAGGGATCTCTTGTTGGTTGATTCGTAGCGGATTGTCATTGAGTTCATCATTATACAGGTAGGCGGTAAGCTCTTTTTGTAGCGCCTTTCTGTCTTTTATATGGGTGAACTTTTCAACAATTAACATCAGTTCTTCAACTTGGATAATGCTTGGGTCAATCCCTTGTAATGTGCCAATAACTTGGTTACGTAATGCATTTTTATGCAAATTATTCAACGAAGGGTTAACAACAAAGAGCAGTTTATCGGTGGATAAATGTGAGGTTGAAAAAACAATGTCATAATAGTGTTTATACTTTTCAAACTCTCGTTTAGACATGGCATCAGAAAAGTGAAGTTCCGGAAGCAACACCTGTAAAGTCAAATATAAGTAAGTAGAGACTGTGGCGCTATTTTCACAAACAACTATGGCAATTTTCTTTGTTTTAATTTGGTTAATTAGCCCTTCTCGTGTTAACCAGCCGCCTAATAAAACGGTAATAAACGCCACTTCCTCATCCGGCATATTACAATGCAGTATCTTTTCAAACGGCGCTATGGCTTTACGTACCATTTCATGTAAATGACCGAACTCTTGCAAAACAATATCGTAAACACTGTTGATGTTGGTGATATGGTAACGGATGCGATAATAGGCCGGTTTCCAGTGTTGATAAATACGTTCAATTAATTCACTTTTGTCCTGAAAGGTAATACAGCTGATCTGTTCAAAATTATCGATAACTTCAACTGCACTCTCTAATAACACGGCATCGAGATGAAAATATTTGTCTGATAATGTTTGGATATTGGAACTTTGTACCAATACCGTTAAAAAAATCTGCTCATTCAGATCGGTAATGCCAAAGCGTTCAATTAATTTTTTCATTAATTGAAAATCACGACTGTTTGCTACATCGGTATAGTTTTCCGGCAATAACTCTATTTTTTTGTTGGTTTCAATTCGGTGTAGCATAAAACCAATAAAATAGGTTAATTCTTGCAGTTGTTCATCGGTAAAAACAATTTTTAATTTTCGTTCAATTTCACTAAACACTTGTCCGACTTGTTCTAATCGGCCTTGAGTAATAATCTTATTGTGCCGAAAAATTTTATCGGCTATTGGCATATTAATGATGCGATGAATTAGCTTTAATAATAAATAGCGCTTATTAATTTCTGTGCCAACAATGCGATAACCATTTTCACGATCATAAGTTACCTGCATATGATATTGATCGAGCAGGGTTTGCACTTTTTTAATGTCATTAATCACCGTATTTTGGCTAACGGTCAGCGCTGAGGAGAGATGAATTAATGACAAGCGCTCAGTTCTGGTTAATAAAAAAAATAGCAGTAGATGCACTCTTTCATCTTCTGAATAGATATATCGACCAATAGAAAGCGAGACGGGTTCGTCTCTAAAGGTTTCAATCACGACTTTAGGAATGCTAAATTTTCCGGTTTTAAATCGTTTAATTAATTCAAGATTTGATGACTCAAGAAAATCATTAATCTTTTTTAAGGTATAACTAAGCTGTTTACGGGTTAACCCAAATTTATTTTGCAGCTCTACGCCACTGACACTTGGATTTTGAATTAATGCATTTAAAACAGCATGAATTCTTTTATCAACAACCATATAATTATTAGCCTCTTGCTCGTTATCTGATGATAACGAGCATTACCATCAGTTTGTACTAATTACCTGTTTACAAATAGTCCAGTTTTACTCATCTATTTTCAGATCAACACTATCTTGTTGTGCCTCTTTTTTCAGCTCACGTGCATAAAAGAAATAGCCAGTGCACCAATAAATAGCCAATATCAATGGAACAAAATAGCCTTGTAAACATTGCCAAATAAATGAAAATGCATAAGTAAAGACAGGTGCATCAATAGAGCTGTTAGAAATAAGTTGGTTGTTTGGAATATCAATCGCCTTAGTGGCTAAGCCTAAATCGGTAATAATTGGCGCAAATTGCGTTCCGACAAACAGAAAAAATGGCACACCGATGATAGCTAAAATCACCATTCTTAATGTATTGCCTTTGGTTAAAATATAAGCTGGCACAACCAGTGCGATATTAATAATGCCGGCAAATGGTAAGATTTTATTGCCGGGTAAAATTACTGCCCAAATTAAGGTGATAGGAATGGCGACAATTAAAGTAAACCAGATTTCACTTGCTCCCCCCATAAACGGCCAATCAAGACCCACAAACAGTTTACGACCGGCAAAGCGTTTATTCATATAATCGCTGATTGCTTCGGATATCGGGGATAGCGCCTGCATAAATAATTTTGAGATCATCGGGAACAGCATTAAAGCGGTCGCCGCTTGCACTCCTAGCATTAAAATGGCCGCCACATCATAACCAGCAATAATCCCAAAAATGACACCTAATAAAAATCCGATTACGTGATTTTCAGCAAATACCCCTAGTTTAGAACGCAAGGTTGCTGCATCCATTGGCTTATTCAAAGCGGGGATTTTGCGTAATAGAAGATCAAAAGGATAATAAATGGCACTGAAAAATAGCATTCGGTGCGTACAAGTTACACCCGGAATACCGGTTAACTTTTCGATTCGATGCTGATTAATATCACCGGAATTGAGTTCTAAAATAATTTGCAACGTTGCAACAACAAAAGCCAATATCAGCGCAATTATTCCGCCCACAAGTGGCGTTGCTACGGCAACAACAATAAAGGCAGTAAAAATTTTACCCCATACATTCCATAAATCAGCATTAAACGTATCGGTCTTTTTCAATACCAACATTAAGATATTGACGCCTACTTGCAGTGGAAACATTAAAAAAGCATATGGCCAAGCCCACGAAACATTTGCCATTGTTGTCCAACCACCGTCAACAATACTGAGTTCAATTCCGGTTCGCTCCATCATGGTTTGTGCCGCAGCGCCTATTGCGCCGACCATAAAACCAATCAGCATACTCATTCCAACAAACGCAACACCTAACGTAATAGCGGCCGATGCCCCGTCTCGAAATTTCATATGGACAATTAAGCCCGCAATGAGCATTATGATAGGCACAAATACCGGTGCACCTAAATTCAAAATATAATTTATAACTGTTCCAAGAAAGTCCATAATTACACTCCTATTTGCAGGCATCGATAATTTTTTGCAGTTCTGCATCCATATTTATTCCGGTTAAAAAAGCAATGCCATTAATAACCGGGATAGGATATGTTTTCTCAATTTTGGTAATGGCAATGTATGCCGCACTGTTTTTAATGTGAGAATCAACCGACTTAAGATCGACAACTTCCACTTTAATATCATTAAGATTTCTCTCTTTTAATAAGCGTGTCACTTTACTTGCAACCGTTTGTGATGTGGCCACTCCACTCCCACATGCAACAATAACCTTTTTCATAATGCCTCCTTATAAATGGATATTTGACGTCAATAAGTTAAAAACTTCATGTTCTGTTTTTGCCTGGTATAGTGCCTCTAAAAAACATGAATTTACCAAGCTGGACATCAATTTTTGTAATAAATCAATATGTCCATCTTTTTGGTTAAATCCCAATAGAAAGATAAAATTAGCATCTAAAACATGATCATTATTTGCCATTTCACACCAAGGGATTGTTCCTTTCACTCGAGTAAAGAAAATGAATGGTCTAATAACATGTTCGATATCGGTATGTGGCATTGCCACCACATAAGGTTTGGTCGGTAAAGCGGTCGGAAATAAAGACTCTCGGTGTTTAATCGCTTCTAAGAATGTTGGATTAACATAACCACCACGTTGTAGAATTGAAAAAGTAAAATCAAAAAATTGATTTGAATTTTGGAAGTCTCTATCTAACACAATCAGATCGTTACAAAACAGCTGGTTATTAGATTCATTTTCCATTTCATCCTCCATCATTATGTCGTTAGTCATTTTTAAATCGGGCTGATTTTGATGACTAACTCATACAGTAATTATTTGATGTCATTGATTTTAGGAAATTAAAACAGCGCAGACTATTGGATTTGATACCAAAAAATATCCATAAAATTGCACATCATAGGGATAAAAGTTATCGCTTGAAAAATGCGGGAAATATCTGAGAATAGTTATACCAAGTTAGATAGTTAGGCAATTGTGATTCTGCTATTAGCAATTTAATAGACAGAATCACAATAAGTATTGAAGGTTATTTAATTTTTGAAAGAGTGAATTGGTGCCGGGATTCGTCCACCACGATGAATGAAATCAAATGAACAGAATTTACTCACCGGCATCACAGGAGCATGACCGAGTAATCCACCAAACTCAATATTATCACCCACCTTTAATCCCACAGCCGGAATAATCCGCACAGCAGTGGTTTTGTGGTTAATGACACCGATTGCCGCTTCATCAGCAATAATAGCAGAAATCGTTTCAGCGGAGGTATCACCCGGTATGGCTATCATATCAAGACCAACTGAACATACACAGGTCATGGCTTCGAGTTTTTCCAGATTAAGTGCCCCGCAATTAACCGCATCAATCATGCCAGCATCTTCGGAAACGGGTATAAAGGCGCCACTTAAACCACCGACATGACCACACGCCATTACGCCGCCTTTTTTAACGGCATCATTTAACATTGCCAAAGCTGCCGTTGTGCCATGTGTGCCGACCACTTCCAGTCCCATTTCTTCTAAAATATGCGCAACCGAATCACCAATTGCCGGCGTCGGTGCGAGCGATAAATCTACGATACCAAATTTCACACCTAAGCGCTCTGATGCTTCTTTTCCAACTAATTGCCCCATACGGGTAATTTTAAATGCAGTTTTTTTAATCGTTTCGGCAACCACATCAAAAGGTTGACCTTTTACTTTCTCAAGCGCACGTTTAACAACGCCAGGTCCACTCACGCCGACATTAATCACACAATCGGCTTCACCAACACCATGAAATGCGCCGGCCATAAAAGGGTTGTCTTCAACTGCATTGGCAAATACAACTAATTTAGCACATGCCATGCTGTTATTATCAGCGGTTAACTCTGCCGCTTGTTTGATAATTTGCCCCATTTGCTTAACCGCATCCATATTGATACCGGTTTGAGTTGAGCCAACATTGACCGATGCACACACTCGCTCAGTTTCAGCCAGCGCTTGCGGTATGGATTTAATTAAAATCTCATCACCTTTGTGATAGCCCTTTTGTACTAAAGCAGAAAACCCACCAATAAAATTAACACCAACGGCTTTAGCTGCACTATCAAGGGTTTTAGCAAAGGCAACATAATCTTTATCATCACTGGCGCCGGCAATTAAAGATATCGGTGTGACGGAAATACGTTTATTGATAATAGGGATGCCAAATTCAGAAGTGATTTGATCCCCAACTTTGACAAGATCTTTAGCTAACGTGGTTATTTTGTCATAAATTTTTTGGCGAGCTTTCTCACCATTACTATCGATACAATCAAGGAGAGAAATACCCATGGTTATTGTGCGGATATCAAGTTTTTCTTCCTCAATCATTTTAATTGTTTCGAGGATCTGTTTTGTTTCCATTAGTCCTATCCTTAAGTAAGAAATGTAGAATTAGAATTGAAATTACAAACGATGCATAGCATCGAAAATCTCTTCTCGCTGAATATTTACTTTTACCTTGAGTCTGTCGCCTGTTTGCGTTAGCGAAGTTTTAACTTCATCGAACGAGACTTGTATTTTGGATAAATCAAGCAACATAATCATGGTAAAATATTCATCCATAATCGTTTGGCTCACATCTAAGATATTAATATCTAATTCAAACAGCTTTTGACTAATTCCCGCAATTATTCCGGTTTGGTCTTTTCCAATGACAGTTAAAATCGTTTTCATCACATACTCCGCACAAAATTCACACAATTAAAAGATATTTATTGAGTTGATTATAATAACATCTTCAAAAATTATCGAAATAGGAGTAGATTGTTTTTTTCAACAAAAATAAAAATATCATTAGAATAAACTGAAAGGGCGAAGTTATGATAAATTTCCAAAAATCCAATAAATTGGATCATGTCTGTTACGACATTCGTGGACCTATCTTAGAACATGCAAAACGACTTGAAGAAGAAGGTCAAACTATCCTTAAACTCAACATTGGAAATCCCGCCCCTTTTGGTTTTGCCGCCCCGGATGAATTATTGGTTGATGTCATTCGTAATTTACCTTCTGCGCAAGGATATTGCGATTCAAAGGGGCTTTACTCAGCTCGTAAAGCCATTATGCAACACTATCAAGCCAGAGGAATTACCAATTTAGATATTGAAGATATCTATATCGGCAATGGTGTTTCTGAACTGATTGTGCAATCGATGCAAGCACTGCTTAATAGCGGAGATGAAGTTTTAGTGCCTATGCCTGATTACCCATTATGGACAGCGGCAATTAGTTTATCCGGTGGCAATGCCGTTCACTATGTATGTGACGAAGAGGCCAACTGGTCACCGGATTTACAGGATATAAAACGAAAAATCACCCCCAAAACCAAAGGGATTGTGATCATTAATCCTAATAATCCAACCGGTGCAGTTTATAGCAAAGAAGTGTTACTTGAGATTGCCGAAATTGCTCGCCAACATAATTTGCTTATTTTTGCAGACGAGATTTACGATAAGATTTTATACGATGATGCCGTGCATCATTCGATTGCCGCCCTTGCTCCAGACTTATTTGTTGTTACCATGAGCGGCTTATCAAAAACTTATCGTGTCGCTGGCTTTAGACAAGGTTGGATGGCGCTTTGTGGGCCTAAACAGCATGTAAAAGGCTATATTGAAGGGTTAAATATGCTCGCCTCGATGCGTTTATGCGCTAATGTGCCATTACAACATGCTATTCAAGGTGCATTAGGCGGATATCAAAGCATAAATGAATTTATTGTGCCCGGTGGCCGTTTATATGATCAATGTATGTTAGCTTGGCGGTTGTTAAATGAGATTCCGGGCGTTTCATGCACCAGACCACAAGGCGCTTTATACCTGTTTCCAAAGCTGGATCAACAAAAGTTTAATATTCACAATGACCAAAAGTTAGTATTAGACTTTTTATTACAAGAAAAAGTATTGTTAGTGCAAGGCAGTGGCTTTAATTGGCACAAACCCGATCATGTAAGAATTGTTGCACTGCCACATACCGGTGATCTTGAAGATGCCATTAACCGCTTTGGTAACTTTCTATCTAGTTATAAGCAATAATTAGATACAAATAAAAAAAGCGCCAAAATTGGCGCTTTTTATTTAACCAGTAATGGGAATTAATTATCTTTTTAATTCAGCTAATTTATTACGGATATTTTGTGCACGTTTAGATGAAGATGGATGGCTACTTAAAATTGATGATTCACCGCCACCTAATTTATCAAATGCTGTTGCAAGACCAGCTGGATTAATTTTTCTTTTGATTAAATAATCAAATGAGAAGTTATCCGCATCTTGTTCTTGAGCTTGTGAGAATTGAGCATTGATCACTTTTTCTGCTAATTTACCAATACTTGATTTAGATAATTTAGCAACTGCTGCATTACCTGATGCTGCTGCTGCATCACGAGCAATTTCTGTAGCATAAGCAACTTGAATTGCTTTTTTACTGTGACCTAAAGCTACGTGGCCTAATTCATGACCTAAAACACCTTCGATTTCGTTGTCATTCATCATATCCATTAGACCGCTGTAAACACGTACACAGCCGTTAGCCATTGCCCATGCATTAACATCTTTAGTAATATATACTTTATAGTTAACTGGTGTACCGTTTATATTATTACCAAGAGCTTTGGCAATTTTATTTAAACGTTTAGCGTAAGCACTTTTAGCTGGAGCAATTTTTGATTGAGCATCCATTTGTGCACATGATTTTTGGCTTAATGCTTTCACATCATTATCACTGAGTGTTGCCGCTTTCAAACCTTTCATGCCAAGACTAGTTAAATCGTTAGTACTCATGTTTTTACAACCAGCTAACGACATAGCTGCAACTAAAGGTAGTGCAACAAGCAAAGTTTTTTGATGTTTTTTCATATTCTTTTCCTTATATTAACAAATTTTACTTTTTTCTAACTTAAAGCTAGATTTTTTGAATTTTAACGCAAATTTAATAATAATCAACAAATAATTACTTGCTTAGTCATTATTAGCACTTTAGACTAGTGCCTCATTTTTTGAGGAACACAAATATGCAACTGTCAGATTTTGATTTTACACTACCAAAAGAACTGATTGCAAAATACCCATCAGAAACAAGAAGTTCATGCCGATTATTATCACTTAACAGCCGTACAGGTCATATTGAAGATAAAGTATTTACTGATATCACTGATTACATCAATCAAGGGGATTTACTTATTTTTAATAACACAAAAGTGATTCCGGCTCGAATATATGGAAAAAAAGCATCTGGTGGAAAAATTGAAATATTGATTGAACGTTTATTAGAAGATAATCGAGCTCTTGCACATATAAAAGCATCTAAATCACCTAAAGCAGGTGCTGAACTCATTTTAGGTGAGGAAAATAATATTAGCGTTACCATGCTTGCTCGCCATGATACTTTATTCGAATTACAATTTCCTGATGATGTACTTAAAATTTTAAATGAAATTGGACACATCCCTTTACCACCTTACATAGATAGACCTGATGAGGCTCAAGATCGTGAGGTATACCAAACTGTTTATAGTAAAGTGCCTGGTGCAGTTGCTGCGCCAACAGCAGGTCTTCATTTCGATGAGCCTTTATTAGAAAAGCTTAAAAACAAAGGTGTCGAAATGGAATTTGTAACGTTGCATGTCGGTGCAGGTACATTTCAACCAGTAAGAGTTGAAAATATTGAAACGCATATCATGCACGCTGAATATGCAGAAGTACCAGAATCAGTTGTGAAAGCAGTTTTAGAATGCAAAGCCCGAGGAAATAAGGTCATTGCTGTCGGTACAACATCAGTCAGAGCGTTGGAAAGTGCAGCAAAACAATCTGGCAAAATTGCACCTTTTTTTGAAGATACTCAGATATTTATTTATCCAGGTTTTGATTTTAAAGTAATCGATGCACTTATTACTAATTTTCATTTACCTGAATCCACTTTAATAATGTTAGTTTCTGCATTTGCTGGCTATGAAAATACCATGCGAGCTTATCAACATGCAGTAAACGAAAAATATCACTTTTTTAGTTATGGTGATGCCATGCTAATTACTAAATAAGTTATAGCCAATTAAATTTTACCTAAATTTAATTGGCAAAATATAAAAATACTAATAATGCTTTAACTTGTTAGTGATGTTATTAATACGATTTATATTAGTTGGATGGGATGTTGGTTGATTTTTAGCATGAATTGGCATCTTTGTTAGCATATTAACCAATCCTTTGGGATCTATTTTTTCCTTAACTAATAAATCAAAAGCATAATTATCTGCTTCAACCTCATATTGATGGGAAATTTCTTCTTTTACCATAATCACTATTTCATTTGATTTATCAGTAATCTCAATATAAGGGGCTTGTCTAAATAAACTTATTCCGTGTTTTAGTGCAATATGAGCCTGTTCATGAGCAATCACTGCTTGTAACTCATCATCTTCAAGTAATTTCATCAATCCACTATTTATTCGAATACAGCCATTAGCTGTAGACCAAGCATTAGGTTCACTATCAAGATAAACTTTGTAACTTAATTCAATATTATTTATTTTTCTAGGTAAATTATTGGTAAGATTAGATAACCTCTTACTAAGAAAATGATAATCAGGTGCAATAATTGCCTTCTTATCATTTTCAATGCAAGCTTGTTGGCTAATAGCTAATATATCTGTGTCAGATAATGTTTTAATTCGTTCAGATGAAATGATAGTTGGCTGTATTTGATTTTGACATCCAACAAACATTACTACAAATAAGAAAATAATATATTTCAAAAGCTCAAAGATCCTTATAGATATTGTCTATTTAGGTTTAGCACGATAAACTACGCACCGCAAAAATAATACGATAACGTATTATATCAATAATTAGCGCCAAACTGTTTATTTGGTCGCAAGAGGTTAACAAAAAAAATGAAATTTGAACTAGATAATACTGACGGCTTAGCTCGTCGTGGACGAATGAAGTTCGATCGTCGCGGTGTTGAATATACAGTTGAAACACCCGCATTTATGCCAGTTGGCACTTATGGTACCGTCAAAGGTATGACCCCTGAAGAAGTCGCTGCTACAGGTGCACAAATTTTATTGGGTAATACTTTCCATTTATGGTTAAGACCTGGACAAGAAATTATGCGTAAACACGGTGATTTGCATGATTTTATGCAGTGGCCAGGCCCGATTTTAACCGACTCTGGAGGATTCCAAGTTTTTAGTCTTGGTGATATTCGAAAAATTAAAGAAGAAGGCGTCTATTTCCGTAACCCTATCAATGGTGATTCAATCTTTTTATCACCTGAAATTTCAATGGAAATCCAATATGATCTTGGTTCTGATATCGTCATGATTTTTGATGAATGTGCGCCGTTTCCTGCCGAGTGGGACTATGTCAAAAAATCAATGGAAATGTCTCTACGTTGGGCAAAACGTAGTCGCCAACGTTTTGACGAATTAGGCAATAAAAATGCCTTATTTGGTATAGTACAAGGCGGTATACATCAAGAATTACGTGATATCTCGATTAAAGGATTAACCGAAATTGGTTTTGACGGCTATGCCGTTGGTGGATTAGCGGTGGGTGAACCGAAAGCCGATATGCATCGTATCTTAGAAGGAACTTGCCCACAATTACCAGCTGATAAACCACGTTATCTAATGGGTGTAGGTAAACCTGAGGATTTAGTTGAAGGTGTTCGTCGTGGTATTGATATGTTTGATTGCGTGATGCCAACTCGTAACGCACGTAACGGGCATCTGTTTGTTACTAATGGAGTCATTAAAATACGTAATGCCAAATATAAAGATGACACGACCCCACTCGATCCTGAGTGTGATTGTTACACCTGTAAAAATTACACGAAATCGTATCTTCATCATTTAGATAAATGTGGAGAAATATTAGGGGCAAGACTCAATACCATCCATAATTTACGTTATTATCAACGCTTAATGGCTGAAATTCGTGAAGCGGTTGCTAATCAACGTTACGAAGCATTTGTCGTCGAGTTTTACCAAAGAATTGGAAAAACCCCCGCTCCTTTCACAAAATAAAAATTATCATTATAATTTTTAGGGGTAACTATTGACACATCGAGGTTAGCGCAGTATTATGCGCATCCTAACGGCGAGTAGCGCAGCTTGGTAGCGCAACTGGTTTGGGACCAGTGGGTCGGAGGTTCGAATCCTCTCTCGCCGACCAATTTAAATAAAAAAGCCTGCTCATTGAGTAGGCTTTTTTATTATTCACTTCAGTCTAGAGGATGAGAACCGACGGAGGTTAGAGCCGAGCGCAGCGAGACAACGTTGCTTTAGCAACAACCAGAAGAGTTAGTATGAAATGCAAGGAATTCTCTCTCGCCAACCAATTTCATAAAAAAGCCCGTTCTCGAATAGGCTTTTTTAAAACTAACTTATTTAAATTTAACTTCAAGTTAACTACAACAATCCTTCTTATTATCCTAAATTTTTAAAGCTATAAACTCGCTCTTGAACATATTATTGGTTCTAATGATGGCATGTCTGAGGTTAAATCATCTTCTTTATTTATTAAGTTATTCAGCAATAAACGAGCAATATATTCCCCTTTATTATTTGAAGGCAAAGAAACTGTTGTCAATGTTGGAAAACTCACCTTACTAAATTCGCTATCTCCAAACCCACAAACAGCTAACTGGTATGGAACACGAATATGCCTCCGCTGGCATTCATAAAGAACCCCACAAGCTAATTCATCTGTTGTACAGATTAATGCATCTATTTCTGGCCAATTCAATAGAATGTCTGATAGTAACTCACTTCCTGTCGTAAAATTGGCTGGTTTGGCTGCATTAATAATTCTGTGTGTGGGTAAATGTTTACTTAACATAACTTTATGCCAGCCATGTAACCTTTGTTGGAATATATGATATTGATGATTAGCACAAAGTAATCCTATATTTTTGTATCCTTTGTCAATTACATGTTCAGTTAACATTGACATTGCTAGACTATCATCTAATCCGATTTTAATGTTTGAGCATTCATCATAATGTTTACCTACATTAAAAATAGGAATTGTTTTATTATTAGTAAGAAGTTTTAAGAAATCATCATCTTCAAAATAGAAAAGCAATATAGCTTCAAGATTATGACTATAAAGAATATTTAGCAGTTGAGATTCTCGCTTATAATAAAGATTAGATTCAAATATAAGGATTGTATAACCTTGTTTAGCTAAATATGTTTGTAACGAATTTAATGATATTTGTATAGAATGTTCGAAAATTTTTGTAGTTATAACAGCAATAACTTTATTGGCAGAAGCTGAAGCTAACAAACTGGCAGAAATATTTGGTTTATAACCTAATGTATCGACGGCTAATTGAATTTTTTGGCGAAGTTTATCTGATACCTTATCTGGAGTTCTTAAAGCACGCGAAACTGTCATGGCTCCAACACCTGCGTATTTAGCCACATCAAACAAGGTTGTTTGGCCTGTACCCTTACGTTTTTTTACATCCTGCATACTTAATCTCAAAAGAACAAATCTAATTCATACTATTTATATATTATATCATTTAGGTAATATGAAAAGTTTGTTAGATAAAATGCACTTATTAATATAATATCATTACGTTAAAACAATTAGCTTTTAGCAATATATCAAAAATGCTACCTAAATCACATAATCGAAAAAAAACGCACCAAAAATGATAGCGCTATCACATTTTTATCTTTTTTAAATTTTTATAGTTAGACAATATGTTAATTTTCAATAGAAACATATAGAGATCTATTTCGGAGGTAAAATGTTAAATCAATGGCTAAATTATCAAACCGTCAAAACTATTGATTCTGTACAAGATTGGAAAGAGGCAATAAAAATTTGTGCAGAACCTTTATTAAATAACCATTCAATTTCTTCTAACTATATTGATGCTATTTTTCAACTACATGAATCAATTGGCCCTTACTATGTATTAGCTCCAGGTATTGCAATGCCACATGCTCGTCCAGAACAAGGGGTAAATAAGCTAGATTTATCTATGTTGCTTGTAAAAAAAGGCGTTAATTTCAATTCAGCAGAAAATGATCCAGTTTATTTAATCACTTTATTAGCCGCTAATGACAGTACTAGTCATATCGAGTTATTAACTCAATTAGCAACATTATTCGCCGAAACAAAAGATATTCAGACAATCTTCAATGCAAAAAGCAGCGATGAAATTTTGTCTGTAATTAATCGTTATTAATCAAATTAAACAAATAAAAGGATAAACAATATGAAAATTATGGCAGTTTGTGGCTCAGGCCTTGGTAGTAGTTTTATGGTAGAAATGAATATCAAAAAAGTACTCAAAAAACTAAACATTGATGCAGAAGTCACTCACGCTGATCTAGCGTCAGCAACACCCGATCAAGCTGATTTGTTCGTGATGACAAAAGATCTCGCTACCAGCTCAGGAATTCCAACTGAAAAATTAGTAGTATTAAATAATATTATTGATATCAACGATTTGGAAAAGAAACTCGTTGAACATTTTGCCAAAAACTAAGCAAACTTTGAGGTGTTACTATGATTCAGGAAATAGTAAAATTTATTGTTGATATCCTAAAAGTTCCAGCGGTACTTGTTGGTTTAATCGCAATGGTAGGATTATTGGCTCAACGTAAATCGTTTGCCGATACGGTTAAAGGAACCATTAAAACTATTTTAGGCTTTTTGGTATTAGGCGGTGGTGCAACAGTGCTTATCAGTGCCATTACCCCTTTAGGCTTAATGTTTGAACAAGCATTTAAACTACAAGGAATTGTTCCCAACAATGAAGCTATTGTTTCAATGGCATTAAATGAGTATGGCACAGCAACTGCTTTAATTATGGCGTTTGGCATGATTGCAAATATTATCGTTGCCCGATTTACTCGTTTAAAATACATCTTTCTAACTGGCCATCATACTTTTTATATGGCTTGTATGATTAGTATTATTTTAACTGTCTCAGGGTTTAAAGATTGGCAATTGGTCTTTACAGGTGCATTAGTTTTAGGGCTTATTATGGCGTTTTTTCCCGCTTTAGCTCAACCACAAATGCGCAAAATTACTGGTAATGACGATGTCGCATTTGGTCACTTTGGTACGCTAGGTTATGTCTTAGCTGGTTGGCTTGGAATGGCAGTTGGTAAAGGATCTCGTTCAACCGAAGAGATGAATTTGCCAAAAAACTTAAGCTTCTTACGTGACAGTTCAATTTCAATCTCGTTAACCATGATGATTATCTACCTTATTTTAGCTGTATTTGCCGGTTCTAATTATGTTGAAAGCAATCTTAGTAGTGGTGATAATTATTTAGTTTATGCCATTATTGAGGCAATTACGTTTGCCGCAGGCGTCTTTATTATATTGCAAGGTGTGCGCTTAATACTTGCTGAAATTGTCCCGGCATTTACAGGGTTTTCTGAAAAGTTAGTCCCAAATGCAAAACCAGCTTTAGATTGTCCTGTCGTCTTCCCTTATGCCCCTAATGCCGTATTAATTGGCTTTTTATTCAGCTTTTTAGGTGGATTAGTCGGATTATTTGTTCTAGGTCAACTTAACGCTGTGCTCATTTTACCGGGCGTGGTTCCACATTTCTTCTGTGGTGCAACTGCTGGCGTATTTGGTAATGCAATGGGTGGACGTCGAGGCGCAATGCTTGGCGCATTTGCTAATGGTTTATTAGTGACATTCTTACCTGTGGTATTATTACCTGTGTTAGGATCACTTGGTTTTGCCAATACAACGTTTTCTGATGTCGATTTTTGTGGTGTAGGCATTTTACTTGGTAATATGGCAAAATGGTTTAATAAAGATGTTATCATGATGATTATTGTTGGTATCTTTGCTTTATTAGTTGTGTATAACTATGTAGCTAAACCGAAAAGCGATACCCATAATGATTAATAGATAATATTGTATAGATTAAAATCCATCTAATTTGCCAGACTAATCAGTCTGGCAATTTTATAGAAATAGTCATTGTATAGTTGTTTTTTAAAGGAATAAAAAATGAATGATAACCAACAAAATGGAATTTATGTCACTGAAGATATTTATCTAAAAACCGCAACGGCTTATTATGCTAATATCACATTATTGGTTCAAATCGTATTTTGTTCAGTCAATTTATGGCATGGCCAAACAAATGCGAGTCAGATACGGCTAACTTTTTAGCAGATTGTTTTAATAAACATCAACGAGATGAAACTAAAACCTATGTTATTTTAAATAATAACATACCAGTTGGATTACTTTCCTTTAACCATATTGATAAAAGCAATAAAAGGGGTCTGACGCTCAGTGGAACGAAAACTCACGTTAAGCAACGTTTTCTGCCTCTGACGCCTCTTTTAATGGTCTCAGATGTCCTTTGGTCACCAGTTCTGCCAGCGTGAAGGAATAATGGCCGAGCATATTGATATGTCCGTGGCAAAGCGGGGAGAGGCGTGCGATATCTTCATCATTCAGTGTTTCACCCTGCGCCCGGAGATGATCCAGGGCTGCCTGCATATAAATAGTGTTCCATAACACGACGGCGTTAGTGACCAGCCCCAGTGCGCCCAGTTGATCTTCCTGACCGTCGGTATATCGTTTTCTTATCTCACCTTTTTGACCGTGACAGATGGCTCTGGCAACGGCATGGCGACTTTCTCCCCGATTAAGCTGGGTCAGAATGCGCCGGCGGTAATCTTCATCATCAATATAATTAAGCAGATACAGCGTTTTGTTGATGCGCCCCACTTCAATGATTGCCTGAGTCAGTCCGGAAGGACGTTCACTTTTCAGCAATGAACGGACCAGCACTGAAGCCTGTACTTTGCCCAGCTTCAGGGAGCCAGCGGTCCGGATCATTTCGTCCCACTGAAGGACTATTTTTCGGGGATCTGATTGCCCTCTGGCAATATCATTCAGCACGCCATAGTCGGCATCATGGTCCATTCGCCAGAAAACCGAAGCACCGGCATCAGCCAGGCGTGGAGAAAACTGGTATCCCAGCAGCCAGAAAAGGCCAAAGACAAGTTCGCTGGCACCTGCTGTATCGGTCATAATTTCGGTTGGATTCAGCCCGGTCTCCTGTTCCAGAAGACCTTCCAGCACAAAGATAGAGTCCCTCAGCGTCCCCGGTATAACGATGCCATGAAAGCCGGAATACTGATCGGACACAAAGTTGTACCAGGTGATCCCTCTGTTATTACCAAAGTATTTGCGGTTCGGTCCGGCATTGATTGTTCTGACTGGCGTAACAAAGCGCATTCCATCTGCAGATGCCACTTCTCCTCCACCCCATATCTGTGCCAGTGGCAGCGTTGCCTGAAAATCAACCAGTCTGGCATTAGCGCTGGTGATAGTTTCAGCCCGCAGATAGTTCGCTTTTGTCCAGTTCAGCCGGTGTCGGGTCAGTGCAGGAACATTTGATCTGATCAGTGGTTCCAGACCGATATTGCAGGCTTCAGCCATCAGCACGGCGCTGATGCTGACGGGCAGATCATCAACTCTGGCACTGGCTTCACTAGCATGGAAAAACTCATCAGCAAATCCGGTATGGGCGTTAATTTCGAGCAGCAACTCCGTTAAATCCACCGGAGGGAGTAGATCACTGATCATTTTGCTCAGTCGTTTCAGACTGTCCGGCTCATCAAGACTGGCGAGGGGAGAAATTGTCAACCGGGGCTTCGGGCCAGAAACATCGAGTTCGACAGCCTCATTTTCGCAAAGACGTGCAGCAACCTGTCTGTAACGACTATCAAGCTGATGACCCAGAGATTTTATTGCTTCCTGCGGGTCTGTCGGGTGCCCCAAAGAACGATAAACCTTAATCCGGTTTGCCTGCCAGTCAGCACCCTGTAGTAATCTTGCACGAGGATCTCCCCACCGGTTACTGCCGGTAACGTAGACATCCCTCCGCCTCAGACTATCCTGCAGTTTACTGAGAAAGCAGAGCGTGTATCCCCTGCGGGTGATATGTTTTTCCTTGTTAATCACCAGCCGTTTCCATGACCGACTGATAATTTCCGTTGGTGCGTCGTCAAAAAACTGCCGCCGTGAGCTGAACTCCCGGCTGAGGTAGTCACAGGCATTCAGAGTGGTAACCCCGGCAGGTGCGGATGAAAATTTAACGGTATTCAGCAGATGGGGCAGGAAACGACGAACGCGCCCGTACTGCTCCACCATTTCTTCATGAAAATTATCGTCTGAGGGCCGGGCAATTTCACGGACAAGCGTGATGATTTCAGCCAGCTTTTGCCTTGGGATGTAGCTGAACACCTCAGCACGAATCGATTCGTCCGGTGTTTCTTCTTTCAGCAGGTACGAACATGCGCTGGCGAGCGCCAATGCAGATTTATCCAGATCCTTCAGCGAGCGGAGCCGTTTTTTCTGCCCAATCTTTCTGGCGTCACGGATGATAACGGCCAGCATGGCGTCCAGAACGTCCAATGCATCATCCAGCGCCAGCGTTTCCCATGCAAGGACAAAGGCAACCAGAACCGCCATCCTTTTCTGCGGTGACATCCTGGCAATATTGAACACCGAAGTCATACCAGCATAACGTGCGAGATTTTTCAGGCGCACAGCCGGGAGTGTACTCAGGTTTTCAGCATGCAGGCCAAAATCGTTCAGAGTTTTCCAGCGTTCAATTGCTTCATTAAACGCCGGACCACTGATGGTCACAGGGCCCTTTTTCAGTGATTCCAGTAAAGACAGGCGGCTGCAATCAGTTGGCCCCAGCAGCATCTCCAGCTGTGAACGCTGTTCGGCTGACGGTATCAGTGCCAGTTTGTTCCACAGGCGCAACGTCGCCTTTTCCCTTACCTCTGAAATCAACCGGGTCAGCGTAGTGGCTCCGGGGAGAATAATACGATGTTGCATAAGCCACCCTGTCGCCAGATCGAAAAGCAGGCCAGGACGTTCGTTGCTTATCCAGCTCCGGGTATATAAAAGACGGGTAAGGCGAAATGTCCAGGGCCAGGCAAATTCACGATACTGATAGTGCTGACGTATCAGCGCTGCATGCTCACGGCGGGTATTTTCCCTCTGACCGTATTCTGCAAGAACGGTGATATCACGAATCCCGAGCTGTCTGGCGGTAAAATGCCGGACGCCGGAAGGAATATGATTCATATCGGTGAGGAAGGTGCCCAGAAAACGGACACATCCAATTTGCAGGGCAATGCCCAGACGGTTGTGATCACCTCTGCTTTTTCCGATAAATTCCTTGTCTGCTTCATCAAGGTGAAAATATCGTGCCAGCTGAAGCTCATCCGGTTCACCGGTGAATCTGCCATAGCTTTCAGTCTGCTCAGTGGTCAGAAAGTCAACGGGCATATCGGCCTCCCTGCCTGACGGGCATTTAGTAACATTTTTGCAACCGTACGAAATGTTATAAATTATCGGACATCGTAAAACTGTTACATTAATATGTCTATTAAATCGTAAATTTGTAATAATAGACATGAGTTGTCCGATATTCGATTTAAGGTACATTTTTATGCGACTTTTTGGTTACGCTCGGGTCTCAACCAGTCAGCAGTCTCTTGATCTTCAGGTCAGAGCACTCAAAGACGCAGGTGTGAAAGCAAACCGTATATTTACCGATAAGGCATCCGGCAGTTCAACAGATCGGGAAGGGCTGGATTTGCTGAGGATGAAGGTGGAGGAAGATGATGTCATTCTGGTTAAGAAGCTCGACCGTCTTGGCCGCGACACTGCCGATATGATCCAACTGATAAAGGAATTTGACGCTCAGGGCGTGGCAGTCCGGTTCATTGATGACGGGATCAGTACCGACGGTGATATGGGGCAAATGGTGGTCACCATCCTGTCGGCTGTGGCACAGGCTGAACGCCGGAGGATCCTAGAGCGCACGAATGAGGGCCGACAGGAAGCAAAGCTGAAAGGAATCAAATTTGGCCGCAGGCGTACCGTGGACAGGAACGTCGTGCTGACGCTTCATCAGAAGGGCACTGGTGCAACGGAAATTGCTCATCAGCTCAGTATTGCCCGCTCCACGGTTTATAAAATTCTTGAAGACGAAAGGGCCTCGTGATACTATAGGTTAATGTCATGATAATAATGGTTTCTTAGACGTCAGGTGGCACTTTTCGGGGAAATGTGCGCGGAACCCCTATTTGTTTATTTTTCTAAATACATTCAAATATGTATCCGCTCATGAGACAATAACCCTGATAAATGCTTCAATAATATTGAAAAAGGAAGAGTATGAGTATTCAACATTTCCGTGTCGCCCTTATTCCCTTTTTTGCGGCATTTTGCCTTCCTGTTTTTGCTCACCCAGAAACGCTGGTGAAAGTAAAAGATGCTGAAGATCAGTTGGGTGCACGAGTGGGTTACATCGAACTGGATCTCAACAGCGGTAAGATCCTTGAGAGTTTTCGCCCCGAAGAACGTTTTCCAATGATGAGCACTTTTAAAGTTCTGCTATGTGGTGCGGTATTATCCCGTGTTGACGCCGGGCAAGAGCAACTCGGTCGCCGCATACACTATTCTCAGAATGACTTGGTTGAGTACTCACCAGTCACAGAAAAGCATCTTACGGATGGCATGACAGTAAGAGAATTATGCAGTGCTGCCATAACCATGAGTGATAACACTGCGGCCAACTTACTTCTGACAACGATCGGAGGACCGAAGGAGCTAACCGCTTTTTTGCACAACATGGGGGATCATGTAACTCGCCTTGATCGTTGGGAACCGGAGCTGAATGAAGCCATACCAAACGACGAGCGTGACACCACGATGCCTGCAGCAATGGCAACAACGTTGCGCAAACTATTAACTGGCGAACTACTTACTCTAGCTTCCCGGCAACAATTAATAGACTGGATGGAGGCGGATAAAGTTGCAGGACCACTTCTGCGCTCGGCCCTTCCGGCTGGCTGGTTTATTGCTGATAAATCTGGAGCCGGTGAGCGTGGGTCTCGCGGTATCATTGCAGCACTGGGGCCAGATGGTAAGCCCTCCCGTATCGTAGTTATCTACACGACGGGGAGTCAGGCAACTATGGATGAACGAAATAGACAGATCGCTGAGATAGGTGCCTCACTGATTAAGCATTGGTAACTGTCAGACCAAGTTTACTCATATATACTTTAGATTGATTTAAAACTTCATTTTTAATTTAAAAGGATCTAGGTGAAGATCCTTTTTGATAATCTCATGACCAAAATCCCTTAACGTGAGTTTTCGTTCCACTGAGCGTCAGACCCCTAAAACAGCTTATATAGGCTATTGGCTAGATAGCAAAGCACAAGGAAAAGGCTTTATTACGCAAGCCGTCCAAGCACTAACACATTATTATGCTGAAAAAAAATTTATTAAACGCTTTGTAATAAAATGCTCAGTAGCTAATTTAAAAAGCAACCAAGTTGCTCAGCGTTGTGGTTTTGATTATGAAGGAACACTTAAACAAGCAGAATATCTTAATGGCAACTATTATGATCAAAATATTTATAGCTTAATTTCAAGTTATATCTAAGTTTAAAAAAATAAACCGACAATAGTCGGTTTATTGAATGTATTTATTAAGGAATATATTTCAATTAATGATATAACCATACACAATTAATGCAGTTATAACGATTAAAGTTCCACAAGCAATAACGTATTGTGTTTTGACACGATATCTTTTCATTTCACCAAGTGAAAGCTCTTTATTATGATTTTTTCTGTAATAATAGTAGTACAAAGGTAAACCTATCAATGTCAAACAGATTGAAGCAATACCGTTTACAGTTTGATAAATCAACATACCATAAATAACATAAGCTGCTCCGCTTATAGCCACAATGGGAATAATAGGATAACCGATAACTTTATAAGGCCTAGCCACGTCAGCATATTTTTTTCTGGCAATAATCACGCCAACAAAAGTAAGTAGATAAAATACCCAAATCGCAAACATTGAAATCTCAGATAACCGATCAGCATCTAGTAATATTGAATACAAAAACGAAAAAATGACCAAAACAATAATGGCATTAACCGGAGAACGGCTATCTTCATCAATAGTACTTAAAAAACGTGCTCCAATAATCGTACCTCGTTCCGCCATACTAAACATAGTTCGCGATAACGTCATGATATAACCATTGATACCGCCTAAAATTGAAACCATAATGCCAACTGCAACTAAATTACCACCTAAATGTCCAAACATTCGTTGTGAAGCCACCGCAGATGCATCATGTCCAAGCGTAACCATTTCTTTTACAGGAAATATTTTGAATAATGCAATATTAATACATGCATAAACTATTACTAAAAATATAATGCCGAGAATAATGGCTTTGGGTAACACTCTTGATGGATTACGAATTTCACCAGCAACGGACGCTACTTGCGCCCAACCATCATAAGCAAACAAGGTTGCCAATATTGCTACTGCAAATGGCGCAGTAGTTTCAATTCCTTGGCCGCTTGAACTAAATAATGCAACTTGACCATTACCTTTCCATAATCCAAATATTGCTAACAACAAAATTGGAATGAGTTTACAAAAAGTAGCGATGGTTTGCAGATATCCAGCTTGTTTAACCCCTATTGAATTGATACATGCAATGAACCCCAAAACCCCAGCACTAACCGCCAGTCGATAAGAATCATTGATATCAAATAATAAACAACAAACTGAGCTAAAATATCCTACCAATGCGCCTACTAATGATGGCGCGAATAAAACGGTTATCATCCAACCATATAGATGTGAAACTTTTGCACCATAAATCTTTTCTAAATAAACCAACATGCCACCTGTTTTCGGGAACATAACGCCCAATTCACAGAGTGTTAAACCACCACAAATAGAAAAAGCACCACCGATTATCCAAGCTAACAAGGCAAAATTATAATCCCCAGCTACTTCTAGTACCGCTGGCGGTTTCATAAAGGCACCAGCCCCTAAAACCATTCCAACAACTAGTGATAGTGCAGAAAGTAAACCCAAATCTTTCCGCAAATTATTCTCTAAATTGTGCTCAGACATAAACAACCCCTTAAATCTATCAATTAAGCAAGCAAAATTGGCTTATGATAGGGTTTTATTTATAAAACACAAGAAAGATTATTCTTAATCTAAAAAAAGTCATACAAGTTATAAAATAGTTAACTTTCTGTTTAATAAAAAAGTCAGCATAAAGCTGACTTTTAACAATTCAATGATAATGATTATTTTTTCTTCATTTTCATATCGATAACCATACGACCACGAATTTTACCCGCTTTCATTTCATCAATCATATTATTGATATCTTCAAATGGGCGTTTTTCAACTATTGGCACAACTTTACCTTCAGCACTAAAACGAAATGCTTCGGCTAAATCTTCACGTGTACCAACTAGCGAACCTAAAACTTGAATACCATCTAAAACTGTCTTAGGAATACTTAAATCCATTGTTTCAGAAGGAAGACCTAATGCAACAACACGACCTAATGGACGAACAGAACCTATAGCCTGATTAAATGCAGTTTTAGTAACTGAAGTCACAACTGCACCATGAACACCACCACCTGTATGCTCTTTAATATAGGCACCAACATCTTCCACCTTTTTAGGATTAACAACTAAATCAGCACCAAGTTTTTTGCACAATTCTAACTGGCTATCACTGTTACTAATAGCAACAACTTTGTTATTAAAAACATTCTTACCATATTCAATAGCCAACGTTCCAAGACCACCAATTCCAAATACTGCGAGCCATTGACCTGGTTTAGTATCAGCTACCTTAATTCCTTTATAAGTGGTAACCCCCGCACAAGTTACACTTGTTGCTTGAGCTGGATCTAATCCATCAGGGACTTTTACCGCATAATCAGCTTTAACAATACATTGCTCAGCCATACCGCCATCAACAGTATAACCAGAATTTAATGCACTACGGCAAAATGTTTCGTTACCGGAAATACAATATTCACAAGTACCACAACCTGCATGGAACCATGCAATACTGACACGATCACCAACTTTCAAGCTTTTTACATCAGGCGCAATTTTAGTCACGATACCGACACCTTCATGACCAATTACACGACCAGGTTTTTTACCGAAATCTCCAGCTGCAACATGAAGATCGGTATGACAAAGTCCACAATATTCAACCTCAACTAAAGCTTCCCCCGCTTCTAAAGGACGTACAGGGATATCTTTAATTTCAACTTGACCATCGCACTCTTGTCTAATAACTGCAGCTTTCATTTGTTTCTCCTAGATAATTACAATTTAAAAACATAACTGCTTTTATTTTAGCCTATTTATTTAGAAAAAATATGCGCTATTTCACAATTATCAATAAAAATGAGAATTATTTTTAATTTATTGTGTATATGCGATATTTATCCTAAACATCTAAAAAACTGGTGATCATAAAAATTCTACAAGTTAGCCTCGCTAGTAAATATATAACTAAAAGTAATATAAATATGCGATATCGGCATTTCTCAACTTTACTAAAAATTTTTATAGTTAAATCCTAAAAATTTTCATTGTTATAAATACCGAAAATATGGTGACAACAAGGAGCATACATGAAATTATTCAATATCAAACAAACATTTATTATAGGACTACTCTCAATTTTGTTGCCATTTTATTCGGTGGCGGATGAAAAAACACCACAACGAGGTGGTACCTTAGTTGTTCATTATTCTGGAGAACAAAGAGTTCTCAACCCAGCTTTACGTGCGTCAACGGGGGTATATGAAGTATCAGGAAAAGTAGTTGAATCATTAGTGGATCTCGATGCAGATGGCCAAATTGTTCCTGTTCTTGCTACATCATGGACTTCCTCACCAGATGGAAAAACAATAACATTCAAATTACGCGAAGGTGTTAAATGGCACGATGGTAAACCCTTTACATCACAAGATGTAAAATATAACGCATTAGAATTTTGGAAAAAAAGATTAAATTTCTCAACTGCATTACAACTTAATTTAACCTCTGTCGATACACCTGATGACCATACAGTGGTATTCAATTATTCTCGTCCAATGCCATTAGATTTACTATTAAGAGCATTAGTTGATCTTGGCTATGTTGTTCCCAAACATTTGTACGAAGGTACCGATGTATTAAATAATCCTTATAACACCGCACCCGTAGGGACTGGGCCATTCAAGTTCGTTGAATATCAACGAGGACAACATATTATTGTTGAACGCAATCCTGATTATTGGCGAAAAGGATATCCTTATTTAGATAAAATAATCTGGCGCATTATTAACGATAACTCTTCAGCATCAGCTGCACTTGAAAGTGGACAAATTGATTTAAGTGCATACTCAAAATTAAGCCTTGCTGATATTAATCGATTCAAACAAAACTCAAAATTTGAGGTTTTAACAAAAGGTTCTCAAGCAAATATTTTCAATAATACTTTAGAATTTAACTTCCGCAATCCGATCATTGCTAACCTAAACGTTCGCAAAGCAATTGTTCAATCACTCGATATTCCTTTCTTCATCGATGACTTTTTATACGGATTTGGTAAGCCTGCAACCGGTATTATTCCATCATCAAACGTTTTTTACCCTAAAGACAGTAAAATTGTTTACCCTTTTGATAGAGAAAAAGCTGAACAATTATTAGATGAAGCGGGTTATCCACGAAAAGCTGACGGCACTCGTTTTACCTTAAAATTAGTCCATATTAATAATGGTGAAGATGTTCCACTTTTTGCAACATTTATCCAACAATCTTTAGCTGAAGTCGGCATTAATGTGGTTATCGTTAATCTCGACACTGCTGGCGCTTTAAATGCCGTTTATAAACTCCACGATTTTGATATTGCTACAGGGTGGCACCAATATAGAGGCGATCCAGCAGTTTCGACAACTGTTTGGTTACGTTCTGGCAGTCCTGAAGGAGCGCCTTGGACAAATCAATATGGCTGGAAATCAGATGCTGTCGACCAATTAATCGATAGTGCCGCAACTGAAATAGATCCAGTCAAACGTAAAGCACTTTATGGTCAACTAGTTGATGTCGTGAATACTGAACTACCACTCTGGTTCGCAACAGAACGTGAATTCATCTCAGTGATTAATAACAAAGTACACAATCATCATAATACAGCACGTTGGCCATCAAGTAGTTGGTTTGATGTATGGATAGAACACTAAGTTAAGGTGAAATGATGACGCATATACTGACTTTAGCACTTAGACGATTATTAACCACGATTCCAGCACTGGTTATCATACTAATTGCGCTATTTTTATTATTACAATTGGCGCCTGGCGATACAGTGGATGCTTTACTTGCCCAAATTGGTGGTGCCGAGTCAAGCGTTATTGATGAAATGCGTCATCATTATGAACTTGACCAATCAACAAGTTCAAGATTAATCAATTATTTATGGCGATTAGTTCATTTAGATTTGGGGCAATCAGCAATATATAATAAGCCAGTTAGCCATATGATCTTAGAACGTTTACCGGCTACATTACTATTGATGGTTTGCGCAATGTTCTTAGCGTTTACCTTCGGTACAATCCTTGGCATTTTATCCGCTCAAAAAGTGAACCGCTGGCAAGATACATTAATTTCAATATTGGGACTTATTTTTTATTCAACACCTTCATTTTGGTTAGCTCTCATGGGAATTGTCTTCTTCTCAATTTATTTGAATTGGTTACCACCTAGTGGGTTTGGCAGTATCGGCGAATCATTAACGGGTATTTCAGCATTTTTTGATATTGCATGGTATTTAATCTTACCAACTACCACCCTAGCTTTAGTTTATCTAGCAATCTATTTACGCATTATGCGCGCTTCATTACTTGAAGTATCGACCTTAGACTTTGTAAAAACAGCTAAAGCAAAAGGATTAAGTAGCCGCCAGATACTGGTTAATCACATACTACGTAACGCCATGTTACCAATGATAACGCTAATCGGTCTACAAGCAGGCACCATGTTAGGCGGTTCGGTGGTTATTGAAACCATTTTTGCTATTCCAGGATTAGGACGACTTGCCTATGATTCTGTAGTACAAAGAGATCTAAACACTTTACTTGGCGTAGTATTTGTTTCAGCAATACTCGTTATCATTATTAATTTTATTGTCGATATGCTTTACGCAAAGCTCGATCCACGCATTACAGGACATTAATGATGGCGATATTAAAAGACTATTTCCGTAGCCCAATTGCTAGAATTGGTACAATTTTACTGTTATTAATTATCATTATTGCATTAAGCGCAGATTGGTTTTTTCCTGGCAATCCGCTTCGCTTAGCGGGTCGCCCATTACAATGGCCTTTTACAAATCCTAAATTTATCCTGGGAACAGATCAGGCAGGAAGAAATATCGCTGCCCAGCTTTTTCATGGTGCAAAAGTATCACTGATTATCGGACTTATCTCAACATTCATAGCAATTATTATTGGTGTGGTTATTGGTGCCATCTCAGGATTCTACGGAAGATGGGTTGACGACATACTGATGCGCCTTACAGAAGCATTCCAGATTTTACCTAACTTTTTACTATTACTCGTTGCTGTTGCGGTATTTGGTTCAACAATCAATATTGTGGTGATTGCAATTGGTGTTGTTTCTTGGCCACCCGTTGCAAGGTTAACTCGAGCAGAATTTTTATCATTACGCACTCGTGAATTTGTACAGGCGGGAAAAACCATAGGCATGAGCTCAACT
The DNA here is from genome assembly GCF_026536935.1 of Gilliamella sp. B3127. Lineage (NCBI taxonomy): Bacteria > Pseudomonadati > Pseudomonadota > Gammaproteobacteria > Orbales > Orbaceae > Gilliamella > Gilliamella sp. B3127. The sequence continues at coordinate 34,970 of NZ_JAFNNI010000007.1, forward strand.
AGACTCATGTTTAAAGAGATTTTACCAAACGCATTACCGCCAGTAATTATGTATGCCAGTGTTATTTTATCAACCGCGATATTAATGGAAAGTGCCCTAGCTTTTTTGAGCCTTTCCGATCCCAATATCTCATCATGGGGGAATCTGGTCGGTAATGGACGACTAGTATTACGTCAACAATGGTATGTTTCAGCTATTCCTGGCATTGCAATATTGCTAACCGTTTTATCTGCATCATTAGTTGGACAAGGTATAAATGATGCACTCAATCCAAGGTTAAAAAAACGATGAATCAAAAAAGACTAACTATTAAAAATTTAACCCTAGATTTGCCTCATGGTTCGGATCGAAAATATGCGGTTAATGATGTATCACTAAATCTTTATGCTAACGAAATCCTATGTATTGTTGGTGAAAGTGGTTCGGGTAAATCTTTATTATCCAATGCAATCATGGGATTATTACCTGACGGTATTATTGCTTCTCAAGGTGAGATTGATTTCGACGGAAACAACTTACTCACTTACCATGATGAACAAATGCGTAAAATTCGTGGTGCGCATATTGGTATGGTTTTCCAAGACCCGATGACTGCGCTAAATCCATTAAAAACCATCGCTAATCAAATTAGTGAAATGTTCACTATCCACACTAAGTTAACTAAACAAGAGATAAACCAAAAAGTTATCCAATTATTAACGGATGTGCAAATGCCCAATCCACAGTCTGTTGCTAAAGCTTATCCACATCAACTTTCTGGTGGCCAGCGTCAACGAGCCATGATTGCTATGGCATTAGCATTAGAACCCGCTATTTTGATTGCTGATGAACCAACAACAGCTTTAGATGTCACAACTCAAGCATGCATATTGAAATTGATACGTGAACTACAATCACGTAAAGGTACCGCTGTATTATTCATTACTCATGATTTTGGTGTAGTTGCTGATATTGCAACTCGTATTGCGGTTATGCAGAAAGGAAAACTTGTTGAGCAAGGCTTAGCGAGTGACGTGTTAAATTCACCAACACATCCGTATACACAAGCGTTAATAGCCGCTGTCCCTCCTCTTACTCCTGGAGATGTTCAACGTATTAATAAAGAGATTATTCTTGAAGTGAACAACCTATCAAAAACGTATCACAACCATAGCTTTTTTAAGCAAAACCGACGTACAACCTATGCGGTTAATAATGTTAGCTTTAAGTTACATAAAGGGAGTACTTTAGGCGTTGTGGGAGAAAGCGGCTCAGGCAAATCAACGTTAGCCAGATGCATTATTAAATTATTGGAAATAGACAGCGGTCAAATCAACTTTGAAGATGTAGATATTGCCAATTTAAAAGGGAAAAAACTCAAACAATATTCACGCCATATTCAGATGGTCTTTCAAGATCCCTATGCGTCATTAAATCCACGTCGAAAAGTCGGCGATCAAGTTACGATTGGACCAATACTTCACGGAACAAACAAACACGAAGCGATCAAAAGAGCAAAAGCGTTATTCAACATGGTGGGATTGGAAAGCGAGGCATTAAACCGTTATCCTCATGAATTTTCAGGAGGACAAAGGCAACGAATAGGCCTTGCTCGAGCATTAGCATTAGAGCCGAAAATATTGATAGCTGATGAACCTGTATCGGCGCTTGATGTTTCAGTTCAGGCGCAAGTCCTTGAACTATTAACGCAATTACAAAAAAAGCTGGATTTAACGGTTCTATTTATCACCCATGACCTACGAGTTGCTGCACAAATTTGTGATCATATTATTGTAATGAAATCAGGAAAAATCGTCGAGCAAGGTATCGCATCACAAGTCTTTCTAAATCCGACAGCATCTTATACCAAAGATCTACTTGATGCGGTTCCTGGTAAAGGATGGAATCCACATCGATTAATTGATATGTCTCCCGCTATTCATATTTAAGGAGTGAATATAATGACAACACTTAGTCCACAAATTGATCATGTTGTAATCACCGTATCAGATCAGCTCGATCAAGCAAATTCTCAATATCAAAAACTGGGATTCACAACAACCCCAAGGGGCCACCATTCACTAGGAACAAGTAACAATTTAGCGATATTTACGACCACATATCTTGAACTTTTAGGTTTTGAACCTCAAAATGCGGGTAAAGTAGATAAAAGCTGGTGTTTTGCTGACGGACTAACTGGGTTGGTTTTCAAAACCAAAGATGCCAACAAACTTTATCAACAACTTGTTAGCCAAGGTATAAAAGTTGAGGGTGACGGTCCTAAATCCTTTTTTAGACCTGTTGAATTAAATGATGGCACTAAACCAGAGGCGCGTTTTAAAACCGTCAGATTAGACCCTTCCTATACACCAAATGGACAGATCTTTTTTTGCGACCAACTGACTCCGGAACTTGTTTGGCGTAAAGAGTGGCAAACGCACCCAAATGGTGTAATAAATATTAATCAAGTCATTATTGAAGCTCAAAAACCCCGTTCCTCAATTAACTTGCTTGAAAAAACTTTCCCTTCAGCAAACATTATCGAAATTGACGGAGGCGTACGTCTAAAAGCTGAAGATAAATTTATTGATTACCTTACACCAAGTGCAATACAGCATCTTTTTGGCTCGTCAGTAAGTAAAGCGAATAACGACCAAGATCGTAAAGTTGCTTTAGGCTTCACAACAAAATCATTAGCGCAAACCCAACAAGCACTAGAAAAAGGAAAAATTAAATACAATTTACAAAATGATACGATTATCGTACCTGCCAGTGAAACATATGGTGTAGTTATGATTTTTAGCCAATTATAAATAGGAACGATAAGTATGAGTACAATTTTATTTATAGGTAGTGGCCATATGTCTGAAGCGATTATTAGCGCTTTAATAAATAATAAAACATATCAACCCCAAAATATATTAGTGAACGATATTGTTAAATCTCGCTTAGACTATTTACATTCAACTTATGGCGTTACCCCAACTGGCAAAATCGTCAATGCAGATATTATTGTATTGGGTGTTAGACCTCAAGATGCATGGAGTAAGATAGTTCAACAATTGGATGTTAAAGAGACTGTTATCATTTCAATCATTGCTGGAGTAACAATTGCCCAAATAAAACAATCCTTAAAAGTTGATCTTCCTGTTATTAGAACAATTCCAAATACACTTACCGATACAGGTTTTGGTTATTCAGGTATTGCTACCGATGAGAATGATCAGGCTGTTGCAAAACAAAAATCCGTCACCCAATTCTTCAAAAGTTTTGGTAAACTTGAATATATTGACGAATCACTGCTTGATATTTTTACTGGCTATGCCGTTGCAGGACCGAATTATATTTATTATTTTTATGAATCGTTAGTTGATGCTGGAGTTTTAGTTGGATTGCCCCGAGATATGGCCAAACGCATTGCGATCGAAAATTTACACGGCGCAGCCTCAATGCTTCAATTAAGTCAAAAACATCCAAGACAATTGCTTGATATTAATAACTCGCCAGCCGGAGTTGGAATGCATAGTTTGTATGAACTAAATAATAGTGATTTTGCCGCAGGGTTACAACGAAGCGTGAAAGCTGGAGTCATTCGAACTATTGAGCTGGGAAAAAGCAGTAAAATAAGCTAAATATAATTGTTGAGGAACTTAAAAAACCCCGCTCCTCAACTTTTTTTTTATTATCTATTAAATGTTAAGAGATATCTTTTGCTATATATTTTTGGCTATTATTATTGACTAATAAAAATAGCCCGATCAATGCACCTAACACAAATAATCCAACAACATAAATAGCGGGCGCCATTTTACTGACAAAATCACTAAAAAATGAGATTAGTAATGGCGTTAAGCCACCAGCTATGGCATAAGCCATATTAAATGAGAACGACACACCGCTATAACGCACCTGAGTTGGAAACACTTTAACCATAAAATAAGCAAAAGAACCGACAATTCCAACACTAAAACCTGCTAATGAATAAGTGATAAATAGAAGATTCGGATTATCGAGTGATAGATAAAATATAGCAATCATGATAGCAGCCACGATACAACCAACAACAAGTACTTTGCCCATCGAAAACTGATCCATCATCATACCGTAAAACGTACAACTGATAATCAGTCCGATGATAGCCAATATATTCCCTTGCAAAGCTTCAATTGCTGAATAACCAAATTGCTTTTGTAACAAAATTGGCGTCATTAACATTATCACCATAATACCTGCTGACAACACCCAAGTAAGTAGCATCGATAAAATTGTTTGGGGTAAATATTGGGTAATCACAGTAATTACTGGCAACTTTCTTGATAATTCTTGATTTTTACGCTTTTGAATTTCAAGAAAAATCGGCGTTTCTTTTAGCCAACGACGTAGATACATAGCGATTAAACCGAAAATACCGCCGATAATAAATGGAATTCGCCATCCCCACTCATTCATTTGTTCTACCGAGATACTTTTACTCATTATTGTCGATACCAGTGAACCAAGCAGGATACCTAAACTTAATCCACTAGTTAAAATACCACACGCTAGACCTATTTTATTTTTAGGAACATGTTCGGCAACAAATGTCCATGCGCCAGGAACTTCACCACCAACGGCAAGTCCTTGGCATAATCGCATCATTAACAGTAATAATGGCGCAAAAATACCGATATTGGCATAAGTTGGTAGACAGCCAATAAATAATGTTGGTAAAGCCATTAATAGGATGCTAAGTGTAAACATTCTTTTGCGGCCAAATATATCACCAAAATGAGCCATCACAATACCACCAAAAGGGCGAATCAAATAGCCGGCAGCAAAAATGCCAAAAGTCTGAACTTGACTTAACCATGTAGGCATATTAATCGGAAAAAATAAATGGCTAATCGTTATTGAGAAAAAAACAAAAATAATAAAATCATAAAACTCTAATGCGCCACCTAACGCTGAAAGCGCTAAGGTTTTATAATCCTGATTATTTAATGTTCTCCCATTTTGGGAAATTGCAGAATTTGACATAATCATCCTTGTAAATAATTGTTTACAATCAGTCTATTAAATTGTACTACTATACAAGAACTAACTGTTATTTAAAAGAAAATATCTAAAAGCAAACAAAAATCAAAACTAGCACTAAATGATTAATAGTTAGCCATACAAATACCTACAATAACAAAATCTTAACAAATGGAGAGTTCTAAAATGGCAACAAAACGCATTTCTCGTGGAAAATTCAACCGTATGCAACAATTATCTAACCAAGATGGCGTAATTGCAGCATTAGCAATCGATCAGCGTGGTTCAATGGTAAAAATGATGCAAAATGCCGTTGGTCAAGAGCGTTATCACATTGACATGGTTTATGAATTTAAAGAGCTTGTTTCTCAGGAATTAACCAAATATGTTAGTGCCATTTTGCTTGATGAAGAACTTGGTTTCAAAGGTATGGCGGCAAAAAATAAAAATGCTGGCTTAATCATGTCCTATGAAAAAACTGGTTATGATGCCAATACTCCCGGTCGTTTACCCGATATTTTGCCTGAAGATTCACTGCAACGTTTATTGAAAAAAGGTGCTGATGCAGCAAAAGTCCTTGTTTATTATAATCCGGATGATCCTCAAGATATCTTAGATAAAAAACATGCCTTTTTAGAACGTTTAGGCAATGAAGCGAGAGCCGCTGATATTCCGGTATTTGTCGAACCAATTGTCTATGATAATGTGGTGACTGATGATAAAAGCCCTGAATTTGCCAAAATCAAACCTCAAAAAGTGATCAAAACTATTGAGGAATTTACTAAAGATCACTATTACATCGATATCTTAAAAGTAGAAGTGCCAGTTCTATTTAAAAATGTTGAAGGATTTAACGACAATAATCCTGTGGTATATTCCCAAAAACAAGCGGCTGAATATTTTAAACAAGCAAGTGACGCTGCTACACGCCCATTTATCTACTTAAGTGCGGGTGTACCAACCAAAACTTTCCATGAAGAGCTTATTTTTGCTGGCGAACATGGCGCTAAATACAGTGGTATTTTAGGCGGTCGTGCAACTTGGTTTGAAGGCGTGGCAGCATATGCTAACGGCGGTAAAGATGGCTTAAAACGTTGGCTAGATACAACTGGCCATGAAAATGTTGAGCACCTTAACAAAATCTTAAAACAATACGCAACACCTTGGTATGATGTGTATGGTGGCAAAGATAAGATTGAAATTATTGATCCTGTATTAAGCAATTAATTGATTATTTTTTAAAATTTATAACGAAGATTTAATACAAAAAAGAGTACAAGTTTTCTTCCTACTTGTACTCTTATAATTAGCAATTAATTAGCTGATTACTTTTTGATACTCCTGCAAATATCTCCAATTAGATAGCTTTATCAAAAAATAAATTTACTTTACTTTTTTCAGACATGGATTCTAAATATTCTCTGATTTTAGTTGGAAATTTAAGTCCTTTAACACATGTCAAATTGCGTAATATTGGGAACAAACAAATATCATCCCAAGATAATAAGCCATTACATGCATTAGGTGAAGTAATTAAAGATTCAAGTTGAGTGAATAAATCAGCTACCTTAGCGATTAACGAATCAGTCTGAGCAAGGCATTCATCAAACGATCCCATCTTTTTACTCTTATTTGTGACAAAATTATCAATAGCATCTTGAGTAGCAAATTCAGCTAAACCAAGCTTTATATAACGCGGACACTCTAACTTATAGTCATATTGTTGAAGTTGTTTTATCAATGCCTCAATTTTTGGATTTTTAGGTCCTGTTAAAATAGGGCTACCGCCATAATTGCTATCGATATAAGCAACAATATCCAAACTTTCTGGCATATAGCTACCATCTTCTTTTTGTAAGATGGGTACCATTTTTTCGCCAATCATGCTTTCTGGTGATTTAGTATCATTACTTAGAAAAACATGCTGCTCAACCGGAATATTTTTCAAGCCAAAAATCATTCTTGCACGTACACAAAAAGGACAGTGTTCATAAATAAATAATTTCATATTCGTCTCCTAAAACAATCAATGCCCCATAATAAAAAAGCCAAGACTAAAAACAGCACAAAAACCAATCCAGAGGAATAAAGCGCTTTAGCGTAACCAACCTTCACTACATTAATAAAAGGATAGGGATATTGATTAGTAAAATAACCTCTTGTGAAGATATAAATACCATAAATTAGCATTGATAAAAACGAGCCAACGATAATCTTGAAATGAATGCGTCGAAATGGCCCCCATATTAACCAACTTAATACGCCAGCAATAGGTAAAACGACATGTAAACTCTCATTAGTAAATTGTAATAATGTACTCGGTGGTTTATGAATACTTCTTAATATTAGATTATAGACAATAGCCGTTATAATTACTCCAACTAAACCATTTAATCGAATCACTTTAAATAAATATCGATTACAGTTTGGATTAAAGGCTAACCACAAACAGCTAAATGCCAACATGAGATTAGACAACACGGTAAAAAAACTGTAATAAAAAACCATTCTCCCGATAGGTGTTCCTGGTTGCCAAGGCCGAAGTCGTGTATGCCAATAAATATAAGTTTCAAGACCTATTACCAAAAAAGCATATAGCACAATAAAAAGATTAATATTTCGTTTCAGCATAACTTATTATAAAAAATAACTGATAATGCAGTATATCGTAGGCTAAAGAAAAGATACAAAAGATTCTTCCAACATAAACTAAAGTGAATAGTTATTAGCAGTTAGTATATAATAGGAAAAATCGTCGAAAAAAGAGTTGGCTTTTAATGTCTGATAAAGAGATATCATCACAAAATAAAATATTAATTGAACAATTTTTAGACTCAATTTGGTTGGAACGAAATCTTTCTGAAAATACTATCGAATCTTATAAACTCGACCTGTTTGCTTTAAGCCAATCACTGCAATCACAGCAAGTTAATTTCATCACTGCGCAATCAATTAATTTGCAGGAATTTTTATTGCAACGCGTTAAAGATGGTTATAAAGCAAGTAGTTCAGCTCGTTTACTTAGTGCGACTAAACGTTTTTTTCAATATTTATATCAAGAAAATTATCGTACGGATGATCCATCAGCTATATTATCATCCCCCAAATTACCCAAAAAGTTACCCAAAGATCTAACAGAATTACAGGTTGATGCTCTTCTTGAATCACCAAGTATTGATGATCCAATAGAATTGCGAGATAAAGCGATGTTAGAAGTGCTTTATGCAACAGGGCTACGCGTTTCGGAGTTAGTGAATCTAGAGATTAGCGATGTAAGCCTTAGACAAGGAGTAGTTAGAGTCGTTGGTAAAGGAAATAAAGAGCGTTTAGTTCCTTTGGGAGAAGAGGCTATTTATTGGCTTGAATACTATTTCAAATATGCGCGCAACGATCTTTTAAAAAATGGCCCTGTTGATGTTCTTTTTCCAAGTCGATTGGGTAAAAAAATGACACGACAGACTTTCTGGCATAGGATAAAATATTATGCCATACTAACGGGCATTAATATAGAAGCCCTTTCGCCTCATGTACTTAGACACGCTTTTGCAACGCATTTACTTAATCATGGTGCCGATTTGCGTGTTGTACAAATGTTACTTGGGCATAGTAGTTTATCAACTACACAGATTTATACACATGTTGCAACAGAAAGATTAAAACAGTTGCACAGCAAACATCATCCTCGCGCATAGCGGTTCAATAAACTAAGGATAATTGAATGAAAAAATTAGTAATCAGTTTAGGTTTAGCATTGATCTCAACTTCAGTATTAGCCTCTAACGCCGATATTACAAAAACAATGGAAAAGTTAGGTTTTTCTAGCAAAGAAATTACAATCGAAAATAACCCAATACAAGGGCTAAAAAGTGTTACCACACCTGATGGTATCTTTTATGTCACTGATGATGGTAAATTCTTAACTCAAGGGCCAATCTATAATCTTGAAGGCAGTGAACCAGTAAATATTGCCAACAGCAATAACTTAAAATTAATGAAATCAATTGAAAAAGATGCCATTGTTTATCAAGCTCCAAACGAACAATATGTTATCTCAGTTTTTACCGATTACACATGCCACTACTGTAAATTATTACACGAAAATATTGAGCAATATTTAAATGCAGGCATCTCAGTTCACTATTTTGCTTTTCCACGAGCAGGAGCAGATAGTGAAGTAGGTAAAAATATGCAATCCATTTGGAGTGTAGTTGATCGCAAAGCCGCTTTTGAAAATGCATATAAAGGTAATAAAATTTCACCTGCTAATAGCATGATCCCTTATGTAACACAGCAATTTAACGTTGGTAAAAAACTAGGTATTAGTGGAACACCAGCAATAGTATTACCTGATGGACAACTTGTCTCTGGTTACGTTCCGGCTGATAAATTAATCGAAATTTTAAAAAAGAAATCTAATAACTAGTACTGTATAATTTATAACCTTTAAATTATAGAATACAAAAAATTGTTAGCGCATACGCGCTAACATTCATCATATGAAAGCAGATAAATTAATACATCGTAAGTTACCCGAAACGCTACCAGAATTATCAAATGACATTCCGTTATTGTTGCAGCGAGTATATGCATTGCGCGGAATAACGTCTATGCAAGAACTAGACTATACCACTCGTAATCTATGTAACTACGACAATCTAGATGGGACCAATAAAGCTGTTGACATTCTTTATTCTGCAATGAAGAACAATGAGCGAATAATGATTGTTGGAGACTTTGATACCGATGGCGCAACCAGTACCGCATTAACGGTAAAAGCGTTAAAAAAAATGGGGTGTCAATTTGTCGATTATATTATTCCAAATCGTTTTGATGATGGATATGGCTTAAGTATTAATGTCGTAAAGAAAGCAATCCTACAAAAAGCGGATCTTATTATTACTGTTGATAACGGTGTTTCTGCTGTTGAGGCGGTTGAATTTGCAAAACAGTCGAATTTAACCGTCATTATTACCGATCACCACTTATGTCCAGAAAAACTACCTCCTGCGGATGCAATTATCAATCCTAATTTACCAAATTGCACTTTTCCTTCAAAACATTTAGCAGGTGTTGGTGTAGCTTTTTATTTTATGCTGGCATTACGGTCAAAATTACGCAAGGAAAACTGGTTCACCACACATAATTTAGAAGAATTTAATATTGCTAGCTTATTAGACTTAGTTGCCCTTGGCACTATTGCCGATGTGGTAAAACTCGACCTAAATAACCGAATACTAGTCCATCAAGGTGTTAGCCGTATCCGAGCAGGCTATTGTTGTGAAGGAATTAAAGCATTATTAAATATTTCCAGACGAGATCCCCTTACGTTCACCTCAACAGATCTTGCTTATTATATAGCCCCAAGACTAAATGCTGCTGGACGAATGGATAATATGTCTCTGAGCGTAGAATTATTGCTATGTGAAGACTATGATAGTGCAGTCAATCAAGCAGCCGATCTTGATACGCTTAATAGTGATCGAAAATTAATTGAGCAAACGATGTATCAAGAAGCTTTATCCCACGTTGAACAGATACATAAAACTTCTTTCCCTAATTCAATAGTGGTACATCATCCTGAGTGGCATCAAGGTGTTATTGGTATAGTCTCAGCACGATTGAAAGACAAATATTATCGTCCTGTGATATGTTTCGCTTCGACAGAAGATGGATTATTGAAAGGTTCTGGAAGATCAATAGATGGTATTCACTTACAAAATGTACTCTATGAATTGAATCAAAGATATCCAGATATTTTGGTTAGCTTTGGTGGTCATGCCATGGCTGCTGGATTAAGTATCCAAGAAAAAGATTTAGATAAATTTAGGGATCTTTTAGAAACAGTGATAACTGAGCAACTTGATTTGAAGGTACTTGAACAAACGATTGAAACCGATGGCGAGATAAATAACGGAGATTTTAATTATTCAATTGCAAAACTACTAAAAGACTCTGGTCCATGGGGTGAAGGATTTATCGAACCTACATTTGATGGCGAATTTATTATTCATCAGCAACGCATATTTGCTGAAAAACACCTTAAATTAGTATTAGAACCCAAAAATGGGGGACCAATAATTGAAGGGATCTGTTTTAATGTTAATTTAACAAAGTGGCCAGACCAAACGATAAAAGAAGCAAAAATTGTTTATCACTTAGATGTAAATGAGTTTCGAGGAAATCAAACCCTAAAATTAATGATAAGACATATTTGGCCTATCGCATAAGCGATTAAGATCGACTATAATTACTAGATTCTGTAAAATCAGATCAGTTAATCATAAAAATAAAATTAGCAATACAATAGTTTTATCATTAGTACATTTTATACAACATTAAGGACAAAAAATGCATATTCATATTCTTGGGATTTGTGGCACATTTATGGGCGGTATTGCATTAATAGCTCGTTCATTAGGTCACAAAGTAACAGGATCAGATAAAAATGTTTACCCACCAATGAGTACGCTGTTACAAAAAGAGCATATTGATATTATTGAAGGAGACGATCCTTCACAATTAACGCCAACTCCTGATCTGGTCATCATTGGTAATGCTCTATCAAGAGGAAATCCTTGTGTTGAATACATTTTGGACAATAACATTCCTTACGTCTCTGCACCACAATGGTTACATGATAATGTACTAAAAGACCGTTGGGTTATTGCTGTGGCAGGTACACACGGCAAAACAACAACGGCTGGAATGGTTAACTGGATTTTAGAAAAACAAGGCTATAAACAGGGTTTTGTTATTGGTGGTGTTCCGGGTAATTTTGAAGTATCAGCAAGATTAGGTGAAGGTAACTTCTTTGTTATTGAAGCAGACGAGTATGACTGTTCATTCTTTGATAAGCGCTCTAAATTCATGCATTATTGTCCAAAAACACTGATTATGAATAATTTAGAGTTCGATCATGCAGATATTTTTGATGATCTTAGTTCTATCCAAAAACAGTTCCATCATCTAGTTCGTTTAGTACCAAGTAAAGGATTGATAATTTCTCCTCAAGAAGATGTCAATTTAAAACAAGTATTAGCAAAAGGTTGTTGGAGTAAACAATCTTTTACCGAATCTGAAGACGGTTGGTTAGCGAAAAAGATTGCTAATGATGCTAGTCAGTTTGATGTTTATTACAACAACAAAAAGATGGGTACAGTTAACTATTCTTTAGTTGGTGAACACAATATGCATAATGCCTTAATGGCAATTGCCGCTGCACACAATGTTGGTATAGATCCAGCAGATGCTTGTTTAGCGTTAGGATCATTTTTAAATGCTAAAAGACGCTTGGAGCTATATGGTGAGGTCAATAACATTGAAATTTATGATGATTTTGCTCATCATCCAACGGCAATTTTAGCAACATTAGAAGCATTACGCAGCAAAATTGGTGCAAATCGACGAATTTTAGCAGTATTAGAGCCTCGTTCTAACACAATGAAGTTAGGGATTTCAAAAGATGAACTTGCTCCATCATTAGGTCGCGCTGATGAAATATATATGTTCCAACCAGAACAACTACCTTGGTTAGTTGCTGATGTAGTCGATGCCTGTATCCAACCGGCTTATTGGACAGCTGATATTGACTTATTAGTTGAAATGATAACAAAATCAGCCAAACCAACCGATGCCATTTTGATTATGAGTAATGGTGGTTTTAGTGGAATTCATAACAAGATTTTAGAAAGCTTGAAAAAACAACAATTAAGAAAACAATTAGATGCATAACGATTAATCGCACTAAATAATTAATTTTCCTAAATGCATCTGCATATTAAAAGATGCAAAAAAGATTATTGTAATACTTAGATATGCCACTCTTATTTATAATCACATAATAGTGGCATCGAGCAATAGTGGTAATGTTTTAACAGTGACTCGGTAAGACTTATAACTTAACATTTATCACTCACTAAATTAACGCCGGTGAGTGATTACTTACATTGTACAGCTGAAGTCTCAAATAATTAGCTCTTTATTATTAACTACAGTGAACAGTAATTGCTAACCCACCGCGCGAAGTCTCTCGGTATTTTGCATTCATATCCTTTCCGGTTTCGTACATAGTTTCAATCACCTTATCAAGCGAAACGATAGCTGCAGTAGTGCGTCTTAATGCCATGCGTGTCGCATTAATTGCTTTAACTGCAGCAATCGCATTACGTTCAATACAAGGAACTTGTACTTGACCATCAACAGGATCACAGGTTAAACCTAAATTATGTTCCATACCAATTTCGGCTGCCATACAAACTTGCTGAGGATTACCCCCCAACAATTCAGCCAGACCAGCAGCCGCCATTGAACAAGCAACACCGACCTCACCCTGACAACCAACTTCAGCACCTGAAATAGATGCATTTTTTTGATAAAGTAAACCAATGGCTCCACAAGTTAAAAAATAGCGAATAAAAATATCGGGCGAGACCGGATCGATAAACTTATCATAATAGGCAAGAACGGCTGGTATTATGCCGCAAGCGCCATTGGTAGGAGCCGTCACTACCCTTCCCCCTGCGGCATTTTCTTCACTGACTGCTAACGCAAACATATTTATCCAATCAATAATAATCATTGGATCATTATTATTTTTGCTAGTCAATAATTGGCGATAAAGTGCATTTGCTCGACGTGGAACCTTAAGTGCACCAGGTAATAATCCTTCAGTATTCATGCCGCGTTTAATACAATCAAGCATTGTTTGTCCAACTAAAGAAAAATAATTTACAACATCATCATAACTATGCAGTTGTAACTCATTTTTTAACACAATACTCGATACCGACAACGAATTATCATCACAATGCTTCAATAATTGCGCTGCTGTTGAAAAAGGATAAGGCACATCAACAGAATTCTGCTGTTGTTGTCCAAACTGCTCCTCTTCAACAATTTTTCCTCCACCCACTGAATAATAGGTTTTCTGGACGATGAGTTCATTATCATGATAAGCGCTTAACGTCATACCATTTTCATGTAATGGTAAAAAAGTTGAATGAAAAATAATGCTTTCGTTTGAAAAATCAATTTGGTATTTACCATTATATATCGGTAATTTACCACATTGGTTCATGGTTTGAATAAAATGGGGAATTTGGTCAATATTAACGGTATCAGGCTTTTCGCCAGATAATCCAAGAATAATTGCAACATCAGTATGATGCCCCTTGCCGGTCAGTGATAAAGAACCATAAACATCTGCCACAATTTTTGTCACTAATGGCATTTGCCCATTATCAATCAGTTGATCAATAAACGCCTTACCCGCTCGCATTGGACCAACTGTATGTGAACTTGAAGGACCTATACCAATTTTAAATATCTCAAAAACTGAACCCATTTTATCCCTTTTATAATCTTTGACATGCACGTAGTTATGAATAAAAAATGACTTATATAGTGCTATATTATGGTGATAAGTATTAGCTAATCAAGCTAATAATTGAGATTAAATTTTTATCCTTAAATAAATTAAAAAAAAGTTGAGGAGCGGGGTTTTTGACACCTAATTTTGGTTTAAAAACATGTCAAAATGATTATATAGAATCATAGTAACAATTTTATAATACCCGTTATTTTAATCCATAACAGAGTCGTAGTAACAAATGAACCCTGTATCTATATGTTCAATTTTTAAAAATCCCCCCGTCAAAAGATCCATTTGAAAATAGCTTGGTTTTTCTATCAAAGTCACCTTACCATAGAGTTTATTACCAAAGTACATGTATCCGTCGTTGTTAATGTAAACATCATCATCCGGTTCGATTAATCCACCACACGGGCAATCAGCACTGCTTACTAAATCATCATCTTTAGTTTTGCAAGTATCAAAGCGCCAACCGACATTTGAAATTTCATCATAACTCATATCCATTAAATGGTATTTGGCGATTTTGAATGGATAGTAAAGTAGAATCATGCAGAACAAAATAAGAGCAATACGAGATAAAAATTTCAAAAATATTCAACCTTATTATTTTTCTAATCTTATAATTATCTAAATTTACTCTATATTTTTACTCATAACAACAATAACCAATAAAATTACTTTAGTGTTACGTTAGGTACTGCTAAACTAGCTCACATTTTAGTATATTATTAGTACATTATTTTTTTCAGGATAAATTTATGCGAACCAGTAAATATCTTCTATCTACATTAAAAGAGACACCCGCTGATGCTGAAGTGATAAGCCATCAATTAATGTTACGTGCCGGCATGATCCGTAAAGTTGCCGCAGGATTATATACTTGGCTACCTACTGGCTATCGTGTACTTAAAAAAGTTGAAAATATTGTTCGGGAAGAGATGAACAAAGCAGGGGCAATTGAAGTGTTAATGCCAGTTGTGCAACCTGCTGATATTTGGCAAGAGAGTGGTCGTTGGGAACAATATGGTCCAGAGCTATTACGTATCAAAGACCGTGGTGACCGTGATTTTGTATTAGGCCCAACCCATGAGGAAGTGATCACTGACTTACTTCGTAATGAAGTCAGTTCGTATAAACAATTACCGCTTAATGTTTATCAAATTCAAACCAAATTCCGCGACGAAGTCCGCCCACGATTTGGGGTAATGCGTTCGCGTGAATTTATTATGAAAGATGCTTATTCGTTTCATACTTCACAAGAATCTTTACAAGAAACCTATGATGATATGTATAAGGCTTACAGTGCGGTATTTACTCGTGCTGGCTTAAATTTTAGAGCTGTGCGTGCTGATACGGGTTCTATTGGTGGCAACTGGTCGCATGAGTTCCAAGTATTAGCCGATAGTGGTGAAGATGATATTGTCTTTTCAACTGAATCTGATTACGCTGCTAATATTGAGATGGCACAAGCATTAGCACCAACGCAAAGCCGATCAGCACCAACTAAGGCAATGGAACTGGTTGATACTCCTGATGCCAAAACAATTGATGAATTAGTTGCACAATTCAATTTACCGATTGAAAAAACAGTTAAAACACTCATGGTCAAGGCGACTAAAGAGAGTGGGCACCAACTTGTAGCTTTATTAGTTCGTGGTGATCACACGTTGAATGAAATCAAAGCGGAAAAAATTGATATTGTGGCATCACCGCTTGAATTTGCAACTGAAGAAGAAATTCGCGCGGTAGTGAATGCAGGACCTGGCTCTTTAGGACCAGTAAACCTTAATATGCCAATCATCATTGACCGTGATGTGGCAGTAATGAGTGATTTTAGTGCTGGCGCCAACATTGATCATAAACATTATTTCAATATCAATTGGGAAAGAGATGTCGCTTTACCTCGCATTGAAGATATTCGTAATGTGGTTGAAGGCGATATTAGCCCAGATGGTAAAGGGACATTACAAATTAAACGTGGTATTGAAGTTGGGCATATTTTCCAACTTGGTACTAAATATTCAGAAGCAATGAAAGCAACTGTCCAAGGTGAAGATGGACAAAACCATGTGATGATCATGGGCTGTTATGGAATTGGGGTTAGCCGAATTGTTGCAGCTGCAATTGAACAATGCCATGACGATCGAGGGATTATTTGGCCAGAAGCGATTGCACCATTTAGTGTTGTCATTATTCCAATGAATATGCATAAATCAGAAAAAGTACAAGCTACTGCTGAAAAACTTTATGCCGATCTCCAAGCTCTGGGTATTGAAGTATTATTTGATGATCGCAAAGAGCGTCCAGGTGTGATGTTTGCAGATGCCGAACTTATTGGTATTCCTCATACTATCGTTATTGGTGAACGTAACCTTGATAATGGTGAAGTGGAATACAAACATCGTGCGGGTGGCGATAAAGAATTAATTAAAGTTGATGATATCGTTGAATTTATTAAAAAACGTCAACAATAAATTTAAGAATTAGATTTTAATATTGGAGCACAAATGGCCTGTAATAAAATATCCAAAATAACTAATATTTTCTTATTGTGTTACTTGTGCTTTATCATTAGTGGTTGCCAATCTAATATCAATTCTTTACATCTCCCCGATAATTTTTATCAAGTTTCTAATGATGTCTATCGCTCTGAGCAACCCACTGTAGAGCAGATAGCGCAGCTTGATAAACTTGGCTTTAAAACCATTATAAATTTACGGCTATTTCACAGCGATCGAGAGTTAGTCGAAAATGCACAGATATCAGAAGTTTGGATTCGAATGCGGGCAGGTGATATTACTGATGAGAAAATGATCCAAGTAATGAAAGCGATTCATACCTCTCCTAAACCGATATTAATCCATTGTTGGCAAGGCAGTGATCGTACCGGCGTCACTATTGCTATGTACCGTTTGGTTTTTGAGAATTGGACTAAATCTCAAGCAATTAATGAGTTAATGCAAACTGAATTTGGTCATCACTACAATGTTTATCCTAACATACGAAAATACATTGAAAACGTTGACGTAGAATATATTCGCCATGCTGTATTTGAATAATTTCATTATTTAATTTAATAAACTAAATAGTCTTTATCAAATAAATAGCTCAATTTGATAAAAAATTCAAAGTGATATTGTCTTTTTTTTAAGCTAAAATGTTTCATAATCAAATTTTTTTATGAGTCATAAATATGTTAAAAAAAGCAATCGCATTGGTACTATCAACATCACTATTCTTACAAAATACACCTATTGTTTATGCAGCAGATAATATAACACTACCTGAGATGGGAACCGCAGCTGCAACCACATTAAGCATCGGGCAAGAAAAAGAGATGGGTGATTATTATGTGCGATTGTTACGAGGCAGTGCTCCTATAGCCAATGACCCTGTCTTAAATCAATATATTAATAATTTAGGGAAAAAATTAGTTTCTAAATCTGAATCAGTTCAAACCCCTTTCCATTTTTATATAATGAAAAGTAATGTGCTCAATGCCTTTGCTTTTTTTGGCGGTAATGTTGTCATTCATTCAAGAATAATTATGGATACTGATAATGAAAGCCAATTAGCTTCGGTTATGGCTCACGAAATTGGGCATGTTACTCAACGCCATTTAGCTCGCGCTATGGAGGCTCAAAATAAAAATAGTCCTTATGTTTGGGGAGGAGCCTTAGGTTCATTACTATTAACATTAGCTAATCCAGAAGCGGGTATGGCGGCAATGACAACCACCATGGCAAGTTCGACACAGAGTATGATTAGTTTTACTCAATCAAATGAACAAGAAGCCGATAGAGTTGGGCTTAGAACCATAGCGAAAGCCGGATTTGATCCTCATGCATCTTCTGAATTTTTACAAAAACTGGCTGATCAAAGTCGCTTCAGTAGTAAACCGCCTGAAATTTTAATGACTCACCCATTACCGAATAGCCGTTTATCGGATATGCGCAATCGCTCTTTGCAATATTCTAAAAAAAATGTACCTTCCTCATTAAGTTATTATTTAGCTAAGGCCCGAATAGCAATACTTATGGGAAATAATAATACCGCTAAACTATTACTTGATAATTATCGCAAATTGAATACCGATCAGGGTAAAAAGGCGCTAACCTATGCCGTCGCACTAAGTAATTACAAAAGTAAAAATCTTGTTCAAGCAAAAATTCAATTGCAACCGTTATTAGATAATGATCCAGATAATATTTGGTATATTGATTTAATGACAGATATCAATTTAGAAAGTAATAATAATAAAGAAGCCATAGCTCGTTTACAATCTGCCTTAAAACGATCACCGGATAATGCTGTATTACAATTAAATCTTGCTAATGCTTATATAAAAGACGGCCAATATCAGCAAGCAGTGAGTTTATTACATCGTTATACATTTGATCACAATGATGATACTAATGGTTGGGATTTACTGGTTACCGCTTATGGGGGAATAAAATCGAGAGCTCAAGAAATGAGTGCAAGGGCAGAATCAATCGCGCTTGAAGGACGTTTCCCTGAAGCAATTCAATTATTAACCAATGCTAGAGCTCAAGCTAAAGGTAATCAAACATTAATTTCAAAAATTGACGCAAGAATTAATCAATTGAAACAATTACAAAAACGTTATGCTGCTTATAGCAGAAGGTAGTCTGAATATTACTCGGCTAATAACTTAATTAGCCGAGTATACATGACAGAATTAACGGTAATTAATTATTTAAATGATCGACATTATTATAAAACTTAACTGAAAATTCCCCCTCAGGCTTATCATCAGTTTGCTTATAGTTAACTACACTTATACTGGTATTTAACACTCGTGGGAAATAATCTTCATCACGATGTCTACGCCAATCTCCACCATTTAAAACACATAGTAATATTCTTAAAACCGTACCATGTGATACAACCAAAATATTGCCTTCATCTTGCGGTGCATTTTTTACGATAACATTTAAAGCTTCTTTCATTCGAGAAAGTATATCAAGATAGTTTTCACCTTGGTTAATAGATGAGTCAAAGTTTTCAGGATCGGTTAAATAAGTCGTGAATTCAGGTATTTCTTTTTTTAATGAAGGGACATGTTTGCCTTCCCAAAGACCAAAATCCATTTCTCTTAGATTATCAAGTTCAAAAGTCGGAATGACATTGTCATTTTCATGAATGATATAATCTCGAGTCTCTTTAGCCCGTTGTTGTGGGCTTGAGTAGGCTTGTATAAAAGGTATATTTTTCAGATGCTTTCCAGTGATTTGAGCGCCTAAAACACCATTTTCTGTCAAAGGCGAATTTTTCGATCCTTGCATTTGATCTTTAATATTCCATTCGGTTTGACCATGTCTAATTAAATATAAATTAAGATCTTTCATTATTGTTGATTACCTTCTCATTTAAATCATTGTTGATATTTATCATTTCTAATCTGGATTAAACAGTTTTGCAATATATTATCCATCGGGGCATGTAATTGCATCTCTTGTAAAGTTTTTGGATGAATAAATTTCACATTAGCTGCATGTAAAAATAATCGATTAAGTTTGCTTTTAGCTAATAATTCATCAAATTGGCTATCTCCGTAACGATCATCAAATGCTATTGGATGATTAACATATTGAGTGTGTACACGAATTTGATGCGTTCGTCCAGTTACGGGACTAGCTTTTATTAATGTTGCAAAACCAAAGCGTTCTTCCACTTTGAATCGTGTTTCAGATGGCTTACCTTCTGCATTTACCTTAACCACACGTTCACCACTTTTGAGTACATTTTTTAATAGTGGTGCTTGTACAACTTTACATTCAGAAGGCCAATTACCTTTCACTAAAGCTAAATAATTTTTTTGCATCTGTTTTAAACGAAGTTGTTCATGTAATGCTTTTAGTGCAGAACGTTTCTTAGCAATAAGTAAAACACCAGATGTTTCACGATCGATACGATGTACTAATTCTAAAAATTTGGCTTCAGGTCTTAATGCTCTTAATCCTTCAATAACGCCAAAACTTAAGCCACTTCCACCATGTACGGCAATGCCAGATGGTTTATTAATCGCAAGAATCACATCATCTTCATAAATAATTGATTTTTCTAAATCAGCAACTTTATTCAGTTTTTTTGAAATTTCAGGAACTGTTTTTTCTGAAACACGAATAGGTGGAATTCGAACCTCATCACCAATGGTTAATTTATATTCTGGCTTAATCCGTTTTTTGTTGACACGCACTTCCCCTTTTCTAAGTATGCGATAAATCATACTTTTAGGCACACCCTTAAGGTATGTTATTAAAAAGTTGTCAATTCGTTGTGTCACATTTTCTTCAGTGATTGTGACAAATGAGACTTGTAATTTTGTTTGTTGAACGTTTGAGTCCATAAGAAAAGATTAATCCACCCTTAATAAATAAAAGTCGTTTTACATTACTTAAAAATAAACTACACTAATGGTAATAAGAATAAGATTGGTTAATTTTAATAACCTTAATATAAAATGATTATAGCGGAATATGGAGGAATAAAATAGTATGTTGTATTTACTCAACCAATACTCTCGAGGAAGATTTGCTTGGTTTTTATTGTTTCTTTCCACCGCTATTTTTGAATTGACCGCTCTCTATTTTCAACATGGTTTAGGCCTAGCTCCTTGTACTTTATGTATTTATCAGCGATGTGCAATTTACGGTATTATGTTTGGCAGCATCGTTGGACTTATCAACCCCAAAAAATTAATATTTAGACTAGCTGGCATATTAATCTGGCTATTTAGCGCTTTTAAGGGGTTTGAATTAGCAACTTTTCATGCCCATTTGCAGTTCGAACCGGATTTAAGTGATACCTGTGCAATTAATGTCCAATTCCCTTCTTGGTTACCATTAAATGAATGGTTACCAAGCATGTTTAATGCTTATGGTTCTTGTTCAGAAAAAATTTGGTCGTTCTTAACTATTGAAATGTCGCAATGGATGATAATCATTTTTGCTTGCTATCTTTTTGTTAGTTTAATCATACTATTTTGCCAATTGTTTTCAGCTAATAAAAAGTCAATCTGGAGTAAATAAGTTTATTTCAACTGGCACTTTTTACCGAGTTTGTTAGAATGTGTGACAATTTAATTTGACAAATTATCACACTAAATGCTTTTGGAATATCATCCCCCCATTGATCCTTGGTTAACTATTTTATATCAAGATGATCATATTGTTGTGGTTAACAAACAACCTGGTATTTTGTCGGTATCAGGAAATAAACCACAATTTATAGATAGTATTATTCATCGTTTACAACAAAAATATAGTTATGTTGAATCAGTCCATCGTCTAGATATGGCTACGAGTGGCATTATGGTTGCTGCTTTATCTAAATTAGCAGATAGAGAAATTAAAAAGCAGTTTAGAGAGCGTATACCTAAAAAAACATATATTGCTGTGGTCCACGGTCACCTTAAGGATGACGCAGGCCAAGTCGAACTCCCATTAATTTGTGATTGGCCTAATCGCCCAAGACAGATGGTAGATCATGAAAATGGCAAATATGCATTAACACATTATCAAGTTATTTCACGCAATAATGATAATACAACTCGGGTGGCATTGTTTCCATTTACAGGGCGCTCTCATCAATTAAGAGTGCATATGCAAGCTATAGGGCATCCTATTTTAGGCGATAAATTTTATGCTCATCCTGAAGCATTTTCAATGTCAAAAAGGTTATTGTTACATGCTCAACATCTAACAATAAATCATCCTAAAACCGGTGAAACTCTGACATTCCGTTGTGAACCTGATTTTTAAAATTTAAGCGTACATCTACTTGCTATACTTGATTAACTAATTACGATATAAAACTATTATCATGGAGTCATTAAATGCAGAAAATTGTTTTAGCCACTAATAACCAAGGAAAGGTCAATGAATTACAAACGCTTTTAGCCGATGCTGGATTTGATGTTATAGCCCAAAATACCTTCAATGTTCCTGATATAGAAGAAACAGGCCTAACATTTATTGAAAATGCCATCTTAAAAGCAAGACATACCGCAAAAGTGACTCAACTACCGGCGATAGCAGATGATTCAGGTTTAGTTGTTCAAGCACTAAACGGGCAACCTGGTATCTATTCCGCTCGTTATGCGGGAGAACATGGTAATGACAAAAGCAATAATGAAAAGCTATTACTTGAATTAAAAGATGTGCCTAAAGAAAAAAGGACAGCATACTTTTATTGTGCACTCGCTTTTATGCGACACGAAAATGATCCTACACCAATCATCTGTTTAGGGAAATGGAATGGATTAATTATGAATGAACCTCATGGAAGTGGTGGTTTTGGTTATGATCCATTATTCTATATTCCTGAGCTTAATTGCAGTGCAGCAGAGCTAACTAAAGAACATAAGAGCCAAATTTCTCATCGTGGACAGGCTTTAAAACAGTTAATAGCTAAAATAAAAACAGATTATTAGAGAATTTATTTAGCTTATTGTTTCTTTTCATGAATTGCACATGTTGAACTAAACAGTATATACTAGTGCACCAATTATTTTGGAGTCGATATTGTGATATTGTTGATAGTAAGTGGCCGTTCCGGTTCAGGAAAATCAATTGCATTACGCGCATTAGAAGATATGGGTTTTTATTGCGTTGATAATATTCCCGTCGCATTATTACCGCAACTTGCAGAATCATTAAAAGATAACAATACACCTGTTGCGGTTAGTATCGATATTCGCAATTTACCAGCTAACTTTAATTTTGATCATGATATTTTTCAGCGATTACCATCCTCTGTTACTCCTGAAATCATCTTTTTTGATTGTAGTCGTAATACTCTGATCCGACGTTATAGCGAAACAAGACGAATACATCCACTAACCAATCAAAAATACTCTTTAGAAGAAGCCATTGATCTTGAAGAGAAGTATTTAGAGCCTTTAAAATCACACGCAAGTTTAGTTATTAATACTGATAATCTTTCAGTTCATGAGTTATCTAATATTCTTCGTTCACGGATTTTAGGAAAAAAAGAACGGGAATTAACCATGATTTTTGAATCATTTGGCTTTAAACATGGTTTACCTGTCGATGCTGATTTCGTATTTGATGTAAGATTTTTACCTAACCCGCATTGGGATATATCATTACGTCCATTAACTGGCTTAGATGAGCCTGTTAAAAATTTCTTACTAAAACATGATGAAGTTACCAATTTCATTTATCAAACAGCCAATTATTTACAACAGTGGTTACCAATGTTAGAAAAAAATAATCGTAGCTATTTAACGATAGCCATCGGTTGTACAGGCGGGCAACACCGTTCTGTTTTTATTGCAGAACAATTAGCCGGGTTTTTTAAAGCGCAAAATAAACAAGTGCAAATTCGTCATCGAACACTTGAAAAAAAATAATTACTACTACTCTGAAAGTTCAAAATTTGGTAACTCCTCAAATCGTTTTTTATATTTTTCAAAAATATCTTTCAGAGTTAGCTTAGGTTTAGCCGGTTTAATTAATTCACTGACTTTAACTAATTCGATATTGTCAGGCAAATTAGCTAATTTTGCTCTTAAAACATTAACGGTTTGAGGATGTGGATGGCCAATGGCGATAGCATAACCATTTTTTTGCGCAATTTTAACTGCCAGGTCAAACTGCTGACTAATGGCTCTTTCTATCTGCTGATCATCTAAAAATACATCACGCCCAATTACAGTTATATTATAATCAGTTGCGGCGTTTTTTACTTGAGTTTTACCTATCGTTTTACTATCCAAAAAAAACATTGAGTGATGACTTAATGCTTTCATAACATTGTGCATACCATTGAAATTTGATGTCATCAAACTGCCCATATGATTATTTACACCTATTGCATATGGAACTAGGGATACTGCATCATCAACAATTCTTTTTACTTCTGCTTCATCCATATAAGGAAATAGAGTATCTTTCTCTAAAGGTTGTTTCCCCATAGGAGCCATAGGTAAGTGAATAATCACATCATTACCATGCTGATGAGCAAAGGTTGCGATATGTTTGGCATTTGGTGAATGTGGTAAAACAGCAATTGTAATGTTGGGTGAAAATAAAATAATCTGTTCTTCATTATGTTGACGATAACCAAAATCATCAATAACTAACGCTAGTTTCGCTGCATATGCACTATTTACATTTAATAATAATATCCCTATATATAATATACGTTTAATCATTTTAACCAACCACTAGGATCTAATGCTTTACCATCTCGGCGAATTTCAAAATAAAGCCCAGGAGTATTTTGACCTCCGCTTGAACCAACAATTGCAATCGGCTGATCTGTCCTAACATTATCACCGACTTCTACTAAAACACGTTGGTTATAGCCATATAAACTCATATCGCCTTTACCGTGCTCAAGCGCAACCACAAAACCATAACCTTGCAGCCAGCTGGCTAGGATAACTCGACCATCAGTAATTGCTTTGACTTGTGTGCCATCTTTGGCATTTATCACCATTCCCTTCCAACGAAGTTCACCTTGCAAAGCCTCACCAAATCGATGAGCAATACTACCATTTACAGGCCAAAGAAATTGATTCTGTGGTTTACCAATACCACTAACTCGAGCCATTAATGCACGTTCATCCGCATTAGGTGTATAATTTGTATTCTTTTGTTTTTCTTGGATATTTTTGGCTTGTCTTGCTTCTTCTTCCGCAATTCGACGGTTTTCTCTTTCTGCTTGAGCAATCTTAGCCTGTAATTTCGCTTCATTATCTTTAAGTTGAGCTAATTTTTGTTGATTTTTTTGCATTGATGATTCAAGAGAATTGATAGTTTTTTGGCGTTTTTGGTGATTTTTTTCTAAGGCTATTTGCTCTTGTTTTTGCTTGTTATGTAGTGTTTTTTGAATGGCTTGCTTTTTTTGTAAAGCATTTTTCTTTTCATTGAGTTGTAATTGCGTTTCACGAAGCTTATTTATTTGTTGTTGTCTTGCTTCATTAATATAACGAAAATAAGTAATAAGGCGTTCATTACGCTCACTTTGTTCGCTAGCAAAGATCAACTTAAAATTGGTATTTTTTCCTAATTTAAATGCGCTTTCTAGCTGTTTGGATAACTCATCTCGTTGTTGATTTTGTTTAATGGTTAATTCATCAATTTGCTTGATTAAATTAGTAATTTCCCCATCTAATTTTTTTAGCGTAAGACCATTTTTTTCAATCGATGTAAGTAAATTAGCAATTTCAGTTTCTTGGTTTTTAAGATCATTGACCAATTGAGTCCGTTCTTTTGTTTGTTCTGCTAGGCGCTTTTCATGCTCTTTAATTGAACGACGCAATGATTCTAATTGTTGATTATCATCAGCATACACAAAATGTGTATTCATTAATCCAATAAATAAAATAATCAATAGATTACGATAAATAGACATGGCCTTTTTATTTATGATTTATTACCAAGCAATAAAGATAACTTTACTATACCTACAAATGTGTAAAGATGCAAAATGAAAACTATATTATGTAACTTTATTAATAAAAGTAATTAGGCATTTCACAAGCACTAATAAAAAGTATAAAATGTAGCACTATTTAATTTGTAGTAAAAATTAATTTAACCACAAAGATAACATCATGCAAAAGTTTAATGTCAAAACCTTTCAGGGTTTAATACTTACGTTACAAGATTATTGGGCTAATCAAGGTTGTACAGTGATTCAGCCATTAGATATGGAAGTCGGCGCAGGGACTTCTCATCCAATGACCTGTTTAAGAGCACTTGGTCCTGAACCGATTAATGCTGCTTACGTTCAACCTTCTCGTCGCCCTACTGATGGTCGTTATGGTGAAAATCCTAATAGGTTACAACATTATTACCAATTCCAAGTTATCTTAAAACCATCACCAGATAATATCCAAGAACTTTACTTAGGATCACTAAAAGAGCTTGGTCTTGATCCAACTGTTAACGATATCCGTTTTGTAGAAGACAATTGGGAAAATCCAACATTAGGTGCATGGGGATTAGGTTGGGAAGTTTGGTTAAACGGTATGGAAGTGACCCAATTTACCTATTTCCAACAAGTTGGTGGTCTTGAGTGTAAACCGGTGACTGGCGAGATTACTTATGGTTTAGAACGCCTTGCTATGTATATTCAAGGCGTAGATAGCGTTTATGATTTAATCTGGAGTGATGGCGCATTTGGTAAAACCACTTATGGTGATGTTTTTCACCAAAACGAAGTTGAACAATCCACTTATAATTTCGAGTACGCTAATATTGATTTCTTATTTTATTGTTTTGAACAACATGAAAAAGAAGCAAAAATGTTACTTGAATTAGAAAAACCTCTACCGCTACCTGCTTATGAACGTATTTTAAAAGCAGCTCACTGCTTCAATTTACTTGATGCCCGCAAAGCTATTTCAGTAACTGAGCGACAACGTTACATATTGCGTATCAGAACATTAACAAAAATGGTTGCTGAAGCATATTACGCCTCTCGTGAAGCACTTGGATTTCCAATGTGCCAAAATAAACGTTCTAACCAAAATGCATCAAAGTAGGAATTGATATATTATGCAAAAAACATTTCTAGTAGAAATCGGTACTGAAGAGTTACCACCGAAATCACTCCGCACTTTGGCTGAAAGCTTTGCAGCTAATTTTATTGAACAACTTGATAATGCTAACTTAGAACATGGTGAGGTACTTTGGTTTGCATCGCCGCGCCGTTTAGCTTTAAAAGTATTGAATTTAAATGACACTCAACCAGATAGCCAAGTTGTTAAACGCGGTCCTGCGGTAAGTGCCGCATTTGATGCAAATGGTAAACCAACAAAAGCAGCAGAAGGCTGGGCTAGAGGGTGTGGCATCGATATCTCTCAAGCAGAGCGCATTCAAACAGATAAAGGCGAATGGTTATCTTATACTCATAATCAAAAAGGACAGCCTGTTGTTAATTTATTATGTGATATGGTTAAAAATGCATTAAATAAATTACCTATTCCTAAACCTATGCGCTGGGCAGCTCGCCAAGTTGAATTTATCAGACCAAGCCATACTGTAACTATGCTATATGGTGATCAACTCGTACCGGGCGTCATTTTAGACATTCAATCAGATCGTATTATTCGCGGACACCGCTTTATGGGTGAACAAGAATTTACCATTGATAATGCTGACCAATATCCTGAAATCCTTGAACAACGAGGCAAAGTTATTGCTGACTATAACAAGCGAAAATCAATCATTAAGCAGCAAGCTCAAGAAGCTGCTGAAAAACTTAATGGTAAAGCAGATTTAACTGAAAGCTTACTTGAGGAAGTTTCATCATTGGTTGAATGGCCTGTAGTATTAACAGCAAAATTTGAAGAAAGATTTTTAGAAGTTCCAGCTGAATCATTGGTATATACGATGAAAGGCGATCAAAAATATTTCCCTGTCTATGATAAACAAGGAAAACTATTACCAAACTTTATTTTCGTTGCCAATATTGAATCGAAAGATCCTCAAGTTGTTATTTCTGGTAATGAAAAAGTAGTTCGTCCACGCTTAGCTGATGCCGAATTTTTCTATAGAACAGACTTAAAACAACGTTTGGAAGATCGCCTTCCTCGCCTTGAGACGGTTTTATTTCAACAACAACTTGGTACAGTTAAAGATAAAGCACTTCGTATTGAGGCCTTATCTGGATTCATCGCTGAAAAAATTGGTGCTAACACTGAACAAGCCAAACGTGCAGGGAAATTAACTAAATGTGATTTAGTTACTAACACGGTGTTTGAATTTCCTGAAACACAAGGCATCATAGGTCGATATATAGCGATTAAAGATGGTGAAAGTATTGAAGTCGCTACCGCTATTGAAGAACAATATAAACCTCGTTTTTCAGGCGATGAACTACCAAGTACTCCTGTGTCTAGTGCGGTATCTATTGCCGAAAAAATGGATACATTAGCCGGTATTTTTGGTATTGGTCAACATCCTAAAGGTGATAAAGATCCATTTGCACTTCGCCGTGCAGCTATTGGTGTATTACGTATTATTGTTGAAAAAAGCTTACCTCTTGATTTAGTTGAGCTAGCAAGTTTTGCCACATCTTTATATGGAAATAAATTAACCAACAACAATGTTGTTATAGATATTGTTAATTTTATGCAAGGTCGATTCCGAGCATGGTATCAAGAAAAAGGATTTGCGATAGATACCATTCAGGCTGTCTTGGCAATTAATCCAACCAAGCCTGCAGATTTTGATACCCGCGTTAATGCGGTAACACATTTTAGAACGTTACCTGAAGCTTCTTCATTAGCAGAAGCAAATAAACGTGTATCAAATATTTTGTCTAAATCTGAAAACGCTATCCCTGAAAATATTAACGCTTCACTTCTTGAAACGGGAGCTGAAAGCGAATTAGCTATGCAAATAGCAATATTGACAGATAAGTTAGCACCTTACTTTACTGAAGGTCGATATCAAGATGCCTTAATTGAATTAGCATCACTTAAAGCACCTATTGATACATTTTTTGAGAAAGTAATGGTAATGGTTGATGACGAAAAAATTAAACTAAACCGATTGGCTCTTTTGAAAAAATTACAAAATTTATTTTTGAAGGTTGCCGATATTTCTATACTACAATCATAACTTTTGAATTAAATATAAAGACCGTGGTAATACTAGTATTACCACCCATAAGGAAAAACGATGGACTCACAAAACAATTTATCATTTTTAGTTACTTTTGAAAAAACAGTTAACTTTATTCGCAATAGATTCCCACTAATCGCAATCGCAAGCGTAGTGCTTGCATTAGCTAGTTCATTATTATCGTATCTTATTTTTGATCCAGCTGCTCTTGTAGCTAGCATGGTCTATTACTCAAATCCAGCTCAAGTTCTTGGTGCATTATTTGGAAGATTATTGCTTTTAACAATTGTCTTCATCTTTATTGGTGCCGTGGCAATTGGTATTATTTATAATTTAACTGCTAGTGACAAATTAGATACGAAATTAGTGTCACAACGCATATTACCTGCTTTTCTAAATCTTGCAGGATTTACCGCTATTTATTTTATTATATTTATTATAGCAGGAATTTTGCTTTCTTTAATTATGTGGATTATCGGAATGATATTACCCCAAAAGTTAGTTGTATTATTAACTATATTGATAGGTTTTGCTATATATCTTATCTTAAGCATCATTGTGAATTACTTTTGTGCTTCATTAATAGTTCCAGATTCAATAGGATTTTTTCAAAGATTTGCTGGAAGCCATAAATTAGCTGTAACAAAATGGAAAGCACCTTTACTAATGGTATTAATTTCTTTTGGGATTACTATCGTTCTAGGGCTTATTAATTATTTATTGGGTAATAATATTATTGTAGCGACTATTATTTCAATAGTATCTATGTTTATTAGTTTCTTTGTATATAGCTTCTTCTATCGCTTATACAACGTATCTAATAATGTTGAATTACCGAAACTAGATGATAATAATCAAAACAATCAACAAATCATCTCTTAATTTTTTTATGTAGTATAGTTTAGTTTAGTTTAATCCTAAAAATCCCTATTAATGGCAATTAATAGGGATCATCATTCTCACTTATAATAATTCTTACTATTATGACGCCAGCCATTAGATTGCTCAAAAAGCATAAAATTAAATTTAATATCCATCAATATCAACATGACGCACAACAAACCCATTATGGACAAGAAGCTGCGGATAAACTTGGATTAGAACTAAATGTTGTTTCAGGTCAGATATTTAAAACACTGATTGTATGCATAAATGGGGACAATAAATCATTAGCAGTCTGTGTATTACCGGTTGATTGTACATTGGATCTTAAACAAGCCGCTAAAATTCTTGATTGCAAAAAAGTAGCATTAGCTGACCCGAATCTAGCACAAAAAACAACAGGTTATTTAGTCGGTGGGATAAGTCCTCTCGGACAAAAAAAGCTATTACCAACACTCATTGATGATAGTGCTAAACAATATTCAATGATGATGGTATCAGGGGGTAAAAGAGGATTAGAAATCGAAATATCACCACAAGATTTAGCTGATCAATTAAATGCTAAATTTGCTAAATTAACGGTTTAGATAATAAGTAAAATCATTTCTAAAAACTCAAGAAAAAATAGATTAAAAAGTTGGAGTTAAAAATAAAGCCATAACGATGAGTTATGGCCTTAAAAAATTCTCTAATAGAAAGCAATAAAATTATTTGATTGCTTCTTTTAAGCTTTTACCAGAAACAAATGCTGGTACTTTGCTTGCTGCAATTTTGATTTCTTTACCAGTTTTTGGGTTACGACCAGTACGAGCTTTACGAGCATTAACTTTAAATGTACCGAAACCAACTAATTGAACTGGCTCACCAGATTTTAATGATTCAGTGATTGAAGCTAAAGTTGCTTCTAAAGCAGTTTTTGCTGCAACTTTAGTAATATTAGCTTTGCTAGCAATAGCATCTACAAGTTCTGTTTTATTCATGGAATATCCTTACATATTTATTTTATTGTTAAAGTTAACATTAATAAACAAAGTTAAAACCCAACTTTGCTTCTGTAAACTTGATTTAGATTACATTGTTGTTAAATGTAGTCTATATTTGCCTAATGTTAAAGAAAAATTTAATAAAAATTAAAAAAATCACGCTTTAACCGATTTAATTGCTCAAAAAAACACCAATATTGCTAGTTTCTGCAGACCGAATGTCCATTTTCAAGCCTTTAATCAAGTCTAACATTTCATTATTTTCATCACTCAATAAGCGAAAAATTTCCCACTGCAAATCAAATTCATCAATTACACTAGGCAAAGTTACTTGTTCATCTTCTGAAAGTTCAATATTATCTTTTGTCATTTCAAATTCAGCTACAGTAGTTGCGGAAATAGAGCTAACTTTGGCTGAGTGTTCATCTATTTCACCACTTATATAAGAGTGTAGAATTTCACTAAGACCCTGACAAGCATCAATAGCAGGGTAAACCATATATGGGCTATCTTCCTTGATGACTGGAATTAACGATTCAAGTTTCTCAAGTTGTAAATCAAAATTAATTTTCACATTCTCAACCAATAGTGATTCCCAAATAAGATCTAGAATTTTTTTATATCCTACTGCTGATTGTTCATCTTGTTGTAAATTGCAATAATAAATAAAGTTTGGATACATTCGTTCGCATAGACAAACCATAAATAAACGCTGCTTCCAAACTGGCAATTTTGCTATTCTTAATTGAATAGGATTTTTAATCATGAATGAAACCTTTTTGACCGTGTGTGTACTGATTCAACTAAATATTGTACATGCTCAATGGGAATATCTTGGTGAATACCATGTCCTAAATTAAAGACATGACCATTATGATAGCCAAATTCACATAGAACCGACTCAACGTTAGACTCAATCGTTTCCTTATTGGCATACAATATAGAAGGATCTAAATTACCTTGTATGGCAATCTTACCTTTTTGTTCTATCTGATTCAAATCCACTGTCCAATCAACACCGATGGCATCAGCCCCTGATTTAGAAATAGTATCGAGCCATAAACCACCACCTTTTGTAAATAGCGTCACAGGAACATAAGAAGTGATATTCTGGCTTTTCTTACCCCTTTTTAGTTGAGATAAGATAAGTTCCATATAATACAAAGAAAACGCTCGATAACTTTCATGGCTAAGCACCCCGCCCCAAGTATCAAATATCATAATCGATTGGGCGCCAGCTTCAATTTGAGCATTTAAATACAATATTACACTGTTAGCTAATTTTTCTAGCAGCAAATGTAATGCTTTAGGTTCACAATAAAGCATCTTTTTTATTTTAGTAAAGGTCTTACTACTACCGCCTTCAACCATATAAGTTGCTAAAGTCCATGGACTACCAGAAAAGCCAATTAATGGAACTTTGCCACCTAACTCTTTTTTCGTTAACCCAATAGCATCCATTACATATTTGAGAGATTGTCCTGGATCTGGTATAGGCAATTGTGCAATATCATCTAAACAAGAAATCGTTTTTTTAAATTTAGGCCCTTCGCCTGTTTCAAAATATAAACCAAGTCCCATTGCATCGGGAATGGTTAAAATATCTGAAAAAATAATAGCAGCATCAAGATCAAATCGCCGAATGGGTTGTAAAGTTGCTTCACAGGCAAGTTCTGGTGTTTGGCACATCGTCATAAAATCACCAGCTTTAGCCCTAAGCTGCCGATATTCAGGTAAGTATCGACCGGCTTGGCGCATCATCCAAATTGGCGTGTAATCCACAGGTAAACATTGTAATGCACGTAAATAACGATCGTTTTTCAATTGGCTCATCTTTTTAGCTCTATAAATTGTGAGATAGGGTAAATGGTACAGATCTACATTTAGCTCAAAATAGCTAATTTGACAATTATTTCCGATCTTGAGGCTGCGACAATATACGTTGAGCGTAACAAATCAATGTTTCAGAAATATTTTGCATCACGCTACTTTCTGGAGCAAAGCGATGCCAATACAGCATACGTCTTTGAAATAAGCCTTCCGTTAAATTAACCAATTCACCATTTTTTAACTCTTGTTCAACTTGTAACATTGGTATCATACAACATGCAGAACCTTGTTTAGCCAATTGGACAAAAGCTTCAGATGAACTAGTAATATGGCAAATAACACTACCTGGTGTAAGACTAAAATTTTCTTGCAAAAAGGCTTGGTGCATATCATCCAAATGGTCAAATGCCACTGCAGGCGCTTTTAAAAGCGATGAACGAGTAACACCATTAGGAAAGTATTTTTTAGCAAACTCGGGAGAAGCAACAAAAATATAATCCAATGCACCTAATAAATCAGATAAACATCCCGGTAAAGGATTGGGTTGAATGCTAATTGCAGCAACGACAGTACCTAAGCGTAGAAGTTCTAACGTATGCTCTTCATCTTTGACTTGAATATCAAAGCGTAAAATATTTTTATCTAAAACTGGTTTTAAAGCGGGTAAAAACCAAGTTGCTAAAGAGTCAGCATTAATTGCAATTGATAATGACAATGGCGTAGTATTTTGCTCATTGTCACCTAACCATTGTTGTTCTAATAATTCAACTTGATGCAATAATCCTAAAAGATGTTCACCTTGTTTAGTCGCTTTTGGAGGAATCGTTCTTACTAATAGTTGCTGACCAAAAAAGCTTTCTAATTGCTTAATGCGTTGCGATACTGCTGGTTGCGTAATACACAATTTGTCAGCTGCTCGTTCAAATCCTCGTTCTTTTATCACTGCATCTAATGCTTGTAATGCTCTATAATCTGGACGCTTCATAATCTCTTTACTAATGATTTGATCTTCGCTTGGTCATTCAAGCTATTTTAATTTTGCAAAAAATTTGAAATAGATCTAAAACCTTATAGATTTTCTTAAAATACTAATGATTTTTGCTTCCCAATTGGGTACTATGCCATATCTTAAACAATTTTGCTTTTAAAATTTTAATTTTTTGATCAAAATTATATTTACGCACGGTGATATCATGACACAAGATGAACTAAAAAAAGCAGTAGGTTGGTCAGCCCTTAAATTTGTTAAACCAGATTCATTAGTAGGCGTAGGCACAGGTTCTACTGCGGCTCACTTTATTGATGCTCTTGCAACAATAAAAGATCAGATAAAAGGAACTGTCTCTAGTTCAGAAGCGTCAACCCAAAAATTAAAAAGCTATGGTATTCCAGTTTTAGACTGTAATGACGTTGATAGCTTAGATATTTATGTCGATGGAGCAGATGAAATTAATCATAATATGCAAATGATTAAAGGCGGAGGAGCCGCATTAACACGTGAAAAAATAGTATCGGCTCTGACAAAACAATTTATATGTATCGTTGATGAGTCAAAAGTGGTCGATGTTCTCGGGAAATTTCCACTTCCAGTAGAAGTCATTCCGATGGCCCGTTCTTATGTTGCTCGAGAATTATTCAAACTTGGCGGCAAACCTATCTATCGTCAAGGAGTGGTCACTGACAATGGCAATGTTATTTTAGATGTTCACGACCTTGTAATTGCAAAACCAATGGAATTAGAAGATAGGATTAATAGTATTGCCGGTGTAGTCACAGTAGGATTATTCGCTAATAAAGGCGCTGATATCGCTTTAGTAGGCACGAGTTCTGGTGTGAAAGAAATAAAAAAATAATAAATTACTTTTTTAATTGATAACTTTGCATGACAAATTGTTTTAAATATTAAAGATAGAGAGGAAGAAATGGTTGTTCAAGCGTTAACCAAAGATGAAAACAAGTTTCTATTACTTGAAGGTGTCCACCCTAGCGCGATTGAAACACTTAAATCGGCAGGCTTTAACAACATTGAATATCATAAAGGTGCGCTATCCAAATCCGAACTTGAAGCGGCAATTAAAGATGCAAGATTTATTGGTATTCGCTCAAGAACACATTTAACAAAAGATATAATCGATGCTGCCCCAAAACTTGCAGGAATTGGTTGTTTCTGTATTGGAACCAATCAAGTTGAACTTGATGCTGCAACCGTTAAAGGAATTCCTGTTTTTAATGCACCGTTTTCTAATACGCGTTCTGTTGCAGAGCTAGTATTGGCTGAAGCGATTTTATTACTTCGCCGAGTACCTGAAGCTAATGCCAAAGCTCACCAGGGGAAATGGAATAAATTAGCCACAGGTTCTCATGAAGCGCGTGGTAAAAATTTAGGTATCATTGGTTATGGCCATATCGGTAGTCAATTAAGCGTATTGGCTGAATCATTAGGCATGAATGTTTATTTTTATGATATCGAAACTAAATTACCATTAGGCAATGCCAAACAAATTTCATCCATGAAAGAATTACTTGCCATGAGTGATATTGTAAGTATGCATGTTCCAGAAAACTCAACCACAATTAAAATGATTGGCAAATCAGAAATCGACATGATGAAATCAGGCTCTATATTGATTAATGCCTCTCGCGGTAGTGTGATTGATATTGAAGCCTTAACTCAAGCGTTGGAAAACAATAAACTTAGTGGTGCTGCTATTGACGTTTTCCCTAGTGAACCGGCAACTAATAGCGATCCATTCGAATCACCACTGTGTAAATTTGATAATGTCATTATTACCCCACATATCGGCGGTTCAACTACTGAAGCTCAAGAAAATATCGGTATTGAAGTTGCAACCAAGTTGGCAAAATATTCTGATACAGGCGCAACACTTTCAGCGGTTAACTTCCCTGAAGCATCATTACCGATTCCGGCAAAAGGATCTAGTCGATTTATTAATATTCATCACAATCAACCCGGCGTGTTGACTGCAATAAATACGCTATTTGCAGAACAAGGTCTAAACATTTCAGCTCAGTATTTACAGACTGATTCTAAAATTGGTTATGTTGTGATTGATATTGATAGAGTAGAACAAAATAAAGCAGAAGAGTTATTAGTTAAACTAAAAAATGTCGCTGGTACAATTCGAGCAAGATTATTGTTCTAATCCACTTTGCTAAGGCGTTCGGGCAATTATTTCCATGTCCGAACGCATAATATTAGGTTTAGAAATTATTCGAGTTTTTCAGATAGATCGTTAATATCAAACCAATTTTGATAAAATTACCACCATTATTAACGTCAAAAACCCCGTTCCTCAACTTTTTTTAGATTTTAATATTTTTTACTTATCTAAAGGTTTTACTTTTATAACTTTAATACCTTTTTGAATTAATGCGTCGTAATATTTATCATCTAAATTGTTGTCTGTAATAATCGTATCAACTGATTCTATATCACAAACGACATTTGGGCTACGTCGACCAAATTTGGTTGAGTCAACGAGTAAAATCAATTTTGCAGCAGCTTTACTCATCGCCACACTACCATGATAGCTTTCGTTGAATGTTGTCACACCACCAACTACATCAACACCATCAGCACCCATAAATAATTTATCAAAAGTATAAGATTCAAAGGCCGCAATTGCTGATGCATGATTACTATGGAAGGAAGCTGATTTTCTGCGAAAAGTGCCACCTGTTAAAATAATGGTTTGATCGTTATCATTAGCTACCAGTTCATTAACCATATGTAAACTATTGGTCATAATAGTTAAATTATTAAACTGGGCTAACATTGGAATCATCTGTGCGACAGTACTGCCTGCATCGAAAATAATTGAATCACCTTCATGGATCAATTTAGCGGCTTCTTGAGCAATCGCTTTTTTAGCAGCAGTATTAATGTAGGTTTTATGATCAATAGCTCTGTCACCGATTTCTCGATTTAGCATTGCTCCACCATAAGTCCTTAAAACTAATCCACTCTCATTAAGTTGAGTAAGATCTTTCCTTATAGTGGTTCCAGTAGTCCGAAAATGTGCGACTAATTCATCTACACTAACCTGTCCATGATTTTGTAAATATTCTAAAATTGCGGTTTGCCTTTGTTTAACTTTCATGCCAAGATTCCATTATTTTCACAGTAAATAAGATCATTTACTTTGCAAGATAGTATACTTCAATATAAAAGAAAATACTTTTCAAAATAAAAGTTAAATACTATTTATTGCTCGCGGTTAACGCAACTGATAATGCACTTCGCGAAGCAGGATCGTTTGGGTAAATCGTTTCAGGTATAATCTCTTTTGCATTAAGTCCATGTAATTGAGGAATAGTCTTAGGTAATGCAAATACTGTAATGCCCTTCATTTTTACTGAATCAATTACATTTTGGTTTTCATCTAATGAGATAGCAATTAAGACTCTTGGCTTAAACCATTTAGTTTGGCTACGACCAACCCCCAAATATCGCCCTTTTTTCATCGCTAAAAAGGCTTGATTAAATCGGCGAATTTGCAACCAACTAAATACGATTTGGACACACCAAGCCATAAGCGCAAAAATAATTAAAGTTGTCGTCATGTTCATGGCTATCTCCATTAATAATTTAGGCTAAATAAAAATGCGAAAGTGATAACAAACACTTTCGCACTTTATTTTAATTAGAACATTACTTGACCACCAGTAATATTAATTGATTGTCCAGTACAATATGAAGCCTTATCACTTGCATAAAATAATAAGACATTAAGCACATCTTGATAATCACAACCACGTTTAAGTGGCACTTTATCAATATAAACTTGCTCAACTTCGTTTTCTGGAATACCTAATTTTTTAGCGTATTGAGGAATTAATGATTGGAACATTGGTGATTTTAATAAATTACCCAACATTAATGAATTTACAGTAATACCATAATCTGCAAGATCAAGTGCTAATGATTGAGTTAAACCAACACCACCAAATTTAGCAGCACTATAACCAGAATTATGTTTACTACCAACTTTACCTGATTTTGAATTTATTTGAATAATTCGTCCAGCCGTTTTATGTTTGAGCATTAATTTAGCAAACTCGCGAGCACACAAAAAGTAACCAGTAAGATTAACATTTACTGATAATTGAAAATCGCTTAAAGCAAAGTTTGTAATAGGAGCTGCTTTAGCAACACCTGCACTATAAACCATTAAATCAGCTCGGTTAAATGTATTATCAACATCTTGTGCAAGTTTAATCACACTCTCTTCATTTGTTGCATCAACACCAAAGCCTTTTGCGGTACCGGCTCCATGTTTCTGATTGATAGCATCTGCTACTTTATTTGCATTTTCAATATTTAAATCAGCAACAGCTACATTATAACCAGCATCAGCAATCCCTTTACATAAAAACTCACCTAAAGTTTGTCCTCCACCTACAACAACTGCAACTTTTTTCATTCTTTGTTCCTTAATTAGTTAAAATTTTAATTTCATCACCCACAAAAAGTTGATTTGGAATGTCACCTTTTACATGGATAGTTCCCGGTAATTCTGCTTGGCTACTACCGTCAAACCTTAATGTGATATGCCCTAATTCACGAAAATTAGTGCTAGCAACATCGCCAACGGAGGTAATTTGAAAAGTATATTTGCCAATTTGAAATACTTGCCCTACTTGTAGATCTTGTTTTAAATCATCATGACTATGTACAAAACAGTAATCAGCTAAGTCTGATGGCGCGCCATTTTTAAATAGTATTAGCATGCCATCAGCCAATGCATCTGGGGCAAACTCACCAATTTGATTAATTTTTGATTGATAGATAACATTCGACATCGTTAACCTTCTTTAATTTTTAGTTGAAGCGAAATTTTCAAATTTCACTGTTTGCTAAAGAGGGATGATGTTCATCCCTAAATACTTAAATATGTCTATTGATAGATAAATAATGACACTGCCCAAGCGATTAATACGGTTGGTGCACCAGTTAAAAATCGACTTACTAGAACCGAAGGAACACCTACACGAACAGTATCTTGTTTTGCTTCTGCTAGTGATAAACCGACAGGGATAAAGTCACATGCAGCTTGAGCATTTATGGCAAACAATGCTGGTAGTGCTAAATGAGGTGGAATATTACCTAACCCAATTTGTACGCCAACTAATGTACCGATAACTTGCGCGATTACCGCGCCAGGACCTAAGAACGGTGAAAGTAATGGGAAAGAACAAATTAATGCTAATATCACTAAACCAAGTGGATTATCTGCTAAAGGGACTAATCCATGGGCAATGAAGTCACCTAATCCAGATGCAATAATGATCCCGATTAAGGCTGAAACAAATGCCA
This sequence comes from Gilliamella sp. B3127, assembly GCF_026536935.1. Classification (NCBI taxonomy): domain Bacteria; kingdom Pseudomonadati; phylum Pseudomonadota; class Gammaproteobacteria; order Orbales; family Orbaceae; genus Gilliamella; species Gilliamella sp. B3127. The sequence continues at coordinate 73,994 of NZ_JAFNNI010000007.1, forward strand.
TGAAAGGTAAAATCGTTTTGAGAACAGTATCAATAGTATCTCGGCCAGCTTGGAAAAAAACTGCTACACCAGACCCCATACCGATACCAATTTTGGCTAATAAGCCATCACTTTGTTCAGTGATTTTTTTACTACTGTCATAATCTTTAAATTCTGACGCTTTAGTATTTGCTTGAGCTGTTTCTCCTACAACATCACCTTCCTTTTCAATTAGTTTGATATTGTTTGGCTTAACAGCAGAAACATAAATGTCTTCGACAATATATTGTGCAAGTGGTCCTGATTTACCAGTTGCGTGGATGTTGATAGTTGGTATTCGATTTTTTGGATAAATACCACAACGGAGAGTACCACCACAGTCAATTACAGCAACGCCTATTTCGTCTTTTGGTGGTTCACCTTCTTTAAAACCATCAATTGCTTCCCAACCAGTTAGTTCAACTAAAGTATCGACTATTGCTGGTCTAGTACCAGCTGCAATGTAAACAATTTTTTTACCAGCAACGATTGGAAGCTCTAATGGACCACCCCAACCTGCTTCACCTTTTTCAATATGAATATATTTAGCCATTTTATTTTCCTTATATCGTGATAGATAATTGTTATAAATGAACTTTTCTATCTAGTTTAATTCCCATTTTTTTCTCAAAAATGGCTGTACAAAAGTCAGTAATCCAACCTCTAAAGAAGTTAGTAACTAAACCGACAAGGAAATAACTAACAGCTAATGGACCTAATGGTAAATTTAATGTAGTTAATCCAGCAGCAACCCCTAAATAAACAAAAAGTTCGCCAGGATTTACATGTGGAAATAAACCATTCATTGAGTGGCAGCTATAAGAGGATGCTGCATAATAGCTAGGTTTGTAAAACTCTGGCATAAAGCGGCCTAAGCTTAGTGTCATCGGATTACAAAATACAAATGTACCAATTAAAGGAAGTAATAAATAACGTGAAACAGGGTTACCCGCACAAGCTTGAGCTAAACGTTCAATGCGGTCTTGTCCAATAAATTTAATGACCGCATTCATAACTACTAACAATGAAATTAATAAAGGTAAAATCGAGGTGACCATCCCGACTAACACTTTACCGCCTTCTTGGAATAAACCGATAAACCACTCGGCTCCAAATGAAATTGTATCAATCATATTTTCTCCTATTGATTTAAATTGCAAAGAAATATTAACAATTATGAAATAAAAAAAACTTTAACTAGATCACAATTTGAAACATTTTCTTTTATTTTGAAAGAAATATTTTAAACAATAGAAAAAAATAGGGTAATTAATCATTCATAGATAGTTGATATAGCAGTAATAGTTAAAAATAGCTCATTTTGATTGGACTTTAATAAAGAGTTGGCGTAATTTGGTGTTAGTTAAATAATCATTTAATTCACCTATAGGAGAATATTACATGGCTAAAAGTACTACAAAAAAAAGCACAACGGCTTCGAAATCATCAACAGCTCCAAAAGTTTTAAAAAATGTAAGTTCTGCCAAAAGATTACAGCAATCTGCAATTTTATTTCCAACTGATTTAGGCCAAAAAGCTTCAAAAGATATTTCTGGCGCAATGAACTCTGTATTAGCAGATGTGTTTGCTCTATATTTAAAAACTAAAAACTTCCACTGGCATGTCAGCGGTCCACATTTCCGTGATTACCATTTAATGTTAGATGACCATGGTGAAGAACTATTTGCAATGACAGATCCAATTGCTGAACGTGTACGTAAATTAGGTGGAACGACTTTACGTTCAATTGGTCATATTTCTAAATTACAAAGTATTTCAGACAACAATGCTGATTTTGTTGAACCATCAGATATGCTTGCTGAACTTTGTCAAGATAACATCAAACTTACAGAACGTATGCGCGTAGCACATGATATCTGTGACAAATATAACGATACCGCAACAGCTAGTTTAATTGAAGAGTGGATTGATCAAACTGAAAGACGCGCATGGTTCCTATTTGAAACAGGTCGTAGAATGGACTCATCAGGACACTAAAGCTCTGTGAAGTTCTGTAATTATCATAAATAAGAGACATTCATGGTGTCTCTTATTTTCAATTTAAGAGGAACCAAAAATGAGTAAAAAAATTGCAGTACTTGTTGGTAGTTTACGTAAAGATTCCTATAACTTAAAAGTAGCCAAAGTTTTTCAACAAATTGCGCCATCATCACTTTCACTAAATATCATCCAAATCGGTGATTTACCTTTATACAACGAAGATATTGATACTGATACACCGCCACAATCCTATAATCGTTTTCGCCAAGAAATTGCCAATTGTGATGGTGTGATTTTTGTTACACCAGAATACAATCGCGGATTACCCGCTGTCATAAAAAATGCACTTGATGTTGGATCACGCCCTTATGGTAAAAGTGTTTGGTCTAAAAAGCCAGCCGCTGTGGTTTCAGTATCACAAGGCGCTATTGGTGGCTTTGGTGCTAATCATCATTTACGACAATCTTTAGTTTTTCTTGATATGCCTACCCTACAACAACCGGAAGCTTATATCGGTAATATTGGTACAGCTTTTGATAAAAGTGGCAATATTAACGAAAAAACCAAGTCTTTTCTTTCATCAATCATTGAAAGTTATGCTAAATGGGTTGAACAGCTAAGTTAATAATGATTTATTTTAATATCCACAACCAATATAATTGATTGTGGATATTATTAAATTTATTCGAAACAGATGCTAAACTTTTATCCTTCTAATGAACAAGAGTTATTGAATCGAGCAGAAATGGCCGCTGGCTATAGCTTTGCTGAGATAGCTCAATATGTCAATATTCCTATCCCTGCTAATCTTAATAAACAAAAAGGATGGGTAGGCAATCTGATTGAAACTTATCTTGGTGCGAATGCCGGCAGTAAAGCAGAACAAGACTTTTCTAATTTAGGCATTGAACTAAAAACAATTCCAGTCAATAAAGAAGGTAAACCATTAGAAACTACTTTTGTTAGTGTTATTCCTTTAATGGCTAATCACGGTGTGATTTGGGAAACCAGCCATGTTAAATACAAGCTTAGCAAAGTACTTTGGATCCCTATTGAAGGGGAAAGAAGTATACCTCTTGCAGAAAGAAAAGTTGGAAAACCAATACTTTGGACACCAACTTTAGAACAAGAGCAACAACTTAAGCAAGATTGGCAAGAATTAATGGATATGATAGCTCTTGGTCAAGTTGAAAAAATCACCGCGCGTTATGGCACCTATTTACAGATCAGACCTAAAGCTGCCAATGGAAAAGCTTTAACTGAAGCCATTGGTGAAAATGGCGAGATTATTTTAACTCGCCCAAGAGGGTTCTATCTTAAAAAGTCATTTACTTCACAAATCCTACAGAATTCCATTGATCATTTAAGTTAAGAAGAAATGATCATTTAATTTCGATCACCCTTATTTTTTTAGCCTTACAAAATACTCCTTTTTTCGTTAAGAAAAAAACCATTTCTTTTATTTTGCAAGAAAATCAAATCTACGTCACATTTTTGCACATTAGTGATTTACTTTGAGCATTTGTGCATATAAATTCATTTAAACATTTGTGAAGCAACAAGAGAATTTGTGAAAGAGGTGTGAGATGAACTTTATATTAGCGGGTCATGGAAACATTGCCGTGGAAATGAAAAATAGCATTGAAATGATAGCTGGTGAGTATCCAAATGTACGGGCTATCACTTTTCAGTTAGGTGATGGTATTGAGACATTAAAAGACAAATATCTAAAAATTATTAATCAATCAACTGAGCAACCATTCATCATTATTACTGATATTTTTTCAGGTAGCCCTTATAACGCAGCGGCAATGTTGGCAATGCAATCAGAAAACATCGAAGTCATCAGTGGTTTATCTTTACCACTTTGTTTAGCGTTATTACATCTTGATTACTCTTCAATTAGCCTTGAAGAAACTTTTGAACAACTTAATGACATGAAATCCGATTTCATCAAATCTTTCAAAAAAATAGCTAAAAATATCGCTGAAGAAGAGGAACTTTAAATGATTATAAATTTAGTACGCATTGATGACCGTTTAATACATGGTCAAGTCACAACAGTTTGGACCAAAGAAGCAAAAGCAGAAAGAATCATTGTTGTTAGTGATGAAGTTGCTAATGACGAAATCCGAGCCACGTTAGTTAAACAAGCTGCACCTCCTGGAATTAAAGTTTCTGTTGTGAGTATTGAAAAAGCGGCAGCGGTTTATAAAAACCCAAAATATGAAAACGATACCGTGTTTTATCTTTTTACCAATCCAACCGATATTCTGCGATTAATCGAACAAGGTGTACCAATTAAGAGTATCAATATTGGTGGTATGTCTTTCAAAGCAGGTAAAAAGCAGATTACTAAAGCGGTGTCAGTGGATGAAAACGATGTATCGGCATTTAGAAAGATGCATGAGATGGGAGTTGATCTTTGCTTAAAAGTGGTAATTACCGATCCTAACGTCGATTTTATCAAGCTACTTGAACAAGAATTCCCTATTAATTAATAGGAATAAACAAGGAGGCAAAAAATGGAAATTTCATTATTTCAAATTGTATTAATATTCATCTTCTCTTGTATAGCAGGTATGGGAAGTGTGCTTGATGAGTTTCAAACTCATCGCCCATTAATTGCCTGTACCGTCATAGGCTTAATATTAGGTGATATAAAAACAGGTATCATTTTAGGTGGTACGCTTGAATTGATTGCATTAGGCTGGATGAATATTGGTGCGGCACAATCACCTGATTCAGCACTGGCTAGTGTTATATCCGCGATATTAGTTGTAGTAGGTAAACAAGATATTCAAACTGGAATCGCAATCGCCCTCCCCGTTGCAGCAGCGGGTCAAGTTCTAACGGTATTTGCAAGAACAATCACGGTTGTCTTCCAACATGAAGCTGATAATGCCGCAGAAAAAGTTCAATTCAAAAAAATAGAACTTTTACATTATAGCGCGCTTTTTGTACAAGCTTTACGAGTAGCAATACCAGCAACATTGGTCGCCATTTATGTTGATGCCAATACCGTTAACACCTTATTAAGCATGTTGCCAGATATTGTTACTGGTGGTCTTGCTGTTGCGGGTGGATTTATTGTGGTAGTTGGTTATGCAATGGTATTAAACATGATGATGGTTAAATATTTAGCACCTTTCTTCTATTTAGGCTTTGTTCTTGGAGGTTACTTAAACTTCAGTTTACTCTCATTCGGTATTTTAGGCGTTATTTTTGCCACCATTTATGTCCAATTAAATTCAAAGTTTAACACGACTAAAAATAGCGAAAAAAGTATTGTGGCAAATTCAATCATTGCTGATGACGAGTTAGACGATTAATAAATAAGGATTCTATTATGAAAGAAATGTTAAATACCATTCAAAAGAAAGATATTGTTAGTACATTTATTCGATCTAATTTTCAACAAGCATCTTTCAACTATGAACGAATTCATGCCTTAGCTTTTTGTGTGGATATGATTCCTACAATCAAACGAGTATACAAAACCAAAGAGGAGCAACGTGAAGCATTAAAAAGACATCTAACGTTTTTCAATACGACTCCAGCAATGTGTGGACCCGTTATAGGCGTTACCATGGCAATGGAAGAAGCTCGAGCAAATGGTGCTGATATCTCTGATGGCACAATTAACAGTTTAAAAGTTGGTTTAATGGGACCGTTAGCGGGAGTGGGTGATCCATTAGTTTGGGGAACCTTACGTCCAATAACTGCAGCGCTTGGGGCATCACTAGCACTAACCGGAAATATAGCTGGGCCATTACTGTTTTTTGTCTTATTTAACTTAATTCGACTTGCCATGAAATGGTATGGATTAACGTATGGATTATCTAAAGGAATCGGAATTGTTAAAGATCTTTCAGGTAATATTCTTCCAAAATTAACAGAAGGCGCAACAATTTTAGGCCTATTTATCATGGGTGTCTTAGTCACAAAATGGACCTCCATAAATGTCCCACTTATTGTATCCCAAACGACCGGCATGAATGGAGAAGAGGTCATTATGACAGTACAAGGCATTCTCAATGACCTTGTACCAGGATTATTGCCATTAGCGTTAACACTTTTGATGATGAAATTGTTAAGGAAAAAAGTCAGTCCAATAATTTTAATCTTTGCATTATTTGCGGTAGGTATTATTGGCTATGGTTTAGGTATTCTTGCTTAAGGTTAAAGCGTTAAAGAAATAAAAAATTGATCGTTGAAAATGAATAAAAAGGTTTAAAGCAATTACCGAGAACTTTATTAATAGTAATTTGATTTTTTAAAATAAAAACGCTTTAAACCTTTTCCTAAATAAATTTAACCAAATTAGAGAATTAGAGGAATATATGAAAACTCAAGCAGTTAGACTGTATGGAAAAAATGATTTGCGATTGGAGTCATTTCAACTTCCTGAAATTACTGATGATGAAATTCTAGTTACAGTCATTGTAGATAGTATGTGTATGTCTTCATTAAAATTAGTCAATCAAGGTGAAAATCATAAAAAAACGCCACCCGACTTAAAAAATAACCCCATTATTATTGGACACGAATGCTGCGGTGAAATTATACAAGTGGGTAAAAAATGGCAACATAAATTCAAACCAGGACAAAAATATGTCGTTCAGGCCAATTTACAACTTTCTGATAGCCCATATTGCGTAGGTTATTCTTATCCTTATACTGGTGGTTGTGCAACTTACATGATAATTAACCATGATGTACTAAAACAAGACTGTTTGATTCCTTATGATGGACAAACTTATTTCGAAGGTGCATTAATTGAACCATTGTCGTGTATCATTGGGGCATTCAATGCTAATTTTCATTTAAAGCCAAATAGTTATGAACATATTATGGGCATAAAGCCTAATGGTAATCTGATTATTTTAGGTGGTACGGGCCCTATGGGTATGCTAGCAATAGATTATGCATTAGGGGGACCCATCGCACCTAAAAAGGTTGTCGTAACTGGGCGTAGCAAAGAGAAAATAGAACATCTAAAAACCCTTTATCAATCTCGTAATGGTATTGAATTAGAATTTGTAGATATTTCTAATGTCGATGATCAAGCGAAATTATTAAAAGATAAATCCACCACAGGAAGTTTTGATGATGTTTTTGTTTTCTTACCTTCTCAAGAGTTAATTCAACTCGCCTCTCAACTATTAGCGATTGACGGTTGCCTTAACTTTTTTGCTGGACCCCAAGATAAAAACTTTTTGGCTGAAATTAATTTCTACGATGTTCATTATAACTTTACCCATATCGTTGGCACTTCAGGCGGTAATACTAATGATATGCGAGAAGCGGTGAAACTAATCGAATCAGGTTCGGTAGATGTGGCAAAAATCGTAACTCACATTATGGGTATAGACCAAGCAAGTAAAGTCACTCAAATACAGGATCAGATTAAAGGTGGAAAAAAATTAGTTTATACCCACAAAAAGTTTGATCTTAAATGCATAGAATCATTAGATAAAAATGCGGATGATATCACTTTACAAAAAATACTCTCTAAAAATAATGGTATTTGGTCAAAAGAAGCTGAAGATTATGTTTTAAATTATTTTCCTGATATTGATTCTTGATTTATACTTTATTCAAATCAAGATGACATTTATTTGTGACATCTTGATTTGAATAAAAATATGGAGTTTTTTAATAACTAAAGATAATAAGATAACGCTACTATGATTAATCAAAATTTTAGCAACGACGAGTTTGAACAGCATAAGATGTTAATTAAGATTGCTCAATTGTATTATGAAGAGAATAAAACACAGTCCGAAATAGCAAAAATAGTTAACATACATCGCTCAAGCATTAGTCGAATGTTAAAAACAATACGCGAGCTAGGCATTGTTTCAATTTCGATTAATTATAATCTGTTACCTGATATAGCGTTAGAAGAAAAAATTTGTAATAAATATCATTTAAAACAAGTCATTGTTGTACCCGTCAACACTGATATAGACAATGAAAGTAAAAATCAGATTGTTTGTAATGTGGCAGCAAGTGTCCTACTCAAAAATATTACCGATAATGATGTGATTGGTGTGTCCTGGGGACGCTCGATCAATTATATTGTGAATAGTTTAAAAAATGATAATGCTACATTTGAAAATGTTACCATCGTACCAATGATTGGTGGCCCTTCTGGCAAGATCGAAACAAAATACCACGTAAATAATATAGCTTGTAAACTTTCCGATAAACTTAAAAGTAAAGCAATATTAATTGATTACCCCGCTATCGTTGATACCGCTAATTTAAAAACTGAAATTGAAAAAACTCAACACATGAAAGAACTCAATGATTGGTGGAATAAGATCACAGTTGCTTTATTTAGTATTGGTTGTCCAGCTATATCCAAAAGCTCAATTTGGTATGGTTTTTATGGTGAACTTTTTCAAAAAATTACTAACAGAAAAATTGTCGGCGACATTTTATCGCGATTTTATGACAAAAATGGTAAAGAATTACAAACGCCATTCCATGATCAAATTATTGGCGTGACGTTAGAAAATTTAAAAAAAATCCCTCTAAAAATATGTGCAAGTGGCGACGCTGAAAAACTTAACAGTTTAATCGCTGCATTAAATGCAAATTATATTGATGTATTAGTCATTAGTGATGAAATGGCAAATCAATTAGTTAATTGATCTCATAAAAAAGCTGACACTTGCGTAAATTAAAACGTCATTTCAATTTTTATAAATTGTTTTTTAAATTTGTGACTCTATTAACAGATTCTTAGACTATTAACCTAGATAATCATTTTTATACTTCATCTTTTTTATTCTTCATTAAGGAAAAAACATGTATCGTTTAATTATAAAAAATGGATTATCTATTAGTTTACTCACGCTTACCGCTAGTTTCGCTGTTATAGCTTCACCACCATTTGTTCCAGTTACTTTGGACAAACTTAATATTCCTAATAAACAATGTAATGTTAGAGATTATGGCGCTGAAGCAACAGGTATTTGGTATGATACAAAAGCATTTCAAACCGCTATTAATGATTGTGCGCAAAATGGCGGTGGTAAAGTTATTGTTCCTGCGGGTTATTACCTATCTGAACCTCTATTTTTAAAAAGTAATATTGAATTTCATTTAGAAAAAGGGGCGGTAGTACAAGCTTCAGCAGAGGAAAGTGCATATCATCCTTCAGAAGAACAAAAAAAATGGTCATCATCAGATGAATCATTACCACTAACAAAACAATGGATTGGGTTTATTAATATTGCAGAAGAAAAAAATATTGCTATCACCGGTGAAGGAATTATTGATGGGCAAGGTTCAACGCTTTTAGAAAAATACCGCGCCGAGACTCGTCAAGCCGGAAAAAAGGGACCAACAAATCGCCCACGTCTACTTTTATTTAAAAACGCTAACAATATTTTAGTTGAAGGCGTCACAATACAAAATTCGCCAAGTTTTCATATTGTTTTTAAAAATGTGGAAGATATTACAATTAATAAAACAACAATATCCGCTCCAGCTTGGTGGCAAAACACGGATGCCATTGATCCAATGGATAGTAGAAGAGTCAGTATTACAAAAAACACAATAAGTGTGGGTGATGACCATGTTGCCATTAAATCAACTGTAAACAACCTTAGCCATGATTTTTATATTGCAGATAATAACTTTATGCTCGGTCGTGGATTATCTATTGGTTCAGAAACATATGGCGGTGTGAGCAATTTACTGGCAGAAAATAATACCTTTACCGATGCGATGTATGGTATTCGAATCAAATCGCCAAGAGGCAAAGGTGGTGAAGTTAAAGATATTGAGTATAACAATACAACAATGGTCAATGTAAAAACGCCAATTGTTTTGTCAGCTTATTATAAAGGCGGCCCAACAACAAAAGATGCAAAAATTAAAGCGTTACAAGAAGGTGAATTTGCTGGTGGATTTATGTTAGGCGATCAGATTTATCCTGCGGATACTGAACAACCAAAAGAGCATAAACAAACCCCATACTTCAATAACATTAGCTTCAATAATCTTACTGTAAAAGGTAAAAGTAATTACGCTGGTTTTATTATTGGAACACCAGAAAAGCCATTCAATAATATTAGATTTTCAAACATCAATATTGAAGCGGAAAATGGTTTTAAAATTCGTAACGCATCAGTTGAGTTTAGTCACACTAAAATTAATGTAGAAAAAGGAGCAGATATTATTAAAGAAAAAGGAAGTCATATTACTCATAAATAGTAATTTAGTGGCTCAGATTTGAGCTAATAAAAAATTCACAAACTAGAGCGTTACCAATTGAAACTGTCAAACCGACAAACAAAACAGGTAACGCTTATATTTCTGACTCAAAATTAACGCAATAAATAGTCTTATTAAATTTACTTGAAGAACTACAGAATATTTCATTGATCTTCGCTAAAAAATGCATTATCTATCATTAATTTCCGTGAAATCAAAATCGACTAAGCGCAAGCAAGACATCACACTTTTGTTCATTATGCTGTTTTTTAATTTTTCTTTTTACCACAACGTGATCTCTCATTAATTGTTTTGACTTTAAAAGCTCGCCTCTAAAATGATTTTTATGCGTTCAATGTAAATTAAGTAATTCAATATAGAACTTAAAACTTAATGAAATGGTATAGACTCCTCAATTATTTTTACAAATAAACGTCAATCAACCCAGAAAATCATCAACTAAAAAGTTCAATTAATGCTTCATAATCAAGATCAATAATTTGCTACCAATTGATTATTTGCATATTTCATTTGTTAATTTGTGATCCAAAACACAATTTGAAACGTTGTTTTAATTATAATGATCTTTAGTTTTGTTATTAAATTTGGAGCAAAAACATGGATCTTTTTTTAAATATATTTGGTCAGCCTGCTATCATTATTGCATTAGTTGCGTTCATAGGATTGGTACTACAGAGAGCAAAACTTTCTAAAATTATTACTGGCACACTACTTTCATTCATTGGTTTTGTGTTAATTAAAACGGGTGGAAAAATCTTAGGTGGCGTGTTAATTATGTTCAGTAACATGTTTACTCATGCATTTGGAATGCATGGGGTCGTACCAAGTAATGAAGCCATTACCGCATTGACGATGGAATCACTTGGTACTAGTGCCGCCTTTATCCTCTTTTTTGCGATGATAATTAATCTACTATTAGCAAGATTTACCCGCTTTAAATCGATTTATTTATCATTGCATTTAGTGCTATTCATGGCATTTTCATTTACCGCAGTTTTACAAGGTATGGGCTATAATGGCTATATCATTGTTGCAACTGGCGCAATGATTATTGGCCTTTATATGGCGATATTTCCAACTTTACTCTCTAAATTTAGCCGTACAATAATAGGGAACAATGATTATTGTATTGCCCATGCTGGTACAGTTTCATACTTATTAGGTTCCTATTTAGGTAAATGGCTAGGAAATAAAAAAAATGATATCGAAAAGATTAAAATAAATGATCGTTTTAGCTTTTTAAGGCAATCAGATGTTGCGACTTTTATTACCATGTTTGTTTTACTATGCTTATCCGGTGCTTTTTCATCCGCTGAGTATTTGAAAGAGATACTTAAAAACAATACGTTTATTATTTTTGCGTTGGAACAATCAGCTATTTTTGCCGGAGGCCTCTATATTGCCAAAAAAGGGGTCGCTATTTTTACTGAAGAAATCATCCCAGCTTTTAAAGGATTTGCCCAAGTTGTCGCACCTGGTTGTGTGCCGGCGGTCGATCCAATGGTGTTATTTGATAAAGCACCAAATTGTGTATTAGTTGGTTTTATTGTGAGTTTCTTTACTGAAATAGCTTGTGTGGTCGTTTTCCCTTTTATTGGTTTACCTATTATCATTCCCGGAATTATGGCAAGCTTCATCACTGGTGGAACAGCAGCAATATTTGGTAACTCAACAGGTGGAGCAAGAGGAGCGGTTATTGCCTCTTTCGTTAATGGTTTACTTTTATGTGTGTTGCCAGCCCTCGCATTACCTCTCTTTAAATTTTTAGGTGTTGAAGGTGTAACCTTTGCTGATCCTGATTTCACATCCTTATCGTTAATCACTGAATTTATTGTTAAGCTATTTAGTTAATCAAAAAGTCCGTTGCTATAACGGACTTTTTCTCGATAAATTTAAATTAAATCAAACATTAATATTTTTGAATTTCTTTGATAATTATAGAGTTGTTTCTTTTTAATCGGCAGATCATCCACTTCAGCTGGATTAAAACCTTTTTCACGAAACCAATGAATGCTTCGAGTGGTAAGCACAAAGATTTTTTCTAATCCTAAATTATTAGCACTTTCTGAAATTTTTTCTAATAATAAATCACCGCGTGATGAGTTTCTATATTGTGGATGAATCGCCAAACAAGCCATTTCACCCATTTTTTCTTCTGGATAAGGGTAAAGCGCAGCACAGCCAATTGTCATATTATCACGTTCAATAATAGTGAATTTATCAATTTCCATCTCTAATTGTTCTCGTGAACGTTTAACTAAGATACCCTGCTCTTCAAGTGGTCGAATCAGCTCCAATATTCCACCTATATCATTGATTGTTGCCAAGCGAACTTGCTCTGAATGTTCCATAGCAACTTGTGTACCAATACCATCACGAGAAAACAGTTCTTGCAAAATAGAGCCATCTACTAAATAGCTAACTAAATGGCTACGACGGACGCCATTACGACATGCTTTGGATGCCGCACGCAAAAAACGAGCCTCACTAGATAGGTGTTTACCACATTCTTCTTTGCGATTAACATAATTATCAGCATCCACTGGGAACAGATCAGTTATTACATGATTTTGTTCATCAAGTACACCTTGTTCTGCACAAAAACTGATTAGTTTATCGGCTTTAAGTCGAATAGCTACTTCGGCTGCAACATCTTCTGACGATAAATTAAAACTTTCACCTGTAACTGACACACCTACAGGACCTAATAGTACAATCGAACCACGATTTAATTGCTCATCTATTGCTTCGTTATTAATTCGACGTATTTTACCTGTATGGCAATAATCTACACCATCATCAACACCTAATGGTTGTGCTATAACAAAATTACCACTAACCACATTAATATGTGCGCCTTGCAAAGGTGTATTATTTAAGCTCATTGATAAGCTGGCGGTAATATTAAGTTGTAATAACCCTGTTACCTGTTTAACTACATCTAGAGTTGGGCCATCAGTGATCCGAGTATTTTTATGGTATTTAGGTTTAATATTATGATTTTTCAGTGATTCATCTATTTGGTTACGCGCACCATTAACAATGACCAGTTTAATACCCAAGCTATGTAATAAACCAATGTCACTAATGATACTTGCATAATTATTACTTTTTAAAACTGCACCAGTTAATAAAATAACGAATGTTTTGCCTTGATGTGCATTAATATAAGGTACTGAATGCCTTAAACCATCAACGAGTTCAGTTGTTCTTTCTTTCATCGCACCACCATCCAAAATGAATATTTATTCATATTTTTTGTATTTTTATTTATTTTTTATCCAATGGCAAGTCTTTTTTGAAAAATTCAAGAACGTAAAATAGATAAAACTATTTTATAAAAATAGCTTAGCGAATAGTTAATGGAAGGAAATGAAAGAAGTAGAGTTAATGATTTTTCAGTTTCTCAATTATTTGATTTAGAATTAAATTTTCATCTTGATCAACATCTACAATATGATGAGCAGCATCATGATATAAAGGTAAACGTTCAGCAAGAACTTTCTCCATTTCGTCAGAAATTGATAAACCCGTTAATGATGGTCGTTGAGCAATATTAGGATCTTTCATCAAACGAGCTGCTAATATTTCAGCAGGCGCAGATAGAAATATGACGACACCATTTTGCTTCATAAACTGTCGATTTTTCTCAGCTAATACCATACCGCCACCAGTTGCAATAACGCGATTTGGCTTAGCGGTATCAATAAGGACTTGGCTTTCTCTAGCACGAAAACCTTCCCAACCTTCTTTTTCTACAATCTCAGCAACCGTTTTTTGAGTGGTTTCAAGTAAATGACAATCTGTATCGATAAAAGAAAATGATAACTCTTTGGCTAACATTTTACCCATTGTTGTTTTGCCAGCAGCTCTTGCGCCAACTAAAAAAATTATTTTTTTCATTTTGGGCCCTTCTTGATATACAGATCTTAAAATAAGTTATTTATGTATGCTAGTGATTCATTTTTATTTTTGCAATATTTTTTTACAATTTGATTTTATTATCCATATGATTTAATGAATAATAATATCCAAAAAAGTGTAAATAATTTAATGCAATTTACCTAGCATTCTTTAAACATAATCTAGCGTTGAGCATAACAATCAACACAACTTTTCTAAACCTCTAAAATAAAGTTCAGTAGCAATCGATTGATGCAATCGCCATTGAATCACATCTAATTCAGGATTCACTTTTTTAAACTCTTGGTATGTCATGAAATATCGAATGGTATTACTTCCAACACGATCATTAATACTATTGATAATCAGTTTTATTTTTTCACTACGAAGATTTTTTAATTCTTTCATTGTAGTTGCGACATTTTCAGGAACCGGTAAAACTCCGTTTTCCCAATCATGCCAAGTTTTTACGTCCGTTTTACCGATATACTCACTTGCCTCTGATACTTTTAGCATCAGAAAACGGCGAAATGCTTGTAACTCTAAATTAGTCATAAATACTCCCTTTTAATCACATTTTAAATTTATTAATCACTTTAACAATCTTAGTCGATTTAATAAATTTTTAAGATGAAGATTAAATATTCAGTCACCATCCCAATTGAATGAGATGGTTAATTTTTAGCTTTTATTTACCTGATAAAGCATCAATCACAGCTTGTTTTGCCCTATCTGAAAGCTCTTTTCCTGTCCAAATTTTAAATTGAGCATTTGCTTGACCAATAAACATCTCACGTCCAGAAATCGATTCCCATCCTGCTTTTTCAGCTTCTTGTCTAAACTTCGTGTTATATGGTGTGTACACAATATCGTAAGCTATGCCTTTACCTTTAAACCATGCTTGTTCATAAGGCGTTTGATCTTCAAATTTACCTTGCATACCTAATGGAGTAGAGTTGACAATAATTTGTGCTTCAACTTTATCTCTATCCGACCACGCTACCGTTTTAAGATTAAATTCTTTAGCTAATGCTTCGGGTAAATCAGTGACAATATCGGTAACTGTTATATCACTATATCCAAGATCTTGTAATCCAACAACCGCCGCACGTGCTGCACCGCCTGCCCCAAGTATTAACACTTTTTTATATTCAGCTGGTAATTTTTTTTGCGCTAGTGGTTGCATAAAACCAATAATATCGGTGTTATCGCCACAAAGCTTATCACCATC
This sequence comes from Gilliamella sp. B3127, assembly GCF_026536935.1. Classification (NCBI taxonomy): domain Bacteria; kingdom Pseudomonadati; phylum Pseudomonadota; class Gammaproteobacteria; order Orbales; family Orbaceae; genus Gilliamella; species Gilliamella sp. B3127. The sequence continues at coordinate 89,400 of NZ_JAFNNI010000007.1, forward strand.
CCAATAAACTAAATTAGCTGCACCCGCTTTTTTAACATGCTCAGTGACTTCATCTAAATAAGGAATAATAGTTTGTTTGTGAGGGATCGTAACGCACAAACCACGGATATTTAGTAATCGTACTGATTTAAAAAGTGTCGCAATTTCCTCTGGTGGTGTAGGAAAAGGTACAAGTACGGCAGGAATACCATAATCTTGGAAAGATGTAGTATGAATAAGTGGGCTCATACTATGCCCCAAAGGATAACCGATAATGCCATAGATGCTATATGGCGTAAACTGACTCATACTATCTCCTTGAAAGTAAATAAATTCAGACTAATAGATGAAATTTAAAATCCATAGTATTAAAACACAGTTATTATAAGATTAAATCGTTTTATATTGAACAAAAACAATCTAAATTATGAGATAATTATTTCGTCATAATAATGCATTTAGAATTATTAATCTTTTTCAATTAAAAACTTATTTTTAAGCTTAGATAAGATAATGCTTGAGAATTTACCTGTAAAAGCGTATACTTCGCTACCTCATTATTATGGGTGTAGTGTGAGAGGTTAGACTGCTTCTCAAATAGAACTGCAGCAAACTAAAAGCCTGACGAGGTTAATTCCATTAACATATTACGCCCAAGGCTTAAGCATAGAAATTTCGGAGAATTATTGACATGTCACGAGTATGCCAAGTAACAGGAAAAGGTCCTTTAGTGGGAAATAATCGTTCTCATGCGATGAATGCTACTAAACGTCGTTTTCTACCAAATCTTCAAACTCACCGTTTTTGGGTTGAGAGTGAAAAACGTTTTGTAAAATTACGTATATCTGCTAAAGGTATGCGAACTATCGATAAAAAGGGTATTGATGCAGTTTTAGCTGAACTTCGTGCCCGTGGTGAAAAGTACTAATAAGGAAACCATATCATGGCTAAAGGTGTACGTGAGAAAATTAGATTAGTTTCTTCTGCTGGTACCGGTCATTTTTATACCACTAGCAAAAATAAAAGAACAATGCCTGAAAAAATGGAGATCAAAAAATACGATCCTGTTGTTCGTCAGCACGTTGTTTATAAAGAAGCTAAAATTAAATAATTTTACTTTTAAATAAAAAACCCAGCTTAGCTGGGTTTTTTTATATCTATGATTGTGATAATTAGATTAAATTAATAAAAAAGCTCCATCAACTGAAGCCTTATAAATTAAATGATGTCTTATTTTAAATATTCTTGCTCATATGCTCTTGCTTTTTTATCATCAAAAGCATGTTCCCAGCGGGCTATAACGATAGCAGCCAATGCATTACCCACAACATTAACTACTGTTCTACCCATATCTAAAATACGCTCAACACCCATAATATAACCAATACCCTCGATTGGGATACCAACACTACCAAGTGTAGCTGATAACACTAAAATTGAAGCACCTGGTACACCAGCTATCCCTTTTGATGCTATCATCAATGTTATAACAATGATAATTTGATCCAGAATGCTTAAATCCATATCAAATAATTGCGCGAGAAAAATAACAGTTATACTTTGATATAGTGTTGAACCATCAAGATTAAATGAATATCCAGTAGGGATAACAAAACTCGTAATTGCTTTCGGTGCACCATAAGCTTCCATTTTTTCAATGATCTTAGGCAAAGCTGTTTCGGAGCTTGCAGTTGAAAACGCAATGACGAGTTCTTCTTTCAATATTTTTAATAAGGTAAAAATATTAAATCGGCACAATTTACAAACTAAACCTAATATGACCAAGGTAAATATAATCATTGCTGAATAAACGGTTAAAATCAATTTCAGTAATGGCAATAATGAAGCGAATCCATATTTGGCAACAGTTACCGTGATTAATGCAAATACCCCAATAGGTGCGTAACGCATAATCATATTAGTGACTTTAAACATTGTATCTGATACCACTTTTAACAAGAATAAAAATGGATCACGCTGTTTATCCGGTAGCGACATTAAGCCTAAGCCAAAAAAGACACAGAAGAAGATAACAGGTAAAACTGCACCATCAGACATTGCTTTAAAGATATTAGCTGGAATCATGTCTAAAATCATAACAATTAAACCGTGAGGTTTACCGCTAAGTTCTTCAGCTGCTTTAGTATATTTACTAATATCTGCTGAGGCTAACGTTGAAGAATCAATTCCCGCGCCAGGTGCAAAGAAATTTCCCCAAAAAAGACCTAACAAAATAGCAATAGTAGTAATAATTTCAAAATAAAGAATAGTTTTAAAACCAAGCATTCCTAAACGTTTTGAACCACCAATGCCTGCTATACCTAACGTTAACGTACTAAGAATAATTGGTAATACAATCATCTTGATTAAGCGGATAAAGATATCACCTGCTGGTTGGAAAATATTAACAATTGCAAATTGATAATATGAATGTAATTCATGATTAGGATCAGCTAATTCATATAGAAAAGCACCAGCCACTACACCTAAGACCAAGGCAATTAAAATTTGCCAAGCAAGATTAGTTACAACTTTTTTTATAGAGAAAGACATGTAATTCTATTCCTTGTCGTGGTTTTCGAAAACAAAAAAGGATTAGTCTGTGTGGCTAATCCTTTTCTATAATTAAAAATTATTCTTCGGATTCTTGAGCGGAATCATCACTATCATAAGCCTCTTGGGACAATTCCGATTCATCATCATCTTCCGTTTCAGCAATTCGTTGTAATCCGACCACTTTTTCGTTTTCGGCTGTTCGAATTAAGGTTACCCCTTGAGTGTTTCGGCCCACTATGCTTACTTCAGATACACGAGTACGTACTAAGGTACCAGCATCAGTAATAAGCATGATTTGGTCAGTTTCTTCAACTTGTACTGCACCAACTACTGCACCGTTTCGTTCACTCACTTTAATAGAGATAACCCCTTTTGTAGCGCGTGATTTAGTTGGATATAATTCTTGTTCAGTACGTTTTCCATAACCATTTTGAGTTGCAGTTAAGATTGCACCATTTCCTCGAGGAACAATTAGTGATACAACTTTATCATCACCTTCTAATTTAATACCTCGAACACCTGTCGCTGTTCGGCCCATGCAACGAACTTTATTCGCTGGGAATCGAACCACTTTACCATTAGCAGAGAATAACATAATGTCTTCGGTGTTAGAGATTTCAGAGACTTCATCATCACTATCTGTCTCTTCAACAACCACATCATCGTTTAGTTCTTCATCATCAACGATATCAGATGTTTCATTACTTGTTAAATCAACACCAATAAGTTCATCATCATCACGTAAGTTAATAGCAATTATGCCACCGCTTCGAGGACGACTAAATTCAATTAGAGAGGTTTTCTTAACCGTACCTTGTGCTGTTGCCATGAATACACAATGTTCATCATCAAATTCACGAACAGGTAGAATTGCTGTAATGCGTTCATCAGCTTCTAGCGGTAATAAATTAATAATTGGACGACCTCGAGAACCTCGGCTGGCTTCTGGTAATTGATACACTTTCATCCAATATAAACGGCCACGGCTAGAGAAACAAAGTATAGTATCGTGAGTATTAGCAACTAATAACTTCTCAACAAAATCTTCTTCTTTAATTTTTGTTGCCGATTTACCTTTACCACCTCGACGTTGCGCTTCATAATCAGATAGCGGTTGATATTTCACATAACCTTGATGAGAAAGTGTAACTACAACATCTTCCTGAGCAATTAAGTCTTCAATATTGATATCAGCGCTGCTTGCAGTAATTTCTGTTCTTCTTGCATCTTGGAATTGATCGCGAACCGCTTCAAGCTCTTCACGAATAACTTCCATTAATCTTTCAGGGCTTGCAAGAATATGGAGTAAACCACTAATTTGAATTAGTAACTCTTTATATTCATCAAGAATTTTTTCGTGTTCAAGTCCGGTTAATCGATGTAAACGAAGATCTAAGATAGCTTGAGCTTGAGCTTCTGAAAGATAATAATGGCCATCTCGAATACCAAACTCTGGCGCTAAATCTTCCGGTCGAGCAGCATCATTACCAGCTTTTTCAAGCATTGCAGCAACATTACCTAGTTGCCAAGCTTGCGATAATAGTTTAGCTTTAGCTTCCGAAGGCGTAGCCGCGGCACGGATTAATTCAATTACAGGATCTATATTAGCTAATGCAATAGCTAAACCTTCCAATACATGCGCACGTTCACGAGCTTTACGAAGTTCATAAATAGTTCGACGCGTTACCACTTCACGGCGGTGAAGAACAAACGCTTCGATCATTTCTCTTAAATTTAATAGTTTTGGTTGGCCTTTATGTAAAGCCACCATATTAATACCAAAAGAAACTTGTAGTTGAGTTAATGAAAAAAGATTATTTAGAACAACTTCACCAACGGCATCGCGTTTAATCTCAATAACAATACGCATACCATCTTTGTCTGATTCATCACGCAGTGCTGAAATGCCTTCAATTTTTTTATCTTTGACTAACTCTGCAATCTTCTCGATTAATTTTTTCTTATTAACTTGATAAGGAATTTCATTAACAATAATCGTTTCACGACCAGTGTGATCATCAACTTCAACCGTTGCTTTAGAACGAATATAAATGATACCACGACCAGTTCGATAGGCATTTTCAATACCTTTACGCCCATTAATTAATGCTGCGGTAGGAAAATCTGGACCTTTAATATACTCCATTAAACCATCGACAGAGATATTTTCATCTTCAATGAATGCCAAGCAGCCATTAATCACTTCAGCTAAATTATGAGGAGGAATATTAGTTGCCATACCAACTGCAATACCCGATGAACCGTTAATGAGTAAATTAGGAATTCGAGTTGGAAGGACATCAGGGATCATTTCTGATCCATCATAGTTTGGCGAGAAGTCTACGGTTTCTTTATCAAGGTCTGTCAACAATGCACCTGCAAATTTTTGCATACGAATTTCGGTATAACGCATTGCAGCAGCAGAGTCACCGTCAACAGAACCAAAGTTACCTTGACCATCAACAAGCATATAACGTAATGAGAATGGTTGTGCCATACGAACGATAGTCTCATAAACAGCAAAATCACCATGTGGATGATATTTACCGATTACATCCCCGACAACACGAGCAGATTTTCGGTAAGGTTTATTCCAGTCGTATCCAGCTTCATGCATAGCAAATAAAACTCGTCTGTGGACGGGTTTTAGTCCGTCACGTACATCAGGCAAAGCACGCCCGACGATAACAGACATTGCATAATCAAGATAAGAGGATTTTAATTCGTCTTCAATATTGACGGGAGTTATTTCTTTGGCTAGTTCGGTCATAACACCATGTTCTCTTATTAATTTAAATCTTAAAATAGCTTATAATTATAGCACAAAAATAGCTATTAATGCAGAACTAAACTGTTTTTATTTCAACTTATTCTGTGTGAATAAACAAAGTATTTTCAATTAATTGGCATAAACAGTTCAAAATCATTGTGTGCATTTCGTAGGCCATCACCTTTTTGTAAGATGGAATTCTGATTTCAATATCATTCTGACCAAGCAAACCGATTACTTCACCGCCATCAAATGCGGTTAATGCAACAATTTTCATATCTTTTATCACAGCTTCTTGGACGGCACGAATAATTGAGCGACTATTACCTTCACAAGTGGATATAATCAAAATATCACCTTGTTGCCCTAAAGCTTGAATTTGCCGCGCATATATCTCTTCATGATTTGATATCGCACTTAACAAAACATTATCCGAAACTAAAGCAATAGCAGGAATACTTGGCCTTTCAATGTCAAGACTTGTAATTAAGCGTGAAGTAAAGCTTTGTACATTCGCTGCCGCAGCCCCATTACCACATCCCATAATTTTATTACCATTAAGTAATCCACCAACAATAATATTAGCTGCTTTTTCAATTGAAGAGCCTAGTGATTCCGCCATCACTATTTGAGTTTGAATACTTTCAGTAAAATAATTTTTTATTAAATCTTGCACGTTTTTCACCTAACCATTAAAACGCATTAACTATCCATTTTTGATCTTTGCCCGTTATGGCAAAAACATCAAATCTAAACTCTGTTTCTTCAATATTAAAGTTATTCTCTAACATCCAAAGTTGTGCAGCTTGTTTAATTTTAGATTGTTTATTAAACGATATTGTCATTTCAGCTTCACCAAAATGGGCATTTTTTCGATATCTAACTTCAATAAAGACCAAGCAGGTTTTGTCTCGCATAATTAAATCAATTTCACCAATTTGGTATAGGCTATTTTGTTCCAATAATACAAGTCCTTGCTTGGTTAAAAATTGGCAAGCTAATTGTTCATAATACTTACCAATTTTTTTACTATTCGCTTTGCTGTGAGGACTGATCAGATGCTTCATAAACATATTCTTGCCAAGAAAGTGATCGCGTTACTTCGCATTGATTACTTGTTGACAATTTACCGGTCATACCATCTAAAAAATTAGGTTGATAAGAATCCAATTGATTGAAACGATTAGCGAGTCTCCATGCATCAATACCCATAGCGTATAATCGAGTTAAAGAATAATCTTTTTGAATATTGCCAGGGATAAGGGAAGACGTTCTATCAGATGAATTGATAATCAATGGGATATCAGCATACTCAGTTTTATTCATATCATAATTAAAATCATTTGAAGCGCTTGCTACATGGCTTTTAGAACTAGAATAAAGCGTAACTGATGATGATCCATTACCAATAGTTTTGCCCGCTCCCAAATCAAGCATTGGTTTTATTAACGTTAATTCGTCATATGAGGCATAAACATAAATCGCGTCAAAACCAGCGGAACTTGATGATGTTGTAGCATTACCATCATCAAAAGAGACTGGTCGGCCAGTTAAACTTATTCCACTATTATGATTCATATTGCCCCTCAAAGTACCGATACTACCGACATATTGGACATAAGCTTGAGAACCATTAGCAATTTGTGACCATTGTTTAGCAAAACTTTTAGCAACTCGTCTACCTAAATCAGTTTGTGGAACAATTAACAGTGGTTTTTGCTTATTTTGAGCAAAAATATGGTCAGCCGCATCTTTTGCTTCATCTTCTGGCGATAATGCGAAGAAACACATCTTATTAGAGGAAACAGTACCATCATCCACTTTATTTAATGCTAAAACAGGAATAGACGGTGCTAACTGTTTTATTTTAATGACTTCTTCTTTCAACAATGGACCAACAATTAATTCAACATTTTGTGCTTGAGCTTGTTCAATTAAGCTTTCCATTGGCAATGATGTGGTATCTAAAACAACAACATTTTGTTGCGGTTCTTGTGGATAAAATTTAACTGCATCAACATAACCTTGACGAATTGTATTACCAAATATACGAGAAGAACCATTTAAAGGTAATAATAAAGCAACTGTTTTCGTATTTACATTATCAACAGAAAGCTTTTGGCCACCTACTAGCGCCGAAACAATCTCTTGGGCTGGATGATTTGGATATCTTGATGACCAATCTTCAATAGCTTGTTTTAATTGTGCACTTTGACTACTATTTGTTGCATCAACAACATCAGTACTATCACCTGACTGAGCTAATGCTTTTTTATTATTACTTTTATATGTATAACTTAAATCAATCCAACCCCTTAATATTACTTCATTATCAGCAGCAGAAATTTGACTTATTTGACTTGCAGATAGTTTGCTAAAGAATTTCCAAGTATTATTTAATATCTGCTTTTGATGTTTCTCAGGGGCAAATTTTTGTAAAGATAAATAATCATGAGCTTGTTCATTTATATTTCTAGCTTTGCGATCTAAAGCTAATTTTATTGAATAATAACGATATGATTGTGAATCATTTAATTTATCAACAGATAGTTGATTAAGATTAAATGGCTGTCCTTTTCTGACCGCTATTTCGCCTTGAGATAACAATTGGTCTTTTTGTTGTTCAGCATTAAGATTCGCAGGAAGCTCAGATAATAATTTGTTTGCTTGAGACAATTTATTCTCATTTATTAAAGCCCGCACAGCTAACAATTGCCAATCGATTTTGGCATTTCCTGAACTTGATTCAGCTTGCGACAAATAATAATTGGAATCTTTAGTCTCATCATATTTACCACTTTTCGATAAGCTGAGATTACAGCCAATTAAAAGCGAAAATAATGCTAACATAACAATAGCATAAAAGGATTGTTTTAATTTCATACCCATTCTCTTATAAATTTTCATCCCCAAATTCGTTGCACATGAACAGTAACTTCCTCACGATCGTGATAAAGCTGCTTAGCCTGAATTTGTACATTGATTTGATTATTATTTAGTTCTTTTATTAGTAATTGTAAATTTTGTTTTACTTCTTCATAACGTTTTTTCATTGGCAACTTGAGATTAAAAATTGTCTCTCGGCACCAACCATTAATAAGCCACTTGGCAATTAATTCTGTTACTTTGGCTGGTTTTTCAACCATATCACACACTAGCCAATAAATATTATGCTTTTTAGGTATAAATTTGAAGCCATCTTCACGATAATGTTTAACTTGCCCTGACTCCATAAGTTTTTCATTCATCGGACCATTATCTATAGCATATACCATCATGCTTCTTTTGACTAATTGATAAGTCCATCCTCCAGGACACGCACCTAAATCAACTGCATTTAAACCACCTTTCAGTCGTTCATCCCACTCTTCATAAGGAATAAAAATATGAAAAGCTTCTTCTAGTTTTAACGTGGAACGGCTTGGGGCATCAGCAGGAAATTTTAATCTTGGTATTCCCATATAAAAAGGCGAATTATTTTGACTTAAGGAATATCCTACATAACAACTATTATTGTTAATGAATAATAGATGAATTACTGGCCGTGATGGATTCTGAACTTTTAAAAGGATGCGCTTATTTCGTAAAGCTTGTCGAAGAGGAACTGTAAATTTCCGACAAAATCCTGCTAATTGTTTACCTTCATTCGTATCAGCAACTTCGACACGCAAATCACCTGCTTTATCAACAATACCAGATAATGCCTCGATTATAGGAGTGATACGATCTTCTGTTGGTAAATTATCTAATAAATCACCTGCAACAAACATTTGTCTGGCAAAAATCAGTGTTCGAAATGAAATTTCTTTAATCAATAATTGAGCATCACCATCTTGGTAACATTCAAATATTATATAACCACTATTTTCTTTAACTTTCGCAAATCCAAATATCTCTTTTTGTGCGGCCCTATCTGTTATTTCTGCCGCACATTCTTTTTCGAATCCAGGCCGGCAATACAAAATTATTTTATTTAGTTTTTGCATATCGTATCTTATCGTTTTTCACAATCGAATTTGTTAAATTAATCTGATTGAACTTTATCAGTATATAAAGGTGCATCCCCTTTGGGACGAGTTTTAAATCGTCGATGCAACCACATATATTGTTCTGGTGCTTTAAGAATTTCCTGTTCAATTGCTTTATTCATAAACGTGGCTGCTTGAACATCATCATCGATAGGATATCCCTTAAGTTCAGGAGTCACATAAACGGTATAATGACCTTTTGTTTCACGTTTAGGGGTGAAAGGTATAATTGCTGGTTGGCCTAATTTAACTAAAATTCGAGTCCCTATTGTGGTTGCGGCTTTTTCGACAGCAAAAAGTGGAGCAAATACACTATTTTTAGGTCCATAATCGTGATCAGGAGCATACCATAACAATTCACCATTTTTTAGTGCTCTAATCATGCCTTTAGTATTATAGCGATCCAACATATATTTGTTTGATTTTAAACGCCCTTTTAATTGAATATAATCCATAACCGGATTATCGTTTGGTCGATAGACACCAACACCAGGATGACTCATTCCTAAAATACGTGCACCTAGTTCTAACGTTAAAAAATGAATCCCAATTAATAGAACACCTTGTCCAGATTGTTGTATGCGAGTGATATGCGAATCACCTACAATTGAAGAGTGTTTAGCAAGTCTTTTATCTGACCAAAACCAAGCCATACCCGTTTCAAATATAGCAAGTCCAGTTGAAATAAAATTATCTCTTAATATTTTATCGCGTTCTTGATCGGTTTTTTCAGGAAAACATAGTTTCAAGTTCTGTTTTGCGGTTTCTTTACGCTTACCGATTAATTTCATTGAAATCAATCCCAAGCCTTTTCCTATTTGATAAATTATTGGATATGGCAACAATACGATTAGATATAAAACACTAATACCAAACCACGTTAACCAGTAACGAGGATGTAATAACCGTTTTGTAAAAGTAGGATGAATTTCTTGACTCATATTAAGATTAAATAACAATTTAAACAAAGTGAATTATTATATACCAATCTTGAATTAAGCGGCAGAAAAATAAAATAATTAAGCATGATGGAACATCATTTTATTAATAGATTTTTTTGTAAAGATAATGTTTTAAAAAAGATGTTAGGGATTAAATTGATTAATCCCTATTCTATAATTTTTAGTAATTGTTAAATTGAAACATGCTCAAAAAGGCCGCTCCTCAACTTTTTTTAATTTTAAATAGCTACTGGCGCTTTAATTGCAGGATAAGGGTCATAGCCAACAATTTCGAAATCTTCAAACTCATAATCAAAAATTGTAGGTGGCTTACGTTTAATAACCAGTTTAGGCAATGGTTTCGGCTCACGACTTAATTGTAAATGGGTCTGTTCCATATGATTAGAATAAAGATGTGTGTCTCCACCAGTCCAAACAAAATCACCGACTTCTAAATCACACTGCTGAGCTATCATGTGAACGATTAACGAATAACTGGCAATGTTAAATGGTAATCCTAAAAATACATCACATGAACGCTGGTAGAGTTGACACGATAGTTTACCTTGAGCAACATAAAACTGAAAAAAAGCATGACATGGCGCTAATGCCATCTGATCAAGTTCGCCAACATTCCATGCAGAAACGATCATTCGTCTTGAATCAGGATCATGTTTAATTTGTTCAATTACTTGAGAGATTTGATCTATCTGACGACCATCGGCGGCTCCCCAAGCACGCCATTGTTTACCATAAACTGGGCCAAGATCACCATTTTCATCCGCCCATTCATCCCATATCGTTACTTTATTATCTTTTAAATAATTAATATTGGTATCACCTTTAAGAAACCAAAGCAATTCATAGATAATTGAACGTAAATGACATTTTTTTGTTGTTACCAACGGAAAGCCATCTTGCAAATTAAATCGCATTTGATGACCAAAGATCGACAATGTACCTGTCCCTGTTCGATCTGATTTAGGTGTTCCCTCATCTAAAATTTTTTGCATTAATGCTAAATATTGTTTCATTTTGAGATAACCTTATTGTTAAATCTATATGCATATAAAAGGATCAAAATTCCACCGATAATCATTGGTAGACAGAGAATTTGCCCCATACTAATAAAATTCAAAAATAATCCTAACTGTTCATCTGGTTGTCTGAAGAACTCTATGATGAATCTGAATATTCCATAGCAAACCAAAAATAGCCCTGACACAGCACCTGTTGGACGTGGTTTACGGATAAAAAGGTTCAAAATAATAAATAAGACTATGCCTTCAAATACCATTTCATAAAGTTGTGATGGGTGTCTTGGTAAAACACCATTTAATTGGCTATATAAAGAAAACCATTCGGGATGTGATTGTACAAACATAAAATCGGCATGAGTCGAAGTCGGAAATAACATACCAATTGATGAGTTAGTTACACGTCCCCAAAGTTCACCGTTGATAAAATTACCAAAACGGCCAAACATCAAACCGATCGGAACTAACGGTGCAACAAAATCGGCTACTTGCATAAATGTTTTTTGGGTCTTTTTAGCAAATATAGCAATAACGCAAATTGCACCAATCAATCCACCATGGAAAGACATGCCGCCTTCCCAAACTCGAAATAAGATTGCAGGCTCATCAATAAAAGCATCAAAGTTATAAAATAATATATAGCCTAATCGTCCACCAATGAAGAGACCTAAAAATCCCCAGAATAGTAAATTTTCAACTTGTTGCGATGTCCAATTACTATTTGGTTTGTTAGCTCGTCGCTTAGCTAAATATAAAGCGCCAAGTATGCCAAATAAATACATTGCACCGTACCAATGTAAGGAAATAGGTCCGATTGAAAAAGCAATTGGATCAAAATTGGGGAATTGTAAAAATTGATTCATTTTTTAACACGCTGTTTATTTTTTCGTTTATGAGTAAAGAAGTTAAATCGTTTTTTCTTAGAAAGATTTGTTATAGGATCTTCTATGTCAGATTGTATAGTAAAAACAGGCAAAGAAAACTCTTTCATCGCCTTACGATATACATCACGCTTAAAAGCAATAACCTGCCTTATAGGATACCAATAACTTACCCACTTCCAATCATCAAATTCTGGCGTTGGTGAAATATTTAAGTTTATTACCGATGTATCAGAAATTAATTCTAATAAAAACCACTTCTGCTTTTGGCCGATACATACAGGCTGATTATCCCAACGAATCATTCGTTTAGGTAGTTTATACCTTAGCCAGCCATTGGTAACCGACAAAATTCTTACATCTTTGGGTTGTAATCCTACTTCTTCATTAAGTTCACGAAACATTGCTTGTTCAGGTGTTTCGTTTAGTTTTATTCCGCCCTGAGGAAATTGCCAAGAGTTTTGCCCATAACGTCGAGCCCAAAGTACTTGACCATACCTGTTACAAATAACGATTCCTACATTTGGACGGTAGCCATCATTATCGATCACTGACTACCTCAAAAATTTATTTTTTTATATAGCTGAATTGTTTCATACATACACTAATAAATAAATAGAAAAATGATATTAATCGTCTAAATCTAATATTATATGCGAGATTTTTGGGATAATTTAATAATAGTAATAATATTAATTAGCGCAAATGTAATCTCTATCGCTAAGCTTCCTAAAGAGCCTATCCATAAACTATAAATGATCCATAAAGCACTACTCAATAATATAAGTAATCGCATTTTTTGTTGTTCAAATCGAAATAGCGCAATGGTTACTAATGTCGTTCCTATAACCGAGAAATAATTAATGAATTGCTTCCAATCCGGCGTTGTAAAAAAATAAAATATCCACATCAATGCAATAAAGAAAAACATTGCTAAAAAATTCTTAGTATAAGTAGAAGTCACATTCCTAAAAATATTTACAATATTGAGTATAGCAGCAGGATAGGATTCAGGACCTAATAAATAAAAATGCAGCGTCATAATGACGTTAACAATCGTTAATTGCCATCGGAATGCATTATCATTACGTTGCAAAAAGGCACTAACACCGACAAGATAACCTAATATACCAATTAGTTGAGGAACTGTTGTGTATTTTTCAATAAAATCTGAACCAAAAAATTGATATAAAAAGTTTAAATTATCCACTGTTTACTCCTTAGACAAATGGATCTGAATAATAAATGATTCATGAATATACTTTTACTATTTGTAGAATGCAAAAAAGCCCAGCATTGCTGCTGGGCTTTCGCTCTAATTTAAAAGTCTGGCGGCACCCTACTCTCACATGGGTAATA
>NZ_JAFNNI010000008.1:0-87312 GCF_026536935.1 Gilliamella sp. B3127
ATGTGCAAATTCCGGGATGTCTGTTAGCCCATAACAAAACCAACTGAATATTAACAATAAACTACTTAGAAAATATCTTTTCATTGTATTTTTTGCCTTATGATTAACAACGCTAAATAAAATTTTACTTTTTACAACAAACAGTTAATTGCGATCCATTTAATAAAGCGTTTAGACAAGATATCATTGGTTAACTAAAACTAGTATATAGTCGAATCATAATCTTACTATTAAAACTTAATGAGTATTATCTTTGTTCATCTCATTACCAACGACCAGATGCACCGCCACCACCACTGCGGCCGCCGCCTCCGCCGGTTCGGGAACTTCTACTCGAATGGCTATATGAAGATCGGCTGCTACTGCCACTCCCGCTACGACTTCTTCTAGTGCCATTTTTAAAACTGATAGCGATGAATAACAAGTTAGCAACTACATAATTTATACCAAAAATAAAAACGACATCGGTTAGATATAAGTAAGTAAAACCGTGAACACACCAAGTTACAATTAGGATAAATAAACTATTTGATAGTGATGTAATGATAATGCGTTTAAATACATTTTTTTCGAATTTAACCGTGAAGGCTAAACAAACAAAAAAGGAAAACACTTTCCAGCTTTGTTGAATAATCCAGTTAAACAACATATCTAACATTTCACTTAACCCAATTCTATGATTATTCTGGGTTTGTTTCTCTGGATGAATTTCATAACCTATTGTGACATCTTTTAATACCGAAATTGCATCATTAATACCTTGATAATAATTATTTTGCTTAAATTGTGGAGCTAACTGTTCCCGAATGATGTGGCTAGCAACTAAATCAGTAACAATGCCTTCAAGCCCATACCCCACTTCAATACGCATCTGTCGGTCATCTTTTACTACTAACAATAAAATACCATTATCCAGCCCTTTTCTTCCAATTTTCCATTGGTTAAAAACTCTCTGCGCGTACTGCTCTATGGTTTCGTTGTCGAGATTTGCGATCATCAAAACCGCTATTTGCGCCCCATCAGTTTTCGAGTGTTCAAATTGAATTAGGCTTGATTCTAAAGACTTGACTTGTGATGCACTTAAAGTATTGGTTGTATCAATAATATGACTATTAAAAGCAGGAATTTCAGTCAAACCATAACTAAACCAACTAAGCATTAACAACATACTAAAGAAAACATATTTTTTCATTATATTTTGACCAAAATGACCTGCAATAGAATAATATTATTACTTTTAAAAAACGCATATCAAAAGCTAATCTACTCTATTTTAGGTTTAAGTAGTATAAGACTTCAATGGGTAGAAATGACTATTATATAGCCAGATAACAATTTTGCTATTAACATCTGCTTTTTTTATCAAGTTTTGCCGTCATGGAAATTTGGCACTATTTATTTTGTATTGGGGAAACTTAATAGAGCTTTATTGTAAAATATTTCTATGAGATCGAGTTAACGTATGGTCATAACTCGATCTTAAAGGAAGAGAATTTCAGTTGATCGATACCAACTGATGATTAACAGCAAACTTAACACTCAATATTTTTTGAGCAATTATGTTTATTGAAAGTTAACTGCGGGTGCATTTGAAATTTCTTTTTCATTATCAACCGTAAATTGCTGTTTAGGTTCTACACCTATAAAGCCAGCAATCCACTTATTTGGTATTTTTCTGATATAAATATTAAACGATTGAACTGCTTGTATATATCGTCCTCTGGCAACTGCGATCCGATTTTCAGTGCCTTCTAACTGGCTCATAAGATCCTGAAAAAGTGAACTGGCTTTAAGATCTGGATAGTTTTCACTGACAGCAATTAAGTGGCTTAAGGCAGTACTTAATTCTGATTGCGCTTGTTGGAATTTAGCAAATAAAGCCGGATCGGTTAGCTGATCAGCGTTGATTTGAATTGAGCCAACTTTACTTCTTGCTTCGGTCACTTGAGTTAACACTTCTTTTTCGTGTGTAGTATAACCTTTAACCGTATTAACTAAACTTGGAGTTAAATCAGCCCGACGCTTATATTGGTTGACAACTTCTGACCATGCAGCTGCTACACCTTCGTCACGAGTTTGGATATCATTGTATCGACTAAAACAAAAAAATGCTCCAACAATAATTAATACCAAAACACATAATAGAAATTTTGATTTCATTGTATATTCCTATAAATAGTTGAATTTATGGATAGCTTAACAAATGAATACATCAAAAAATAGAATTAAAATAAGCTATCTGCGATTTTTAAACACTTATTTATACCTCAAGTTTAAATCTCACTAACAAATTTATACCGATATTTCGATAAAAAGAACAAGCTCTGAAAAAAACAAGGAATGTAAGTTATCAATCTGTGGACTCACTAATATTGAATTGGCTATATTGCAAATTAATATCGCCTTAATCCACACCGTTTAAGATAATTTACTCAATATTATTATAGCCATTTTTATAATGCATGCTATGTATAATCCTAATTTACGCATAAAAAATATACCGCTTATTTTTATTCTTGATCATAAAACTTTTATTAATGATGATTTAGGTAGATTTTACCAATTTATAATAAGCGGTTTATTATTTGATAATTATTTATAATACACTTTCAAAGCATTCTAACTGTGCCGGGTCATAGTAAATATCCTTATTATTTGGTCTATTTCCGGTATTACGATGTGTATGTTTGAATTGTTCTGAGTTTACCCAAGCGTCGAAATCGGCTTTTGATTCCCATTCGGCAAATGATGAAAATAACGTATAATTTTCCTCAGTTTTCCCTTTTAAAAAATAAAAACGATTAAAGCCTTTCATCTCTTTTAAATGGGTATCACGATTACGCCATATTTCAATAAAAGCCTCTTCACTACCTCGTTTTACTTTAAATCGGTTCATGACAATATACATATCAAAACTCCTTTTTTTAAATACACATAAAAAAATAGCACGTGCTTACACGTGCTATTTTAATAACTTAGTCCTACTGACTATTGATTTTCTTCTGCAGAATTGAGTAATTCTGCTAAGTTAGCTGTTGCTTCTTCAGCTGAAACAGTTGGTTGAATTTCATCATCAATAGGCATTGTACGTTTACGCAAACGCTCTTTATGATAAGCATAACCAGTACCAGCTGGAATCAAGCGACCAACAATAACGTTTTCTTTCAAGCCACGAAGCTCATCATTTTTACCAGCTACTGCTGCTTCAGTTAATACGCGAGTCGTTTCTTGGAACGATGCCGCAGAAATAAATGATTCAGTAGTAAGTGATGCTTTAGTAATACCAAGCAGATCATGCAAGTAAACAATTGGCTCTTTACCTTGTGCCTCAAGCTCACGATTAATAATCTTCAAGCGTGAAACTTCAAGTTGTTCGCCGTCAAGTAAACGAGAACCACCCGGATGAATAACTGTCGCTTTACGTAACATCTGACGAACAATAACTTCAATATGTTTATCATTGATTTTTACACCTTGTAAGCGATAAACTTCTTGAACTTCGTTAACGATGTAACGTGTCACTGCATTAACACCACGTAAACGTAAAATGTCATGTGCAGATTCTGGACCGTCAGAAATCACATCACCACGTCCAACTTGTTCGCCTTCAAATACGTTGAGTTGACGCCATTTTGGAATCATCTCTTCATATGGATCACTACCATCTAATGGAGTGATAATTAAGCGACGTTTACCTTTGGTTTCTTTACCAAACGAGATAATACCATCTATTTCAGCAAGAATTGCTGGCTCTTTAGGTTTACGTGCTTCAAATAAGTCAGCAACGCGTGGTAAACCACCGGTAATATCTTTAGTACCAACCGATGCTTGTGGAATACGTGCAAGTGTATCACCCACATTGATTTCAGCACCATCTTCTAATTGTACTAATGCTTTACCTGGTAAGAAATATTGAGCAAGCATCTCTGTACCTGCAACATAAATATCTTTACCTTTAGCATCAACAATCTTGATTGCTGGACGTAAATCTTTACCAACACCTGTTCGTTCAGCGACATCTAAAATAACAATTGATGATAAACCTGTTAATTCGTCGGTTTGACGCGTGATAGTTTGACCATCAACCATATCAACAAATTTAACAAAGCCTTTCGCTTCAGAGATAACTGGCATGGTATGTGGATCCCAGTTAGCAACTGTTTCACCGGCATCAACCGCTGCACCATTACCTTTAGTTAGAATCGAACCATAAGGAACTTTATAAGTTTCTTTCATTCGACCTAATTCATCGATAATCGTTAATTCAGCATTACGAGATGTAATAACCAGTTTCTTATCTGGGTTAGTTACAAATTTAGCATTAGATAATTTGATGCTACCTTTGTTTTTAACTTGAACACTTGATTCTGCTGCTGCTCGTGATGCCGCACCACCGATATGGAACGTACGCATGGTTAACTGTGTACCTGGCTCACCGATTGATTGAGCAGCGATAACACCGATTGCTTCACCTTTATTTACTAGGTGACCACGGGCTAAGTCACGACCATAACATTTCGCACAGACACCAAAGTCAGTATCACACGAAACAACTGAACGAACTTTAACGCTATCGACAGATTCTTCTTCAAGTAAATCACAATAGTTTTCATCAAGTAGTGTATTACGAGGAATTAAAATATCCGCACTACCTGGTTTCAATACATCTTCTGCTGTTACACGACCTAATACACGTTCACGAAGTGGCTCTTTAACATCTCCACCTTCGATAACTGGTGTCATCACTACGCCTTCTAAAGTACCACAGTCATCTTCAATAACGACTAGATCTTGAGCTACGTCAACTAAACGGCGAGTTAAGTAACCTGAGTTCGCAGTTTTTAATGCGGTATCGGCAAGACCTTTACGCGCACCATGGGTCGAGATAAAGTACTGAAGAACGTTTAACCCTTCACGGAAGTTTGCCGTAATTGGTGTTTCGATGATTGAACCATCCGGTTTTGCCATCAATCCACGCATACCAGCTAACTGACGAATCTGCGCTGCAGAACCCCGAGCACCAGAGTCGGCCATCATATAGATACTGTTGAAAGAAGATTGAACTTCTTCTTTACCTTCATGGTTAATTACTTTTTCAGTTGATAAGTTATCCATCATCGCTTTAGCAACACGTTCATTCGCTGCTGCCCAGATATCGATAACTTTGTTATAACGTTCACCTGCTGTTACCAAACCTGATTGGAACTGTTCTTGAATTTCAGCAACTTCAATTTCAGCTTCATTGATGATTTCTAATTTCTTCGCTGGAATTTCCATATCATCAATACCAACCGATACACCAGAACGCGCTGCATAAGCAAATCCGGTATACATTACTTGGTCAGCTAAAATAACAGTTTCTTTCATGCCTAATTGGCGATAACAAATATTTAAAATTCGTGAAATCGCTTTTTTGCCAAGTGGTTGATTGATGACAGAGAAGCTCATACCTTTAGGCATAATTAACCATAAGATAGCTCGACCAACTGTAGTATCAACTACTGAAGTTGTATCTTCCCACTCACCAATACTATTACGGTGGCTTTCAGTAATACGGACTTTAACTTTAGCATGTAGCTCAACAAGACCTAAACGATACAGTTTTTCTGCTTCTTTAGGTCCGGTTAAAATCATGCCTTCACCTTTCGCATTGACTTTATCACGAGTCATGTAGTAAAGACCTAATACCACGTCCTGAGAAGGAACAATAATAGGCTCACCACTCGCAGGCGAAAGAATGTTGTTGGTAGACATCATCAACGCACGCGCTTCTAATTGAGCTTCTAGCGTTAATGGTACGTGAACCGCCATTTGGTCACCATCGAAGTCAGCATTGAATGCCGCACAGACTAATGGATGTAATTGGATCGCTTTACCTTCAATCAAAATAGGTTCAAACGCTTGAATACCTAATCGGTGAAGTGTTGGTGCACGGTTTAGTAATACCGGATGTTCACGAATAACTTCATCTAAGATATCCCAAACAATTGCATCTTCACGTTCAACCATTTTCTTGGCTGCTTTAATGGTAGTTGCATAACCACGACGTTCTAATTTACCGTAAATAAATGGTTTGAATAGTTCAAGTGCCATTTTCTTCGGTAAACCACATTGATGTAATCGTAAGTATGGACCTACAGTAATTACAGAACGACCAGAGTAGTCAACACGTTTACCTAATAGGTTTTGACGGAAACGACCTTGCTTACCTTTAATCATATCGGCAAGTGATTTTAATGGACGTTTGTTTGAACCGGTAATAGCACGACCACGACGACCATTATCAAGTAATGCGTCAACAGATTCTTGTAACATACGTTTTTCGTTACGTACGATAATATCTGGCGCTGCCAAATCTAATAAACGTTTTAAACGATTATTACGGTTAATCACTCGACGATATAGATCGTTCAAATCTGATGTTGCAAAACGTCCGCCATCTAGTGGTACTAATGGACGTAAATCGGGTGGCAACACAGGTAATACGTTTAAGATCATCCATTCTGGTTTATTTTCTGATTGAATGAATGCTTCAATAATCTTAATACGTTTAGTCAGTTTTTTACGCTTAGTTTCAGAATTGGTAGTTTCAAGCTCATCACGTAGTGCTTCACATTCAGCTTGCACATCGATATTACGTAGTAATTCTTGAATTGCTTCGGCACCCATACGAGCATCGAATTCATCACCAAACTCTTCTAACGCATCTAAATATTGTTCTTCTGTTAAAATTTGACCGCGTTCTAAGTTTGTCATTCCGCCGTCAAGAACCATAAATGATTCAAAATAAAGCACACGTTCAATGTCACGAAGTGGCATATCTAATAATAGACCAATACGTGATGGTAATGATTTTAAAAACCAGATATGTGCAGTAGGTGATGCGAGCTCAATATGCCCCATACGCTCACGACGTACTTTGGCTTGAGTAACTTCAACACCACATTTTTCACAGATCACACCACGGTGTTTTAAACGTTTATATTTTCCACATAAACATTCATAATCTTTTACTGGTCCAAAAATACGAGCACAAAACAATCCGTCACGTTCCGGTTTGAACGTACGATAGTTAATTGTTTCAGGTTTTTTAACTTCACCAAAAGACCATGAACGAATCATATCAGGAGAGGCAAGGCCTATCTTGATAGCATCAAAATCTTCAGTTTTAGTTTGTGCTTTTAGAAACTTTAGTAAGTCTTTCACAATTGACTCCTATGGAGTTAAACCAATTAGATAACTTATCATTGCTGATAAGTTATCCCTATAAATAGAAATCATTTCAGTTAGTTAAGATTACTCTTCATCTAACTCGATATTAATACCTAACGAACGAATCTCTTTTAATAATACATTAAATGATTCTGGAATCGCAGGCTCCATACGATGATCACCATCTACAATATTTTTATACATCTTAGTACGACCATTCACATCATCTGATTTAACAGTTAACATTTCTTGTAGAGTATAAGCAGCACCATATGCTTCAAGTGCCCATACTTCCATCTCACCGAAACGTTGGCCACCAAATTGAGCTTTACCACCCAATGGTTGTTGTGTAACCAGACTATATGAACCTGTAGAACGCGCATGCATCTTATCATCAACTAAATGATTCAATTTCAGCATATACATGTAACCTACAGTTACTGGACGTTCAAATTGCTCACCTGTACGACCATCAAACAATGTAATTTGACCTGACGTTGGCAAATCACCAAGTTCAAGTAATGCTTTGATTTCTTGCTCTTTTGCACCATCAAACACTGGTGTAGCAAGTGGCATACCATTACGTAAATTTTGTGCCAATGTCATCACTTCTTGGTCAGTAAATTCAGCAACATTGACTTTCTGTGCTGCCCCTAAACCAAGGTCATAAGCTTTCTGAATGAAATCACGTAATTTAGCTAACTCTTGCTGTTCTTTTAGCATTGCATCGATCTTCTGACCAATACCTTTTGCCGCCATACCTAAGTGAGTTTCTAAAATCTGACCGATATTCATACGAGACGGAACACCAAGTGGATTCAATACGATATCAACTGGACGTCCTTTATCATCATATGGCATATCTTCAATTGGGTTGATTTTAGAGATAACCCCTTTGTTACCATGGCGACCCGCCATCTTATCACCAGGCTGAATTTGACGTTTAACTGCTAAGTAAACTTTAACAATTTTGAGAACTCCAGGTTGTAAATCATCACCTTGAGTAATCTTCATTCGTTTAGCTTCAAGCTTCTTATTAAATTCAGCTTTGATTTCATCATGTTGTTCAGCAAGTTGTTCTAATTGAGCTTGCTTACTTTCATTAGAAATACCAATGGTTAACCATTTTTCACGTGGTAAAGCATCTAGTTTGTCTGCTTTAATACCACCAGAAATTAATACATCACGGATACGAGCAAACAATGCTGCTTCTAAAATTTTAAGTTCTTCAGTTAAGTCTTTTCTTACTTGCTTGAGTTGCATCTCTTCAATTTCAAGTGCACGTTTGTCTTTTTGTACACCATCACGAGTGAAGACTTGAACATCAATAACCGTACCTGAAACACCATTTGGTACACGTAATGAAGTATCTTTAACATCAGATGCTTTTTCACCGAAAATAGCACGTAGTAATTTCTCTTCTGGTGTTAATTGCGTTTCGCCTTTAGGCGTTACTTTACCAACAAGAATATCACCACCTTTTACTTCAGCGCCGATATAAACAATACCAGACTCATCAAGTTTAGAAAGTGCTGCTTCACCCACATTTGGAATATCAGCAGTAATTTCTTCAGCACCAAGTTTAGTATCACGAGATACACAAGATAGTTCTTGAATATGAATCGAAGTGAAACGATCATCTTGTACCACTTTTTCAGAGACTAAAATAGAATCCTCAAAGTTATAACCGTTCCATGGCATAAATGCCACGCGCATATTTTGACCAAGTGCTAACTCACCTAAATCCGTTGATGGGCCGTCTGCAAGTACATCACCACGCTCAACTTTTTCACCTAATTCCACGCATGGAATTTGGTTAATACAAGTATTTTGGTTAGAACGGGTATATTTAGTTAAGTTGTAAATATCAATACCTGTTTCACCGGCATACATTTCATCATCGTTAACGTTAATAACAATACGTGAAGCATCAACATATTGTACTGTACCGCCACGACGAGCAACCGCAGTAACACCTGAGTCAACCGCAACCGCACGTTCCATACCAGTACCAACAAAAGGTTTTTCTGCTTTTAATGTTGGTACAGCTTGACGTTGCATGTTCGCACCCATCAAGGCACGGTTCGCATCATCGTGCTCAAGGAATGGGATTAATGAAGCACCAACAGAAACGATTTGTTGTGTTGATACGTCCATATAATGAACTTGTTCCGGGCTATATAAACCAGATTCACCATTTAAACGGCAGGTCACTAAATCTTCTTTAAAGCGACCATCGTCATCAAGATTTGAGTTAGCCTGAGCTATAACAAACTCACTTTCATCGATTGCTGATAAATAGTTAATCTCATCAGTCACAACACCGTCAATCACTCGACGATATGGCGTTTCTAAGAATCCATACTCATTGGTACGTGAATAAACCGCTAATGAGTTAATTAAACCGATATTTGGACCTTCCGGCGTTTCAATCGGACATACACGACCATAATGTGTAGGATGTACGTCACGCACTTCAAAGCCTGCACGTTCACGAGTTAAACCACCTGGACCTAATGCAGAAATACGACGTTTGTGAGTAATTTCAGATAATGGATTGTTTTGATCCATAAACTGAGATAATTGGCTAGAACCAAAGAACTCACGAATTGCCGCTGAAATTGGTTTAGCATTGATCATATCTTGTGGCATTAATGAATCAAGATCACCTAAAGATAGACGCTCTTTTACAGCTCGTTCAACACGAACTAAACCAATACGGAATTGGTTTTCAGCCATTTCACCAACACTACGGATGCGACGATTGCCTAAGTGATCGATATCATCAACTTCACCATGACCATTACGGATGCTGATTA
The DNA here is from genome assembly GCF_026536935.1 of Gilliamella sp. B3127. NCBI lineage: Bacteria > Pseudomonadati > Pseudomonadota > Gammaproteobacteria > Orbales > Orbaceae > Gilliamella > Gilliamella sp. B3127. The sequence continues at coordinate 10,032 of NZ_JAFNNI010000008.1, forward strand.
ATTTCTTCATTACATCAACGATATCAGCTTTTGTTAAGACACTTTCGCCTTCAATATCGTCTCGTCCTAAAGAACGATTGAACTTCATACGACCTACCGCTGATAAGTCATAACGTTCGTCGGAGAAGAATAGATTATCAAATAACGCTTCGGCTGCTTCTTTTGTTGGTGGCTCGCCTGGACGCATCATTCGATAAATTTCAACTAATGCACCTAATCGATCACGTGTTGAATCAACATTTAATGTTTCAGAAATAAATGGTCCATGATCTAAATCATTAGTGAATAATGTTTCAATTTTCTTATAACCAGCATTGGTTAATTCAAGTAATAGTTCTAAAGAAATTGGTGTATTGGCAAAAGCAATAACCTCACCAGTTTCTTCATCAACATAATTTTTTGCTAAAACTTTATTTACAATATATTCAACTGGAACGTCGATTTTAGTTACTTTATCTTTTTCAAGCTCACGAATATGACGAGCTGTAATACGACGACCTTTTTCTGCGTAAACTTTGCCTTTAGATTCGATATCAAATAGCGCTGTTTCACCACGTAAACGCTCTGGCACAAGTTCCATTTTTAATTTTGATTTGCCTACTTCGAAAATAGTTTTTTCGAAGAACATATCTAAAATTTCTTCAGTTTCATAACCTAACGCACGTAAAATAATTGTTGCTGGAAGTTTACGACGACGGTCGATACGAGCAAAAAGATTATCTTTTGGATCAAATTCGAAATCAAGCCAAGAGCCACGATAAGGAATAATCCGAGCATTATATAAAACTTTACCAGAAGAGTGCGTTTTACCTTTATCACTGTCAAAGAACACACCTGGACTACGATGTAATTGTGAAACGATAACACGTTCAGTACCGTTAATCACAAAAGTACCATTGTCCGTCATTAAAGGGATTTCGCCCATATAGACGTCTTGCTCTTTAATATCTTTAACTGTTCCTTCTGGCGCATCTTTATCATAAATAACTAAACGTAATTTAACGCGCAATGGTGCTGAGTAAGTGATCCCTCTGATTTGACATTCTTTTACATCAAACACAGGTTCGCCCATTTTAAAGCTTACGTATTGTAACTCAGCGCTACCACTATAACTTTTTATCGGAAATATTGAACGGAATGCGGCTTCTAAGCCATATTGACCTTCTGGGTCTTGCTCAATAAACTTCTGGAACGAATCAAGTTGAATAGAAAGAAGATACGGTATATCCAAGACTTGTGGACGCTTACCAAAATTCTTACGAATTCGTTTTTTCTCGGTATAAGAGTAAACCATTAGTTCCTCAACTTGCTTATCTGCTATTTTAGCATGATTAAATATTCATCAGGGTACTACGAAATGATAACGCCTGACACCTCATCGAAAATATCTATAAATATCAATTGATTAGGCTTAATAAATATATTATTTCTTTATTACTTTTTATTGATAATCTTCAAATAAAATTATTTGACTTATTACAGCGCAAAAAGGCTGGAGGTATAAAACCCCCAGCCGTTTAGCTTGCTATTGATAAACTTACTTAAGTTCGACAACTGCACCAGATTCTTCAAGTGCCTTTTTAAGTTCATCTGCGTCAGCTTTGCTAACACCTTCTTTAACTGTTGCTGGAGCTGATTCAACAAGGTCTTTTGCTTCTTTTAAGCCTAAGCCTGTTGCACCACGAACTGCTTTGATAACAGCTACTTTGTTAGCGCCAACATCTTTTAAGATTACATCAAATTCAGATTTTTCTTCAGCTGATTCAGCTGGACCAGCTGCTGCAACTGCTACAGCTGCTGCTGCAGAAACGCCAAATTTTTCTTCCATCATTGATACAAGTTCAACAACATCCATTACAGACATTTCTGCAACTGCATCTAAAATTTGTTCTTTAGTGATAGACATAATATAGTTTCCCAAATTTACATTTTTTTAATTGATAAAATTCACAATCACAGCGCTATTAAGCAGCTTGTTTTTGATCGCGAACCGCTGCAAGAGTACGAACCAATTTGCCAGCTGCGGCTTCTTTCATGGTTGACATCAAGCGAGCTAATGCTTCTTCATAAGTAGGTAATGTTGCTAAGCGATCAATGTTCGCTGCAGTAATTAACTCACCTTCAAAGGCTGCGGCTTTAATCTCAAAATTATCATTTTCTTTTGCAAACGCTTTAAAAATACGCGCAGCAGCACCTGGGTGCTCATTTGAAAATGCAATTAGAGTTGGACCAACAAACGAATCTTTTAAGCACTCGTATTGAGTTCCCTCAACAACACGGCGTAATAAGGTGTTACGAACAACACGCATATAAACACCAGCTTCACGAGCAGATTTACGTAATGCAGTCATGTTTTCTACAGTTACGCCACGAGAGTCAGCTACAACTGCAGATAGCGCACCTTTGGCGATTTCATTAACTTCAGCAACAATTTCTTGTTTATTTTGAAGATTTAGTGCCATTGGTATTGCTCCTGGATTAAACTAGGCAAAGCCTAGAATTATTTAAACTAACTACAAATGTAGTTAGCACAATCACGATGAGCAGAATGCCTGTATTATATCTTATCAGGTTCTGTCACCGTCTACGTAGGAAGATTAAGTAATTAAATATCAATTACACCTACGGTCTTGGACGGGGTCTGGTTAAGGCCAGACACCAACCGATTCTTTGTTTAACAATTAATTAAACAGATGCATTTAAAGTTGCTTGGTCGATAGCAACACCAGCGCCCATTGTAGTAGAAAGACTAACTTTCTTCACAAATACACCTTTTGAAGATGCTGGTTTTGCACGTTTTAATGCAACAAGTAATGCTTCTAAATTCTCTTTAAGCTTATCTGCATCGAAATCAGCTTTACCGATAGTAGTATGGATAATACCATTTTTATCATTACGGTAACGGATTTGACCAGCTTTAGCGTTTTTCACTGCTTCAGCAACGTTAGGTGTTACAGTACCAACTTTAGGGTTTGGCATTAAACCACGTGGCCCTAAAATTTGACCTAATTGACCAACAACACGCATTGCGTCTGGAGATGCAATAACAACATCAAAGTCCATTTCGCCTTTTTTGATTTGATCCGCTAGATCATCCATACCAACTAATTCAGCACCAGCTTCTTTAGCGGCATCAGCGTTTGCACCTTGAGTAAATACAGCAACACGTACACTACGTCCAGTACCGTGAGGAAGAACGATAGCACCACGCACATTTTGATCTGATTTACGTGAATCAATACCTAAATTAACTGCAACATCAACGCTTTCAGTAAATTTAGCAGTAGCAAATTCTTTTAATAAAGCGATTGCTTCATTGATTTCATATTGTTTAGTCGCGTTTACTTTTTCGCGGATAAGTTTAGCTTTCTTAGATAATTTAGCCATGAATTAACCCTCCACTTCCAAGCCCATTGAACGAGCAGTACCTTCAATAGAACGCATCATCGTTTCAATAGTTGCACCATTCATATCAGCAGCTTTCAATTCAGCGATTTCACGAATTTGAGCGCTTGTTACTTTACCTACTTTTTTCTTATTAGGCTCACCAGAACCAGACTTGATTTTAGCTGCTTTCTTTAATAATACAGCCGCAGGAGGAGTCTTAGTTACAAAAGTAAATGAACGGTCAGAATATACTGTAATAACAACAGGAATAGGTAGACCTTTTTCCATGCTTTCTGTTTTAGCGTTAAATGCTTTACAGAATTCCATGATGTTAACACCATGTTGACCAAGTGCTGGACCAACTGGTGGACTAGGATTTGCTGCACCAGCTGCAACTTGCAACTTGATGTAGGCTTGTACTTTTTTTGCCATTTTAGTTTCCTTTTTCTCGGGTGCAAACGCTTCTATTAATCAATAGACAGCTCCCCTAAGTTAAATGAGGGCGAAATTATCCTACAACTAATACAAAAATGCAAGACTTTTTATTAGCGGATAAAATAAAAGCAGGAATAACCCTGCTTTTATATAATAAATGAATGATATTAAAGTACGTCGATCGCATTAAGTTCTTTAAATGCAAGTTCTAAACGAGCAACTAAAGATTCTTGACCTTTACGTAACCATACGCGTGGATCATAATATTTTTTATTTGGAGCATCAACGCCTTCAGGGTTACCTAATTGACCTTGAAGGTAAGCTTCATTTGCTTTGTAATATTCTAGAACACCAGCCCAGTTTGCCCATTGCGTATCAGTATCGATGTTCATTTTAACAACACCGTAACTTACTGCTTCTGCAATTTCTTCAGGAGTAGAACCAGAACCACCATGGAACACAAAGTTCAATGATTTAGCTGGTAAATTGAATTTCTCAGATACATATTTTTGAGAGTTATCTAAAATTTTTGGCGTTAATTTAACATTACCTGGTTTATAAACACCATGAACGTTACCGAATGAAGCTGCGATAGTGAAACGTGGGCTAATTGCACTTAAACGCTCATAAGCATAAGCAACATCTTCAGGTTGAGTATAAAGTGCTGAACTATCCATATGGCTATTGTCAACACCATCTTCTTCACCACCAGTACAACCAAGCTCTAATTCTAATGTCATTTTCATTGCTGACATACGAGCAAGATATTGACAACAAATATCAATATTATCTTTTAAAGATTCTTCTGAAAGATCGATCATGTGAGAAGAGAATAGAGGTTTACCCGTTTTAGCAAAGTGAGCTTCACCTGCGTCAAGTAATCCATCAACCCATGGAAGAAGTTTTTTAGCACAGTGGTCGGTATGAACGATAACTGGCACACCATATTTTTCAGCCATAAGGTGAACATGTTTAGCGCCAGAAATTGCACCTAAAACAGCAGTTTCTTGCCCATCTAATTTCAATCCTTTACCTGCGATGAATTGAGCACCACCATTAGAGAATTGAACGATAACAGCAGAACCAACTTTAGCCGCAGTTTCGATTACTGCATTAATTGTATTAGTGTCAACACAGTTAACAGCTGGTAATGCAAAATTATTTTCACGAGCAACTTGAAACACTTTTTGAACATCATCACCGGTTACAACACCAGGTTTAACGACATCAGAAATCTTTGTAGCCATTTTAATACCTATAGATTTATTTATATAAAAATTAAAGGATGAGTGATTGGCTCATCCTTCATATAGAAAATTATTACGCTTTTGCTCTCTCTTCTAGCATTGCAACAGCAGGAAGTTTTTTACCTTCTACAAACTCTAGGAAGGCACCACCACCAGTTGAAATATAAGAGATTTTATCTTCAATACCAAATAAATCAATTGCAGCTAATGTATCACCACCACCTGCGATTGAGAAACCTTGGCTGTCAGCAATTGCTTTAGCAACAATCTCGGTACCACGACGGAAATTAGGGAACTCAAATACGCCAACAGGGCCATTCCATAATATAGTTTTGGCTTTTTTGATAATGTCTGCTAATGCTTCAGCTGATTTATCACCTAAATCAAGAATTTGTTCATTCTCTTTTACATCGGCAACTGATTTTTCAGTAGCTGTTGCAGTTTCACTAAATTCTGTTGCTACACGAACATCAGTAGGAACTGGAATATGACAATTAGCCATTAATTTTTTTGCTTCAGGAATTAAATCAGCTTCATAAAGTGATTTACCAACATTATAGCCTTCAGCTGCGATAAATGTATTTGCAATACCACCACCAACAATAATTTGGTCAGCGATTTTTGATAAAGAATCAAGAACAGTCAATTTTGTTGATACTTTAGAACCAGCAACAATCGCAACCATTGGACGAGCTGGATTATCTAACGCTTTACCTAAAGCATCAAGTTCAGCTGCTAATAATGGACCAGCACAAGCTACTGGCGCAAATTTACCAACACCATGAGTTGAAGCTTGAGCACGGTGAGCAGTACCAAATGCATCCATTACATAGATATCACAAAGTGCTGCATATTTTTTAGATAAAGTTTCATCATCTTTACCTTCGCCTACATTAAAACGTACGTTTTCAAGAACAACTAGTTCGCCTTCTTTAACGTCAACACCGTTAAGATAATCTTTTACTAGACGAACAGGGAAAGAAACATGTTCTTTTAAATAATCAACCACTGGTTGTAGAGAGAACTCAGGGTTATATTCGCCTTCAGTTGGACGGCCAATATGAGAAGTAACCATTACTTTAGCGCCTTTTTTAATGGCTTCTTCAATAGTCGGTAATGATGCTTTAATTCGAGCATCAGAAGTAACCTTACCATTTTTGACCGGCACATTAAGATCTGAGCGAATAAATAAACGTTTCCCTTTTAGATCAAGATCTTGCATTCTAATGATAGACATGAGACTTCCTCTTTTAAATATAAAAACAATAAAATTTTTGCTATTCTAACATAAAATTTCTTTTTAGGTTACATCCATTATCGGTTATATAGTAAACATTTAGTAGAAATTAGTAATTTATACTATATAGGAAATTTTTTTATGTAACAGCATTGACAATAGAAAGAAAATCAGGCATATTTCCCCGCCTTATTAATATGTATTTTTTATCTAAACTTGGGAGTTGACTTTGGCTAATATCAAATCAGCTAAGAAGCGTGCGGTTCAGTCCGAAAAACGCCGTAAACATAATGCTAGTAACCGTTCAATGATGCGTACTTATATTAAAAAAGTTTACGCAGCTGTAGCAGCTGGTGATAAACAAACAGCTGAAGTAGCATTCAAAGACATGCAAGCAGTTGTTGACCGTCAAGCGGCTCGTGGTCTAATCCACAAAAACAAAGCAGCACGTCATAAAGCGAATTTAATTAAACAGATTAAAGCATTAGCTTAATTTTCTAATCTGTTGACAATAGAGTTAAAGAAAATTGAAAAAAAGTGGTGTAAGCCACTTTTTTTATTTATATACTATTATTTAAATTTATGTGAATAAAAGAAAAGAGAGCGTATTGTGGTTCAGCGTGATTATGTAAGAAAAAAGAGCCAATCAAAAGGAAAAGCTAAAAAAAATAAGTCACGATTATTCCCATCTTTAATGATATTCCTTGCAATCATCATTATTATTTTGTTTTCTTCTATTCTATATTATCTTTCAACCAATTCTTCTGAAAAACCAGTTGAAAAACCAAAAGTCAAAACTGAATCACCAGCGATAACCCTGCCGGAAAAACCACAAGAACGCTGGACGTACCTTAAAGAATTGGAAACACCAAATGCTAGTAGTAACTCAAATAAAACAGCAAGTGAACGGCAACAAATATTAGATAGCTTTATGAATAACACCACGACCACATCGACTTTATCATCAAGTAATGATAATAATAAATGGTTACTACAATGTGGGGCTTTTAAAGATAAAACTAATGCAGATACATTAAAAGCATCTTTGGCAATGACCGGTATTAGTGGTAACATATCTTTAAGTCAGCAGTTATATCGAGTTACCGTTGGGCCTTATACAAATAAAGGTGATGTGCAAAAAGCATTAAACACTTTAAAAACGAATGGAATTAATAACTGTATTATTTCTAATTAAATAAGATATATTATGAATATACTTAAGCATATACAGACCTTTTTGGTAATGTTATGGTCTCGTATAAATCATGATCGTTTAACCTCATCCTCGGCAGAACTAGCTTATACGACAATACTTGCATTAGTCCCATTAATAACTGTTGTGTTTTCTTTACTTTCTGCGTTTCCTATGTTTAATGAAGTTAGCCAATCCTTAAAACAGCTCATTTATAGCAATCTTGTCCCTACTGCAAGTGACACCATTCAAAATTACCTAGAACAATTTATTGCCAATACAAAAAAAATGACATTTATTGGAATTATCGGTTTAATAGTAACATCACTACTACTTATTAATTCTATTAATAATGCACTAAACCGTATCTGGCAAACCAAACGCAAACGTTCATTCATGTATAACTTAACTATGTATTGGACAATTTTAACATTAGGTCCTATTTTAGTCGGTTCAAGTGTTGCAGTAAGTTCTTATATATTTTCTTTAAAATGGTTATCGAACGCTGCTAGTGGTGATCTCCTACTAAGTACTTTACCATTTATCATATCGGTTGTTGGATTTTGGTTGCTCTACAGCATTATTCCAACTGAATCAATTCCATTTAAAGAAGCAGCAATTGGTGCATTAGTTGCAGCAATATTATTCGAAATTGGTAAACGTGCTTTTGCGCTATATGTTACTTCTTTTCCGACTTATCAGCTCATTTATGGAGTAGTTTCCTCAATTCCGATTATGTTGGTTTGGATCTATTGCTCGTGGTGTATTGTTTTATTTGGCGCCGAATTTGCAGCAACACTAAATGACTATAATAAACAAAGAAAGGCACTATTAAAACCCACATCGCTATCGGAGTAATATAAATTATGATTGCCTTAATCCAACGTGTAAAACAAGCATCAGTTTCTGTTGATAATCAAATTATTGGTCAAATCGATCAGGGATTACTTGTTTTACTCGGTGTTGAACAAGATGACAACGAGCAAAAAGCGATACGCTTGAGTGAAAAGGTACTTGGGTATCGTATTTTCAGTGATATTAATGACAAAATGAATCTCAATGTTCAACAAATAAATGGAAAATTGCTGGTTGTTTCTCAATTCACTCTGGCTGCTGATACTCAAAAAGGTATGCGCCCAAGCTTCACAAAAGGTGCTCCACCCGATAAAGCTAATGAACTTTATCAATTTTTTGTTAGACAATGTCAGCAACAAATTGAGACACAAACTGGACAATTTGCCGCTGACATGCAGGTTTCTCTTATTAACGATGGACCCGTAACTTTTTGGCTACAAGTTTAAAAATTATTTTACTTTATTTAGCCATTCTAAAGATGTGTTATTATCAGTAAAACCTAGTTTACTCAGCTTATTTTCATAAAACTGTTTTACCTCGTCCCAACGGTAGTACGGATAATTATCGGTTTTCAATGGTAAATGCACTTCTCTTTCATTTAACATCACTTTGATTAATATGGGTTGATGGGGTTGATTGCTTTGGTAAAAAATCCATTGAATATTAGCGCCCATAGGAATAATTTTTTCTGCTTGCCAAACGAATGGATAATCCGCGACTGAGTTAACAGCAGTATAAGTGCCTTCAAGTTCAAGCAATGTTGCTAATGGCGAAATAGTTTCAGCATGAGCAAACCGTAAATTAGCATCAATATTTTTATCAGTTATTGCCTTATCAGCTGTTTTTAACATATCCAACAATAATGGCGCAGCAATTTTAATCTGGATACCATTCGCATCAAACGCTGGACCAATTTGTAAAAAATTTTTAGAAGTGACTACCGTGTCAAACCATAATAACTGATTTTTAGTGAAATATAGGCTAAAATCAAGATGATTATCAGCTAAAATTTCAGGAGAAAATGATAATAACTCCTGGTAAAGTTGATAAACTGCAATGACAAAATCTGCTGTTTTAATTGAAGATTTTTCAGGTAAAGAAATCCCAATATTCAACTCATTACAAAAGCCTTGAGTAAATATCAAACTTGCAACATTTTGACTCATCTCTACTGTTTTAGTCGAATTTTCTAGCGATTTTAAGGCATTTTTAACACTTTTACTCTTTTTATATTCTTTATAAGTCGGAGAATATTCAAAAAAACGTAATAGACTTTGTTGATCTTCTGGTTGTTGATAAATATTGATATCAGAATAGTTATTTTTAAATGTTTTAATAAAAATTTCTGCTGTTTCTTTAGCTCTTGGTGAGGTTGATGATAGCACTTCGATTTTTTGTCCTTTAAAAACCGTTGGGTTATTGGCTAACATGCGTTGACTAATTAAACTAATATCTTTTCGACCAAGATCAGTAAGCTGACCATAATGATTTTTATTCAATGCTTTAATACGAATAATTTGCCTTAATAATGATTTTCCCATTTCGGTTAATTGATTATTTTTATCAGCTAAAATTAATACGTTATAAGCAATATCTTCATATTTAGGTTTACTAATATAACGTGAACCATGGCGACCAATATGATCAATATAAAATGCTTGATATCCATCTGGTGCAGGGGTATGTTGTTTATCATACTGATACGCGGTCTTTGAACCTGATGTTATCATTTCTGCAAAACTTAATGGTGAAAACATCAGTAAACTGATGACTAAGATTAAAAATTGGATAAAAAAAGATTGTTTTATAAAAGACATAATGACTCCTACCTAATAATATAAGAGCAAAATAACAAGAACGTGCTTTTGAAGCATTTTATACCATTAATCACCTAATTTAACTGAAAATCATACAATTATTTTTAGAATACTCTTTCAATTTTTTAAAAAAAGATTATCTTATTAGCTACTTTTTATAACTCATTTAACTGCTTTAAAACATAATGAAATTATATGGCCTTTCTGGTATTAAAATAAGCTGTGCGTTTATATCTGCATGCATAAATACTCCTTACAACACAACTCGTTTTCTTAAAGATTTAATTGCCGGAATAACGGTTGGCATTATTGCTATCCCGCTTGCTATGGCTTTAGCTATTGCAAGTGGTGTTGCTCCTCAACATGGCCTCTATACCGCAATTATAGCAGGCTTCGTGATAGCTCTCACTGGAGGATCACGTTTTAGTGTTTCAGGCCCAACTGCAGCGTTTGTGGTCATTCTATATCCTGTTTCCATACAATTTGGCTTATCAGGTCTATTAATTGCCACTCTACTTTCAGGCATTTTTTTAATATTGATGGGTGTAATTCGTTTAGGTCGATTAATCGAATACATTCCTCTACCAGTGGTGCTAGGTTTTACTTCTGGTATTGCAATAACCATCGCCACCATGCAGATAAAAGATTTTTTTGGCTTAACGCTAGAACACATGCCAGAAAATTATGTTAATAAAGTTATTGAACTAGTTAAAGCTTTTCCAACCATTAATATCGCAGATACCTTTGTTGGCTTAGTTACACTGATTGTTTTAATCATATGGCCAAAATTTCGAGTAAAAATATCTGGCCATTTACCGGCTTTAATTGCAGGCATACTAACCATGTTAGTATTCAATCAATTTGGCTATCAAATCGAAACAATCGGTTCACGATTCACTTATACATTAGCCGATAACACTGTTGGTCATGGTATTCCACCTGTTTTACCAGAATTTATCTTACCATGGGAACATGCAAGTTTCACATGGGATTGGTCAACAATAACGGCTTTAATTCCAATCTCATTAACGATGGCTATGTTATGTGCGATCGAATCACTACTATGCGCAGTTGTATTAGATGAAATGACCCATACCAAACATCATTCAAATAGCGAACTGATTGGCCAAGGTTTAGGAAATATCATTGCGCCATTTTTTGGTGGCATTTCAGCAACAGCGGCTATTGCGCGTTCAGCGGCAAATGTCAAAGCGGGCGCAACATCGCCAATTGCCGCCGTATTGCATTCATTAATCGTATTATTGGCACTTATCTGTTTTGCTCCACTTTTATCATTTATTCCATTATCAGCTATGGCAGCATTATTATTAATTGTTGCATGGAACATGAGTGCCATTCAACGCGTTGTCTACATTATTAAATGCGCACCTAAAGACGATATCATGATCATGCTTATTTGCATGTCCCTTACCGTATTATTCGACATGGTAATCGCTATTACGCTTGGGATCGTATTAGCCTCAATCTTGTTTATGCGTCGTATTGCTAGTATGACTCGTTTGGTCGAATTGAACCAAAGCAATGAAAAAACGTTAGTGCTAAGAATTAATGGTCCTTTATTCTTTGCAGCTGCTGAACGGACTTTTTTAGAGTTATACCAAAAAATCAATGGTTATCAACATATTGTTTTACAATGGGATGCTGTACCAATCCTAGATGCAGGAGGCTTAAATGCACTGATTCATTTTATTGATGAATTACCAGAGTCAGTCGATCTATCTATTTGCGAATTACAATTCCAACCATTAAAAACCTTAGCTCGGGCGAGAATTGTACCTAAATCAAATAAATTAATGTTTTATTCAACTTTAGATGAAGCACTGAAAGATAAAATTTAATATCAAAATTGATATTATTATATTGATTAAATATTATACTTAGTGAAAGTAAACCGTCCGAGTTTTCACTAAGTATTTTTTATCAGCTATGTACACTTCCCTTTTTCATATGAGTCAAGATTAGCTCAGAAAAATGGTGTTCATTTTATACATTACATTAACAACAGGAAATAAATATGATAGCTAATGAAAACACTATTCAAAGTTTTAAACAAAAATCCAATTGGTTTATTATTATTGGTATAGTTTTAATTATTCTCGGTTGCTTGGCATTGGGGTATCAATTCATAGCCACCGTTTTTTCAGTTTATTTTATCGGTTCACTCCTTTTTATCGCAGGGGTTATCCAAGTAATCCATTCTTTTAACATCAAAGGATTTGGCCAAACTGCTTTATGGGCAGTTATGGGAATTTTATATATCTTTATTGGTGCAATGTCATTTTTCCAACCAATTGCTGTCTCAAGTGCATTGACATTATTGATTTCTTTATTATTGACAATGAGTGGATTTACTCAAATTTTTGCAGCAATGAATAACCGCAACATACCTCGTTGGGGATGGATCATTTTTTCGGGAATTATTAACATTATTTTAGGTTTTATGCTAATAGCAGGCTGGCCATATGATAGTGTTTACGTATTAGGTATGTTTTTAGGTATTGATCTAGTTTTCCAAGGTTTTGCTTATATTGCAATTGGTTTTGCACTAAAAAATCATAGATCTTAAATTTCATTTTATTGCTCACAACATGGCTTGTGAGCAATAAGCCTCAACAGTTCAAAAATAAAACTTTCTAACCAAAAGCAACTATTTATAACTTTTATTGGTTTTTGCTTTGACTTCGCGCATTGACTGTAATATTCGATGATAATTATCTAACCTTGATGGCGCAATCGCGCCTTGTGCAACAGCTTTCTGGAGTAAACATCCAGGTGTATCTAAGTGATTACAATCACGAAATTGGCAACCACCTAAATAATCATCAAATTCAACAAAACCAGCAATTACTTGCTCTGGCTCTAAATGCCATAAACCAAACTCACGAATTCCTGGGGAATCAATAATATCACCACCATTTGGTAAATGATAAAGCCGAGTTGAAGTTGTGGTATGTTGACCAAGTCCAGATATTTCAGATACTTCACCGGTTAGCGTAGCTTGATTATGAGGCAATAGTAAATTGATGATACTGGATTTACCAACACCTGATTGACCAACTAAAATAGAAATTTTACCATCTAAAACCTTCTGTAAAGGTTCAATACCTTGTTGTGACTGACATGAAACAAATAAAACCTGATAACCAATTTTAGTGTAAATAAGAAACTGTTGCTCAATTTCTTGTTTTTTTTGCTCATCAAGTAAATCAATTTTATTCAATACGATAATAGGTTTAATTTTCGTCGCCTCACAAGCGACTAAATACCGATCGATGATATTAAACGATAATTCAGGTAAAACGGCTGAAATAATAACAATTTGATCGACATTTGCTGCAACAGGCTTAACTCCATCATAAAAATCAGGCCGTACTAACTCGGAATGACGAGGATGAACTGCTTCAATAATACCATTAGTATTCGGTTCCAAACTCTCACGCCACAATACTTTATCCCCCGTCACTAATGACGGTAAAGTACGGCGAATACTACATCGATAAATAATCCCAGCATTATCTTCAACATCCGCTGATTTGCCAAACCTACTTACCACCACCCCATCACGAGGCGCAGAGAAATTTGATAGATTTTCATCCATCTTAGTTTCTAAACGTTGTTGATGCTTAGCGGCCATACGCCTTTTTTGATTTTTTGAAAGTTGATTTTTTGCCACGGTTGCTAATTTTTTTGGTCAAACAGTTTAGTACTTATGCTACACTACTCAGCATTAAAAAGAAAATTTATACCACAAATTATGACTACTCTATCAAATAATCTGATATGGATTGATCTGGAGATGACAGGCCTCAATCCAAATAGCGATCGCATTATCGAAATCGCAACTATTGTAACTGATTCTAATTTAAATATTCTCGCTGAAGGTCCAGTCATTGCCATTCATCAAACAGATGAACAACTTGCGCTTATGGATGATTGGAATCAAAAAACGCATGGCAAGTCAGGATTAATCGATCGTGTTCGTCAAAGTACGGTTACCGAACAACAAGCTGAACAACAAACTCTTGCGTTTTTAAAACAATGGGTTCCCGAAAACTGTTCACCAATCTGTGGTAATACGATTGGTCAAGACCGACGTTTTCTGTTTAATTATATGCCAAATCTAGAAAAGTATTTTCATTACCGTTATTTAGATGTCAGTACGATTAAAGAATTAGCCAGACGCTGGAAACCTGAAATATTAAAAGGTATCAGTAAACAGAGTTCTCACCAAGCGTTAGATGATATTCGCGACTCAATCGCTGAATTACTTTATTACCGAGAACACTTTTTCAATCTAACTAATGAGTAATCATGAATATTTTATATACGATTTTACTTTATTTAATCCAACCGCTTGTCTGGTTTAGACTGCTTTGGCGCAGTCGCAAAGCACCAGATTATCGTAAGCGTTGGTTAGAACGCTATGGATTTTGTAAAAATAAAGTCAAATCAGGTGGAATTTTAGTTCACGCGGTATCTGTCGGCGAAACACTCGCTGCAATTCCATTGATAAAAACACTTCAAAAACAATATCCGCAGTTACCAATTACCGTTACAACAATGACACCTACTGGCTCTAAACAAGTTAAGACGCTACTCAAAGATAGCGTTAGCCATGTCTATTTACCTTATGATTTGCCCTGTGCAATACATCGTTTTCTAAAAGCAGTTAAGCCTAAATTAGTCATAATCATGGAAACCGAACTTTGGCCAAACTTAATTAGCCAATGCCATAACAAAAAAATCCCATTAATTATTGCTAATGCGCGATTATCTGAACGTTCAGCCAATAGGTATCACAAATTAGGAAAAGCGATTAGTAAACTATTAACTAAAATCAGCACAGTCGCCGCTCAAAACGAACAAGATGGAGAGCGATTTTTATCGTTAGGTTTGCCAAAAGAGCATTTAACCGTAACCGGTAGTATTAAATTTGATATTGAACTAACTGATAAACAAAGTCTTGCGCAATTAAAACAGCAATGGCAATTAAATCGACCAGTTCTTATAGCAGCGAGCACACATTCAGGTGAAGATGAAATCATTTTATCAGCATTTCAACGACTACTAAAAAATCACTCTAACTTATTACTTATCTTAGTTCCGCGTCATCCAGAACGTTTTAAAACTGTTGAAGAACTAATTTCCGACAATAAGTTAAATTATATCAAACGAAGCACGAAACAAATCCCTACTGAGCAGACGCAAGTGATTTTGGGCGACACCATGGGAGAACTATTAGAACTTTATGGTTTAGCTAATATCGCTTTTGTTGGCGGTAGCTTAATTGAACATGGTGGTCACAATCCATTAGAACCGGCACTACACCATATTCCAATTATTAGCGGTAAATACTTTTTTAACTTTAAAGTGATTTGTGAACAGTTAATTGAAGCTAATGGTATGTTGATATGTGACAGCACAGCTGATTCACTCTATTCAACTGTAAACAGCTTATTGAATGACGACAATCGTTGTCAGCAAATGGGCGAAAACGCATATCAAGTATTAAAAAGAAACCAAGGAGCACTAAATCGCCTACTTAAGGTTATCCATCACTATCTTGAACCATATAAGGATAACCGATGAAAAACAAACAGGGAGTATTAATTGTTAATTTAGGTACGCCAAGTGCTGCAACGCCAGAGGCAATACGCTCTTACTTAACAGAGTTTTTACTCGATCGTCATGTTGTCGATCTTCCTGCTTTTATTTGGTATCCAATACTAAAATACCTAGTATTACCTAAACGCGTTCCCTACATCATTAACCATTATCAAAAAATATGGATAAATGAGGAATCACCATTACTCCATTACAGTAAACGCTTGATGAATCAATTACAACAAGCATTACCGGATATACAATGCGAATTAGCCATGACCTATGGTGAACCGAGCTTACAATCCGCACTAAATAATTTAAAATCATGTGAAAAAATAACACTATTACCGTTATTTCCACAATATTCTACAACTACAACTCAGGCGGTATTAGATAAAGTTAAGCAACTTATTCGTGATTGTGCGTTCAAGATTAACTATATTCGTGATTATGCAGATGACGAAAGTTATATCGATGCGCTTTATTCACAAGTGCAACAAGCTTTTTCAACGCAAGGACAACCTGATGTATTGCTTCTTTCCTATCATGGCATACCTCAACGCTATATTGATAAACGGCAAGATGACTATGTGCAAAGATGCCAGTTAACAACCAAGTTATTGATAAAAAAATGCCAAGATAATGGTATCGACTTACCAATCAAAATGGCTTATCAATCAAAATTTGGTAAAGGGAAATGGGTTGAACCAAACACCAGCGATATATTAGAAAACCTAGCTAAAACCGGGACCAAACATGTCCATGTTATCTGCCCGGGTTTTTCGGCGGATTGCATTGAAACACTTTATGAAATTGATGAGCAAAACAGAGAAATATTTTTAAATGCTGGTGGTAAACAATTTTATTACATTCCAGCCTTAAACGATACGCCATTACAGGTGGAATTAATCAAAAATATACTTCAAAAACCCCGTTCCTCAACTTTTTTGACTAATTAATATTTATTCTAACGATAATAAACTACCCAAAATCACATCAGCTGAACGTAAAATTGATTAAGATTAAAGCTAAATTACCAACTAATTTAACCTAGATGATAACCTGTGTTAGGATGATAGTTAAAAATTATCTGCGCTCAAAGGAGAATTATCGATGAAAATAATCATCATTGGCGCTCAAGCAGCTGGAGCAAGTGCTGCTGCAAAAGCCAAAAGAAGGGACCCCAATGCGACAATTTGTATCTATGAAAAATCAGATATAGTTTCATTTGGAGCTTGTGGATTACCTTATTTTATTGGCAATCATTTTGGCGATGAAAATGAAATGATATCCAGAACGCCAGAACAATTTGCTAAAGATGGCATTGAAATCAAAACATTACATGAAGTTATCGCTATTGATCCTAATTTAAAAAAAGTCACCGTCAAAGATATCAAAAACAATAATTGTTTTGAAGACGATTATGATAAGTTACTCATTGCCGTTGGGGCAACACCGATAATTCCACCTTTAAAAAATCTACAATTGGAAAATATTTTCACTTTACGTGATATGTATGATGGTCTGGCAATAAAAAAAGCTTTAAACCAAAATAGTAATGTCGTGGTCATTGGTGCCGGCTATATCGGGCTAGAAATCACTGAATCGTTAGTAAAATTGAATAAAAATGTAAAATTAATTCAATTAGATGATAGAGTATTGACCGATGCCTTCGATCCAGAACTTACTGAGATAATTGAAGAAAATCTAAAACAACATTGTGATTTACATCTACAAGAGCAAGTACAAGGCTTTGAAGGTGAACAAAAAGTTACTCATGTTATCACCGATAAAGCTAAATATCCCGCCGACATTGTCATTATTGCCACAGGAGTAAAGCCTAATAGCGAAGTTTATAAACATCTCAATATTGAAACTCTTAGTAATGGTGCAATTGTCGTTGATAATTATGGACAAACTAACATAGCTGATATTTATGCTGCAGGCGACTGTGTCGCGCTTCATCATCGCGTTAGCCAATCAATGACTTATATTCCATTAGCGACCGGAGCGAACAAATTAGGTAAAATTGTTGGTGACAATTTAGCAGGCGGTAACAATCAATTCCCAGGAACCCTTGGGACATCAGCATTAAGAGTATTTGATATTGAAGCCGGTCGAACAGGATTAACCGAACAACAAGCTATTAAAGCTGGTATCCCATACAAAACAGTAGTAGTTAAAGATAAAAATCATAGTAACTATGTTGAAGGGCAAACTAGCGTCACGGCTAAACTTATTTATCACGCCGAAACTCGTATTTTATTAGGTGGACAGATTGCTGGGGGTAGTGGTGCTGTATTAAGAACGAATAGTTTAGCCACCGCTATTTGGGCTAATATGAAAATTGATGAATTAGCCATGATGGATTTTTTATATGCACCACCTTTTTCAAGACCATGGGATATTTTAAATATCGCTGGGGGCATTGCTAAATAGTATTGAAATATTTCAAATATTTGCAAAATTATTAAAATTCAAAATATGTGGTTTGGTTTTAATCCAAACCATAAAAGATTATTAAAAATTAATTCAATTTTATCCAAAAGCTGGGGGTAAACATGTCAGATGCCATTTTTCAGGGCACTTTTTTCGAAAAGTTCTTATCCATCACCCATTATCAAACTATAATCGGGATTGGTTTATTACTGCTTTGCTTTTTTGCCGTCATGCGACCGATGCAAACCAAAAAAGTTAATTTTTCCATTAGAATGTTAGTCGGATTGGTGCTTGGTGCTGTTATTGGTTTAGGTATTCAAGCTGCAGCCGGTTTTCCAGAAAGTTCAACTGTTTGGATGCAAGAAACAGCAACATGGTATGGTTTGTTTGGTCGTGCCTTTATTGCCTTCATACGCATGTTAGTGATTCCATTAATTTTTGTCTCAATTGTAAAAGTGATTATTGATTTTTCTGGTAAAGACAATTTGCCGAAAATAGCATTCAGAGGAATTTTTTGGTTACTATTCACTACAGCCATCGCTTGTATTGTCGGTATTATTTTAGCAAATTTACTATCATTAGGTGAGTTGAGTTCAGCATCAACCAAAACGGCTACCGCCAAACAATATACCAATATTATTGATACTTTCGTGAATCTTATTCCAAGTAATATCATCGGCTCTATGGTAAAAGAGAATATTGTAGGCTTAGTTATCTTTTCAGCATTGATGGGACTTGCCGCAAACCGAATGGAAAAAAAGAATCCACAACCTATTGCTCTTTTTAAAACCTTTATTGAAGCGCTTTATAAAATTATCATGTCAATTGCCATGACGGTTATTAAATATATGCCTTATGCGGTGATTGCTTTACTTGCTCGTACAATTATTTCAAACGGTATCCCAGCAATTATTGATGTATCAAGCTTTGTATTAGCGATTTACCTTGCAACCATAATAATGCTTGTTGTGCATATTGTGATTGTCATGCTTCATGGAATTTCACCTATCGTATTTATCAAAAAAGCACTTGGCACATGGTTACTTGCTTTCACTAGCCGCTCATCTGTTGGTACATTACCGATGACTATCTCAACATTGACCGTCAGAATGGGCGTCAATACAGGTACAGCGAATCTAGTTGGATCACTCGGAAGTACAATGGGAATGAATGGCTGCGCTGGCTTTTTCCCAGCCTTACTCGCGGTTATGGTTGCTCATATGGTAGGCATTAATACTGATATTCAATTCTATATAATGCTAGTCATTGTGGTAGTTATCGGATCAATTGGTATCGCAGGTATTCCAGGCACTGCAACAGTCGCAGCGACTGTCGTACTTTCAGGCATGGGTATGGCTGAATACTTCCCATTAATTGGTATGGTGTTAGCCGTCGATCCAATCATTGATATGGCCAGAACGTTAGCTAATGTATCTGGATCAATGACCGCAGCAATAGCAACCGATCATGAAGTTGGATTAATGAATATGGATATTTATAATGATCCTAATGTGACTTTGGATAATGAACAGTCTGAAGTTTAACAATAAAGATAATTTTCAGTTTAATTTAATTAACAAAAAGACGCCAATTG
This sequence comes from Gilliamella sp. B3127, assembly GCF_026536935.1. Taxonomy (NCBI): domain Bacteria; kingdom Pseudomonadati; phylum Pseudomonadota; class Gammaproteobacteria; order Orbales; family Orbaceae; genus Gilliamella; species Gilliamella sp. B3127. Next base: position 29,860 of record NZ_JAFNNI010000008.1, read on the forward strand.
GCGTCTTTTTATATCAGCGGAAAAACAAAATTAAATGGTTTTTAACCATGCTTTAACATCATCACCCAAACTTTTGTGACGCATTGCGTATTGTACAAAAGTTTGTACATAACCCAATTTATTACCACAGTCGTGGCTTCGGCCTTTAATACAGTATGCGTCAACTGGATCTTCTTCTAATAACATTGCAATTGCATCAGTTAATTGAATTTCACCACCAGCACCTAAAGGTGTTTTCGCTAACAACGGCCAAATTTTCTCAGACAAAACATAACGACCAACAACTGATTGGTTAGATGGCGCTTCTTCTATTGACGGTTTTTCAACTACACTATACATTTGCGTTACATTACCTGCAGATAACTCTTCACCACGGCAGTCAACAATACCATAAGATGAAACAAGATCTTTTGGCACAGGTTCGACCATGATTTGGCTATGTTTAGTGTTATGATAATTATTAATCATCGCCGCTAAATTATCTTGAGTAAGATCACTATCATACTCATCAATAATCACATCCGGTAATACTACAGCAAAAGGCTCATCACCAACTAAAGGATAAGCACAAAGCACAGCATGACCAAGTCCTTTTGCTAACCCCTGGCGAACACTAGTAATCGTCACGTTTTTGGGCAGAATCCCTTGTACTTCTTGCAAGAGTTGACGTTTAACTCGGGCCTCAAGCATAGCTTCAAGCTCAAAACTGGTGTCAAAGTGATTTTCTATAGAATTTTTAGACGAGTGCGTTACAAAAATAATTTCAGTTATCCCTGCCGCAATACACTCTTTGACAACATACTGAATAAGTGGTTTATCAACCACAGGTAACATCTCTTTAGGAATCGCTTTGGTTGCAGGTAACATTCTTGTGCCAAGACCAGCAACAGGTATAACTGCTTTTTTAACTATTCCTTTAATAGATGATTCAAAATTTAATGGCATTTTAATTCCTTAAAATAATAAAATAATAAAATGATAAATTAATTATATTGTTATGACTTTTACATTGTCCTTCAACAAAGGTATTTACAACTCGCTCTGATCTTAATATATAAGCAGCCCAAATACCGCTCCAAATGAGTTGTTTTACTGTTTTAGCTATCTCTCTTGATTCGATCGGAAGTTTAGTATAATGATAACAAAGATATTGGTCCAAAAGAAGAAATGAACATGAAGTGAATAGATAACCTAGCATATAATAAGGAAATTTATAGTTTTTAGTAAAAAAAAGATAAAGCAAATAAATAGCAAAAAGAATTAAAATTGCGTTTAGACCTATTTCTACAGATAAAATCCAACTAATATTAGGAATATATTGGTCAGAAACTTGATTAATAAAATCACTCCCATGGAACTTCAAAGTCATTACAATAAAGCCAATAGTGAATAGATTTAGTACAAGCGTAAATACGATGAATATTGCAACAACTATAAGCCAGCCACCTAATCCTTTAAGTTTTGGATTATCCGTCATATAAAGATCCTTAATGAATAATAGATAAATCATTAAATTTAATTAATGACGAATTATCACTGTCTTTAGCTAAAGAATCAATGGAAATATAAACAATTTGACACGTTTCTAACACAGCTTCTTTAACAACAAACTTTGCTTTACGATCGCGTTCTTCTTTCTGTTTGGCGCTAATGTAAAGATCATCATAACCATCATCATACATTGATGCTCTTTCAAATATATTAGTACTACGCCAAAAAGTCTCTTTTGGATAATCTCGCTCAAAAGTTTGACCTGTTAATTTGCCTTTTAAGCCAGCATAACTCATGGGTAAGTGTCGACTAGCTCGACTTTGTGAAAGATAAATATGGGGATATTGTGTAAGATTGGATTCAAGTTGGTTTAACTTAAATTCAACACCAGAACGATTTTGATACTGGCAATTATCCATGATTAAAGGTGCAGTTCGAAAGTTCAACGAACCACACCCTACAAGTAAAAATGCTAAAATAAATAGTCGATACATATGGTTTTGTTTGCTTTTAAGAAGCTATAAGCAAACCCATTTATTATTTACAATTTTTCACTAACATCTTCGGCAGTATTGGTAATAGCTTTACCGCCAGATTGCACGTCTTTACCTACACCTTTAACCGTGTTACAACCTACTACAAGTGTTGTCATCGCGATACTTACCAATAAAATAAATACTTTACGTAACATGTGATTCTCCTCTAGTTAGTCACATTATGATTTGATTGTGGCAAATGCTTCTGCTACACGATGTATATTATGGTGATTTAAACCCGCCACACACATTCTCCCGCTGCCCACCAAATAAACAGCGAAATCATCTTTTAGTTGTGCGACTTGCTCTTTAGAAAAACCGGTGTAACTAAACATACCTCTTTGTTTAAGTAGGTAGTCAAAATTCTGTTTAGGTGCTGCTGTTTTTAATAAATCGACTAATGTTGAGCGCATGATAACAATACGATTACGCATTGATTCGACTTCTTTAAACCATAAAGCTTTAAGTTCAGCATTATTTAATACGTATGATACAAGTTGTGCACCGTAAGCGGCAGGACTAGAATAATTTCGACGAACCGTTGCTTGTAATTGACCAAACACTCGATTAGCCACTTGGTTATTATCACATAAAACGGATAAACCGCCCACTCGCTCACCATAAAGTGAAAAAGTTTTAGAAAACGAATTACTGATAAACCCACATAATCCTCGATCAGCCACTTTTTTTATTGCATAACTATCACTTTCGATACTTTCGCCAAAACCTTGGTAAGCGATATCCATAAATGGAATGAGATCTCGGTTTTGTAAAACATCAATCACTTTGTCCCATTGTTGGTTTGTTAATTCTGCACCAGTTGGGTTATGGCAGCAAGGATGCAATAACACAATACTTTTAGCTGGTAAGGTATTAAGTGTTTCAAGCATCGCATCAAAATTCACGCCACAAGTCTTAGGATCAAAATAGGGATATTTATTTACCTTAAATCCTGCGCCATTAAAAATGGCAATATGATTCTCCCAAGTTGGATCACTAACCCAAACTTGAGAATTAGGGAAATAACGATATAAAAAGTCAGCACCGACTTTCAGCGCACCTGATCCCCCTAATGTCTGAACAGTGGCTATCCGCTTCGTTTGAAAAGCAGGATTATCTTCACCAAAAAGCAATGATTGGATTGCCTGACAATAACTCGGTAAGCCACTCATCGGCAAATAAAGTTGTGCGCCTTGTTGATGATGATAAATATAGTCACGAGCCGTTTTAATACACGATAATTGAGGAACCACACTATTTTCATCATAATAATAACCAATACTCAAATTGGTCTTGTTTTCGCGCTTATCATTATTGAATTCAGCGACTAATGATAATATTGGATCCCCTGCGTACGACTCTACTTTTTCAAACATTTTCCCAACCTAATTAAATCAGTAAATATCAATAGATAATTGTAGATTATTGCACCAACTTAATTGGCAATCAATCACTAAATAATAGTTTAAATATAAATAATTTTAGGATAATAAAATAGACCGTTTAAAAGACTGATTTGGATATAAAACGTTAGAATAGATGGTCAAAAAAGGGATTTTAAATAAAAAAACCTCAAAAACCCCGTTCCTCAACTTTTTTTACTTCATTAGCACCTTTCGGTGCTAACAATTATAAGTCGATTATTTAACCGCAATAACTTCTATTTCAACTTTCGCATCTTTAGGAATGCGAGCAACTTGCACACAAGAACGAGCAGGGAATGTTGCCTGATTCTCTGTAAAAAATGCCTCATAGACACTATTCACATCCGCAAAATCATTCATATCCGCTAAAAAAATCGTCGTTTTAACGATATTTTTAACTTGATATCCTGCCTCAGTAACAATTGCTTTTACATTCGCTAAACTTTGTTTAGTTTGCTCTTTGACACAACTTGGCATCTCACCTGTAGCTGGATTAATTGGAATTTGACCTGATGCAAATAACATGTTGCCCAAATCAACACCTTGAACATAAGGACCTATAGCTGCTGGTGCTTTGTTGGTATTAACAACTTTTACCATATATGATTTCTCCTTTCATCTTGTTATGCATCTCATTTCAACAGGAACCAAATTTGGTGTCAAGTCATGGTAAATTTATGATCATGGGACTTCTGCCAATTTTCTGATATGATAGTTGAAAATTTTTTCATTTGTTGAGAGTTAGCATGTTTGAGAATTTAACTGACCGTTTATCACAGACATTTCGCAATATTAGTGGGCGTGGACGCTTATCTGAAGATAATATCAAAGATGCCCTACGTGATGTCCGTATGGCATTACTTGAGGCTGATGTTGCCCTACCTGTGGTACGAGAATTTATTAACCAAGTTAAACAAAAAGCTGTTGGTTTAGATGTTAATAAAAGCCTAACACCAGGCCAAGAATTCATCAAAATCGTTCAAGCAGAACTTACTACAGCTATGGGTGAAGTTAATAGTTCACTTAACTTAGCCACCCAGCCTCCAGCCGTCATTCTCATGGCAGGTTTGCAAGGTGCGGGTAAAACTACCAGCGTCGCAAAACTAGCAAAATTTTTAAAAGAAAAACAGAAAAAGAAAGTATTAGTTGTCTCTGCCGACGTTTATCGCCCTGCGGCAATAAAACAGTTAGAAACACTAGCTAAAGCAATTGATGTGGAGTTCTTCCCGTCAGATATCAATCAAAAACCTATTGATATTGTTAACAAAGCAATTTCACATGCTAAATTACAATTTTTTGATGTCCTTATTGTCGATACCGCTGGTCGATTACATGTCGATAGCGAGATGATGGATGAAATCAAAGCACTGCATGATGCAATCAATCCAATTGAAACGTTATTTGTGGTCGATGCTATGACCGGGCAAGATGCTGCTAATACGGCAAAAGCATTTAATGATGCATTACCTTTGACCGGGGTTATTTTAACTAAGGTGGATGGTGATGCTCGTGGCGGTGCAGCGTTATCGATTCGTCATATTACCGGTAAACCAATCAAATTCTTAGGGATGGGTGAAAAGACGGATGCATTAGAACCTTTTTATCCTGACCGTATCGCTTCACGTATTTTAGGGATGGGTGATGTACTCTCTTTAATTGAAGAGTTACAGAGTAATGTTGATCGTGAAAAGGCAGAGAAAATCGCCAAAAAACTCAAAAAAGGCGATAAGTTTGATTTTAATGACTTCCAAGATCAACTTCGACAAATGCGTAATATGGGTGGAATGGGCGCTATGCTGGCTAAACTACCTGGCGTTGGTCAACTTCCTGATCATATCAAAGCACAGATGGATGATAAAATCACCATCAAGATGGAAGCCATAATTGGTTCGATGACATTAAAAGAACGAGCTAATCCCGAAATCATCAAAGGCTCACGCAAACGCCGTATTGCTAATGGTTCAGGTACCCAAGTGCAAGATGTTAACAAGCTGCTTAAGCAGTTTGAAGATATGCAAAAAATGATGAAAAAGATGAAAGGTGGTGGCATGATGAAGATGATGCGCCAAATGAAAGGTCTAATGGGTGGAGGCATGGGCTTCCCACCTAGATAACATTTTACTTCGCTTTTCTTTCAATAAAATACTATCGTGCAAAGTTACACGATAGTATTTCAATAAACTCAATTTTCTCGATTTAGCGCTTTAATTTTAGTTGGACGCTGCATAGTTAATACAGTACCAATCGATGAAACTATAATAAATAGAATAGCAATCCATTGATAATGAGTTAACTGTTCGTGTAAAACAATTAATCCAGAAAACGCAGCAAATACAGGTGACAAGCTCATCAGAGTACTAAAAGTTTGTGCGGGTAATCGTGGCAAAGCGATCATATCCAGTCCATATGGAATAGCAGACGCCAATAATGAAACGACAAAAACGAGAGGCAACAGATCCATCGAAAACATGGTGCTACCACTGTGCCATACACCAATAGGAAAGAGTAATATTGAGGCAATAATCGAACCTACCGCAACACTTGAGGCACCATAAATTTCACCCGCTTTTCGCCCAAAAACAATATAACCAGCCCAACAGCTTCCTGCACATAAAGCTAGTAATATACCGATAGGATCCAAATCGTTAGAAGCCTGATGAATAGGAAGCAACATCACCAATCCAATGATCGCAATAGCTAACCAAACAAAATCTGTTAATCGGCGCCCTGAAAACATCGCAACCATAATTGGTCCAGTTAACTCTATTGCCACAGCAATTCCTATTGGGATTCGAGATATGGCATTATAAAAAGCCAAATTCATACATCCCATAGCGACACCATACAGAATAATATATTTAATGGCTGGCTTAGTAATAGTTTTACGCCAAGGTTTAAAGATTATTACCAATAAAATCGCTGAGAAAAACAACCGCCATGCTGTCATCGCCTCAGGCCCTAGTACAGGAAACAAGTATTTAGCAAATGAAGCACTTGCTTGCACTGATATCATCGAAATAAAAATTAAAAAAACAGGCCAAGATCTTTTGAGCATAATGACTACCTAGATTAAAGTAATTGCATATTAAGGGAAGCAATTTGTTTATACAGCAACGTAAAATCAATTTAAGATTATTACGATATTTCGCTAAAAGCTTTATTATTAAACGAATCGTATAAATAATATTTTTTCAATATCACATCACGTTTAGTTATCCCTTTTTACTGATAGTAAAGCCAGATCTTGTAGCGCTTTTTTATAAGGGGAATCAGGTAAGATTGAAATAACATTGAATGCTTTATTGGCCTCTTGCTGAGCCGTTTTTAAAGTAAATTCAAGAGATCCACACGACTGCATAACTTTTAAAATATGATCTAATAAATGCCTGCCATTACCTTGCTCGATAGCTTGACGGATTAATGTCGCATCTTCTGAATTAGCATGATGCATTGCATGCAATAATGGTAAGGTTGGTTTACCTTCATTGAGATCATCACCCAAATTTTTACCTAATTTTTGATTACTATCCGCACTATAATCTAATAAGTCATCAATAATTTGAAAGGCGGTACCCAAGTATTTTCCATACTCTTGCAGTGCAAATTCTTGCTCTGGTGTTGCTCCTGCTAATACTGCTGCTGAATGCGATGTTGCTTCAAACAGTCTTGCTGTTTTGCGATAAATAACTTGTAAGTATTGCTCTTTAGTAATATCAGGATCATTACAATTTATCAGCTGTTGAACTTCACCTTCAGCAATAATATTTGTTGCTTCTGACATTATCTTCAATACTTTGAATGATTCTGTGCGTACCATCATTTGGAAAGATCTTGTGTAAATATAATCACCAACTAAGACACTTGCCGCATTACCAAATAGCGCATTAGCGGTTGATTTACCTCGCCGTAAATCAGATTCATCAACAACATCATCATGCAATAAAGTTGCAGTGTGAATAAATTCGATAAAAGCTGCGGTAATAATATGTTTATCACCCTGATAATTAAGCGCTTTAGCTATTAACAAGGCAATAACTGGGCGAATCCGTTTTCCACCACTACTAATGATGTAATTCCCTAATTGATTAATTAGTACAACATCGGAACTAAGTTCTGCTTGTATTGCTTCATTAACTTTAACTAAATCATCTTGCACTAGATCGAGTATTTGTTTTATCGATGGATTATTCATCAGTCTAACCACTACAAATGGGAGATATTTATTTACTATTATCTGATAAATATTTTTAAGCAACAAGTATTGCTAAATCATATTTAAAAAAATACTACAAATGATAAGCATTTTCATTTAGAATACACACCTTAAATGAACATTAATTACTGTTATGAAGATCAACTTTGATATAGATATCAACAACGAAAAAGAGCCGCAATCACCTGCTTCTAATAAGCAAAAGGATGCCTATATATATACATCGATCTCTGTAATATCACATTTATTTTTATTTGGATTATTGTTCAGCTCTGCACTGTTTGCAAATAATATCGTTGTTGATGAAGGTGATAATTCAATTAAAGCTGTTATGATTGACCTTACTCAGTTAGCAGCTCCGGAACAATCATTGGTTGAAGAAACACCTGAAATCAAAGGTGCTAAAAACAGTGAAATCATTGACAATAAACCAATTGAAGAACCAGTCGTAGAGCCAGAAGTCGTTGAAGAAAAGATTCCGGAACCTACACCTGAAATAGAACAAAAAAAAACAGCAACAGAGCCAGATAAACCAGTTATTGTTAAACCTAAACCAAATAAGAAAAAACCACCGACACAAAAATCATCTCGTCAACAAGTTAGACAAGATGTGGTAAGTGATAATATAGCAAATACTTCAGTAGCTCCTAAAGTATCTGATAATCGACAATATTCTGGTAATCCCTCTCCAATTAGTCGTAATCGACCAGAATATCCTCGAAGAGCACTAGATATGCGCTTAGAAGGTTATGTTGTTGCTATGTTTGATGTAACTAGTGAGGGCCGTGTTGAAAATATTAGGATTATTGAAGCCCAACCTAATAATATTTTTAATCGCTCGGTTATCTCAGCAATGAAAATGTGGAAATATAAGCCGATTGCCGGAAAAGATCTCAAAATAAAAATTGTTTTCAATCGTGATAGTTCAATTAGCTTAGGAAGCAATTAATCACTCATTCCTCAATCAATAACCATTATTGAATAAAAAACTGAAAAAGCACTAATTTTATAATTCAATTAGTGCTTAGTTGATAAATAGTTTATCTATTCTTTTGCATTAAAAGTTCAATTTGCTGCGGTTGTTTAGGTACCGTTGAGGTTAAAATTTCGTTGCCAGATTCGGTAACCAAAATATTATCTTCGATACGAATCCCAATACCTTTATAACATTCTGGCACATCAGCATCTTTATTAATATAAAGTCCAGGCTCAACGGTTAAGACCATACCCGGAGCGAGTATGCGATCACGATCACTGCCAACATCATGCACATCAATACCTAACCAGTGACCTAATCCATGCATATAGAATGCTAAATAAGCTTTGTTTGTAATCAATGTTTCAACATCACCTTGCATAATTCCAAGCTTAACTAATCCTTCAACCATAATCCGAATAATTTTTTGGTTAACTAATGATATTGAGGTGCCTGGTTTCAATAATTTGATAGCTGTACATTGCGCAGTTAACACAATGTTATATATTTCGAGTTGTGCTTGACTAAATTTACCATTAATCGGAAATGTTCGAGTAATATCACCTGCATAATAATGATATTCACAACCTGCATCAATTAAGACTAAATCGCCATCTTTGAGCGTGTCGCTATTATTTTCATAATGCAATATACAACCATTATTACCTCCGCCTACAATAGTATTATATGACGGCCATCGAGCGCCATGCCATGCAAACTCATGTAATATTTCAGCTTCTAATTGATATTCATACCAATTAGCCTGGCATTTTTGCATTGCCCGAATATGTGCTTGAGCACTGATTTCGCACGCTTTACGTAAAAGAGCCATTTCATATTCAGACTTAAACATTCGCATTTCATGAACAATTGGTCGCCAATCAATAACTGTACTCGGCGCAGAAAGTTTAAATCGAGCACCTTGCCGTAATGTATTGATTGCTTTCTTAATTATCTCGTCAGCATAATCATATAGCTGGTCTGCATAATAAATTGCTTTTTTTCCATTTATTAAATTTGGTAGAACACTCTCTATATCATCGAAAAGATAAGCCTCATCGACTAAAATCTTTGTTAATGCCTCTTGCTGGCCTAAGCGATAGCCAGTCCATGTTTCGGCTAAAGGATCTTTCTTGCGATTAAATAAAATATATCGTCCTTGACCGTCTTGTTGCTTAATTATTGCCAAAAGCGCTTCTGGCTCTGCAAAAAAAGTAAAATACCAAAAGTCACTATCTTGTCTATAAGGATAGTGGGTATCATTACTTCGTTTAACTTCTGGTGAAGCAAAAAATAAGGCAATGCTATTTGGCTCCATCTGAGCCAATAATTTATTTCGCCGATCTAGCAGTTCTGTCTTGGTCTGAATATCTATCATAGCGTTTACCTTGATAATCAGTAATATCGTATATTAGTGAAGTGTTGGTGTGATATCGGGTTCATTAAATTCATCAAAACATAACATCGCCGTAATGCGAACGTACTCTTTGATCTCTTCAAATGCAAAGCCCAGCTCTTGCTGATCTTCATCTTCATCATAACCGAGTTTAGCTATTTGTCTTAGATCATATATTGCTTCACCCACATCACCTTTGACTCGATTAAGTTTAGGTTGAACTAAACCAATACCCAATAAAAAATGATTTACCCATCCCACTAAATCGTCAATTTGTGTAAACAAATCTTGCTCACCAAGTAGAAGTTGGAACTCAAAATCTTCATCAATAAATTGTTGTTTAGTTGTATGATATAATTCTTCCACTTCCTTATTTAAAGGTTCAGCTATTTTTTGCCCATCATTCAACATGTCTTGAACTAACACTCTCCAACTTTCGTCATGATTTCCTCCAGCTAATAAGCCAGATAAGAATCCATGTAACTCGGCTGCAGTTATGCCAACTTTATTTTGGATAAGTTGACGATTAAGCTCGTCATAAATCTTGGTATTAGTCATTAACTCCACCTTATTAGTTTGTAATAATAGTGAAAATACATCCCTCTGCACTTTCACTCATTATTAGTATATAATTTGTGCCTAGCTGTAAATAATAAACAGGTTATTGTGCTTTATAAAGGAATTATTTTGAACATTTTTAGATTAATTTTAACATCACTGTATATAGTTATATCGTTAACTGCTTGTAGTTCATGGCTGAAAAATAAAGGTGTGATTGTTCTTGATGTACAGAATAATACCTATATAACCAGCCAAGACTTACCTAAAGATTATCAGTTAGGCAATGGAGAACAAGAACTTGATAAGTTTGAAGCTTTCTGCCGAGACGAGATCCGTGCCTCACAACTAGATGGTAGTGAAGAGATGGTATTTGAAAATATCAAACGAGGAATTCACGGTCAGGTTGAATTTAAAAAATGTAGTGATAGAGTCACTCGAATTTACCGATATTAATAAATATTTCAGCTTACTTTGTAAAGTATCGCTAATAAGATTGACTAATTGTCACATATCCGTGAAATCTTACTAGCCTTTCAAGCTGTTTTTATTTATATTGTCGCATGAACAAATATATTTTTGGGAGTAAAATAATTATGTACAAGCAAGATGTAACCATTACTGCATCGAACGGTCTTCACACCCGCCCTGCTGCACAATTTGTAAAGGAAGCTAAAAACTTCAATTCTGAAATTACTGTCACATCAAATGGAAAAAGTGCAAGTGCTAAAAGCTTATTCAAATTACAAACATTAGGCTTAACTCAAGGTACAACTATTACTATTTCAGCCGAAGGTGAAGATGAAAAAGAAGCAGTAACTCATTTAGTAAAATTAATTCCTGAATTGGAATAATACTCCCATGTTAGCGTTGAACGGTTTTAATATTAGATAAGGATTAAATGTTATGGTATCAGGTATACTTGTTTCCCCAGGTATCGCTTTTGCAAAAGCGCTATTATTAAAAGAAGAACCTATTGTTATAAATAATAGGCAAATTCTTGATAACAAAATTGACGCTGAAATTGATCGTTTTAAAGAAGCACGTGAAAAATCAAGCGAACAATTACATGCGATCATGGAACGAGCTAAAACCACTTTAGGTGAGGATAAAGCTGCTATTTTTGAAGGTCATATCATGCTTCTTGAAGATGAAGATCTTGAACAAGAAGTTATTTCACGCATTAAAAGTAAACACTCAAGTGCTGACGCAGCTGTCCAATCTGTATTTGAAACCCAAGCAAAAGAGTTAGAAAATTTAGATGATGAATATCTAAAAGAACGTGCTGCCGATATCCGTGATATTGGTAAACGACTGCTAAAAAATATTTTAGGCATCGAAATTGTTGATCTAAGTGCTATTAGCCAACCTTGTATTTTAGTTGCGACTGATTTAACACCGTCTGAAACTGCTCAATTAAATTTAGATATGGTGTTAGGTTTCATCACTGATGCGGGAGGGCGCACTTCACATACATCAATCATGGCCCGTTCATTAGAAATTCCAGCAATCGTGGGGACATCTAATGCGACACAAGAAATCAAACAAGGTGATTTTGTTATTTTAGATGCAATCAACAATGCTATCTACATTAATCCAGATCATGCAACTCAAGAAAAACTAAAACAAGTACAAACAAAATATCTTGCTGATAAAGAAGAGTTAGCAAAATTAAAAGATCTACCCGCTGTAACACTTGATGGTCATCAAGTTGAAATTTGTGCAAATATTGGTACTGTTCGTGATATTGCTGGTGCAGATCGTAATGGTTATGAAGGTGTTGGGCTTTATCGTACAGAATTCTTATTCATGGATCGTGAAGCTTATCCTAATGAAGATGAACAATTCAAAGCATATAAAGAAGTTGCTGAATCAACTAATGGCCTATCAGTTATTGTTCGTACAATGGATATCGGTGGTGACAAAGATGTACCATATATGCATTTACCAAAAGAAGAAAATCCATTCTTAGGTTGGCGTGCAATTCGTATCTGTTTAGATCGTAAAGAAATACTACATGCACAGTTACGAGCAATCTTACGTGCTTCTGCATTTGGTAAATTGCGTATTATGTTCCCAATGATTATTTCGGTAGAAGAAATTCGTATTCTAAAATCTGAAATTAATATCCTTAAAGAACAATTAACATCTGAAGGTAAAGCATTCGATAAAAGCATTGAAATTGGTGTGATGATCGAAACACCAGCCGCTGCGGTTATTGCTAGACATTTAGCTAAAGAAGTTGATTTCTTTAGTATTGGAACTAACGATTTAACCCAATATACACTTGCTGTTGACCGTGGTAATGAGCTTATTTCACATCTTTATAATCCACTTTCACCATCAGTATTAACATTGATTAAAAATGTAATCGATGCTTCTCACAAAGAAGGTAAATGGACAGGAATGTGTGGAGAGCTTGCTGGTGATGAAAGAGCAACAATTTTATTACTAGGTATGGGGCTTGATGAGTTCAGTATGAGTGCGGTATCAATTCCTAAAATCAAAAAATTAATTCGTAATACTAATTATGAAGAAGCGAAGAAATTTGCTGATACTGTTCTTGAAAAAGCAACAGCTAAAGAAATAACCGATTTAATTGAAAAATATACTGCTGAAAAGCAAATTTGTTAGGAGGCAATGATGGGTTTATTCGATAAAATAAAGCAATTTGTATCTGATGATAACAAAAACAGCATCGAAATTATTGCACCTCTTAGTGGTGAAATCGTTAAGATCGAAGATGTGCCAGATGTAGTTTTTGCAGAAAAAATCGTTGGTGATGGTGTTGCTATAAAACCTTCTGGTAATAAAATTGTAGCACCATTAAATGGTAAAATTGGTAAAATTTTTGAAACCAATCATGCATTTGCTATTGAATCAGATGAAGGTATCGAACTTTTTGTTCATTTCGGTATAGATACGGTAGAATTAAAAGGTGAAGGTTTTACACGAGTTGCCGAAGAAGGACAACAAGTTAAAATTGGAGATACCATCATCGAAATCGATCTGCCTTTACTTGAAAGTAAAGCCAAATCAGTGTTAACACCAGTCGTGATATCTAATATGGAAACTGTTGTTGAATTAACTAAGTTATCCGGCTCAGTTGAAGCAGGTAAAACACCAATTATGCGTGTTAAAAAATAACATCGCACAACGTTACTACTCATAAAAAAAACCTTCAGTTTTCACTGAAGGTTTTTTATTGAAAATAATCAAACATAGAGTTCAAATAATTCGTTTAACGCCATTTTTTGTATTGATTAATCAAGCTGTTGGTTGATTCATCATGCGAGCTGACTGGTTTATCATCAGCAAGTTCAGGTAAAATGCGACCAGCTAACTGTTTACCCAATTCAACCCCCCACTGATCGAAGCTAAAGATATTTAAAATAACGCCTTGCGTGAAGATTTTGTGCTCATACATCGCCACTAATGCGCCTAAAGTGTACGGTGTAATTTTTTTCACTAAAATAGAGTTAGTCGGTTTATTGCCTTCAAAAACTTTAAATGGAACAATAAATTTAACTTCTTCAAGCTTTTTACCAGCAGCAAGAAACTCTTGTTCTACTTGTTGAGCAGTCTTACCAAAAGCTAAAGCTTCTGTTTGAGCAAAAAAGTTAGAAAGCAATTTAGGATGATGATCGCCAACTGGATTATGACTAATTGCCGGTGCAATAAAATCACAAGGAATAAGTTTAGTACCTTGGTGAATTAATTGATAAAACGCATGTTGACCATTTGTCCCTGGTTCACCCCAAATAATAGGACCTGTAGTATAAGTAGTCTTGTTGCCATTACGATCAACACTTTTACCATTTGATTCCATATTCCCTTGCTGAAAATAAGCTGCAAAGCGATGCATATATTGATCATAAGGTAGAATTGCCTCGGTTTCTGCACCATAGAAGTTATTGTACCAAATCCCAATTAAAGCAAGTAATGTTGGGATATTTTTTTCAATTGGTGTGCTTTGGAAATGTTTATCCATCGCATGTCCACCAGCTAAAAACTGTTTAAAGTTTTCAAAACCAATTGAAAGTACAATTGATAAGCCGATTGCAGACCAAGAAGAATAACGACCACCAACCCAATCCCAAAATTCAAACATATTGGCAGTATCAATACCAAATTTTTCTACTTCTTTGGCATTGGTTGATAAAGCTACAAAGTGAAGCGCAACAGCTTTATCATCTTTTGCAGCATCAAGTAACCATTGACGAGCGGTTTGTGCATTAGTCATAGTTTCTTGAGTTGTAAAGGTCTTCGATGCAACTAAAAATAGCGTTGTTTCTGGATTTAAACCTTTTAAAGCTTCAACAATGTGAGTACCATCGACATTAGAAACAAAGTGCATAGTTAGATGGTTTTTATAAGGGCGTAATGCTTCGGTAATCATCACTGGTCCTAAATCTGAACCTCCAATTCCGATATTAACTACATCAGTAATCGCTTTACCAGTATAGCCTTTCCATTCACCACTAATAATTTTTTTACTAAAGGATTCCATCTTAGCCAGCACAGCATTGACGTCATCCATAACATTTTTACCATCAACATAAATTGGTGAATTTGATACATTGCGAAGCGCAATATGTAAAACGGCTCGATTTTCGGTACGATTAATTTTTTCACCACTGTACATGGCATTAATAGCCCCGCTTAAATCACACTCGTCAGCAAGCTGATAAAGTTGCTTTAAGGTCTCCTCAGTAATGCGGTTTTTAGACAGATCAACCAAGAACTCATCTTCAAAAGGAATACTTAACTTTTCAACTCGTTTAGGTTCATCTTTTAAAATTTGAGCAATCGTCTTATCGCAATGCTTCTGATAACTAACTTGAAGGGACTTCCAAGCGGATGTAGTAGTTGGATCTATTGACTTTAACATAACTTATTCCTTAATTAATATAGCACTATTAACCATGATATAACTATGGATAACATGATGCAAGATAAGGATTTATCCATTCAAATTAAGTTAGTTGAAAAATTCTATCTACTGGTAATTAATTAAACTTTTTTACCAGTAGGTATCTAGTTTATAAATTTATTTACTTTCCCATTTAATCAATTGTCAAATTGCGAGTTGTTAAATCAAATGGTGTTAATTGATAAACATAATAATTGAGCCAGTTACTAAATAATAAATAAGCATGGCTTCGCCATGTGGCTTTTGGCGTTAAATTTGGGTTATTTTCAGGAAAATAGTTGTAAGGAATTTCCGGATTTATTCCAGCTTTCAAGTCTCGATTATATTCATTAGCTAAGGTGAAGGAGTCATATTCTGGATGCCCTGTTACAAAAGCCATACGTTTATCAGCAGTTGCCATCAAATATGGACCGGTTAAATCTGATTCAGCTAAAATCGTCAAATCAGTATAACTTTTAATTTTATCTGTTGGAAAATCAGCATTACGTGAATGTGGCGCTAAAAAAGTATCGTCAAAACCTCGAGTTAAAAGTGCATTAGGTTGTATGATTTGATGTTGATAGACGCCTGACAATTTTTGTGAGCGAGTAAATTTTGGCATATCATAGAGTACATTTAATGCAGCTTGTACAGCCCAGCAAACAAACATTGTTGAAGTAACATGATCTTTTGCCCAAGTAATTATTTCAGCTAATTTTGGCCAATACACTACATCTGAAAATGCGACTTTACCTAATGGTGCTCCAGTTATGATAAGACCATCAAAATTCTGCTCACGAATATCTTCAAAATCACAATAAAAGCTATTTAAATGCTCTACAGGGGTATTTTTGGATTCACGTTGATCAATACGCAAGAGTTGAATATTGACTTGTAAAGATGAATTGGAAAGCAAACGTAAAAACTGATTTTCAGTTTCGATCTTTTTAGGCATTAAATTTAAGAAGAGAAGCTTTAGTGGACGAATTTCTTGAGTATTAGCACGAGTTGAAGTCATCACAAATACATTTTCATTACGTAACACATCTACTGCCGGTAATGAATCTGGAATACATATAGGCATATTAAAAGCTCCTATTAATTACTTTTTATAATATTTCAAATAGACGTCTAGAAATCCATATAGCTAAATATAGTGTTTTTTAGAAAGATTGTCGAGCGTTTTGTTAGAAAAAATAGATATAATATTTTAAACAAAATCAGAACAATAGCAGATTATATGAATTAACAAATAAGTGTGATGATAGTAATATAAATAGTAAAAATAAAATTTAAATGATTCGAGTATCGGTCCGCCAAGTATCTGCGGTTAAAGCCTCACCAAAATAGCTATTAATCAGTTTTTGTGTGATTTCGCTTAATGGCGAAGCTAAGACTTCAGCAGTATTACCATATTCAACTAAATCACCATTATGCATAACTAAAATTTGGTCACTGATATGTTTCATCATACCAATATCTTGAGTTACATAGACATAAGAAATATTCTGTTCTTCTTGTAAAGACAACATCAAATTAACAATCTGTGAACGCATTGAAATATCTAACGCAGCTAAAGCTTCATCGAGAATAATAACTTTGGGTTTCAGAATTAAGGCCCTAGCCAATGCGACGCGTTGTTTTTGCCCTGCTGCCATCACTGATGGATAATAAGAAGCATGTTCAGGCAGTAACCCTACTTGTTTTAAAACATCACTAATCAATTTTTCACGTTCAAGAGCGCTATAATTGCTATTGCGTTTAAGTGGAATTTCAAGTAATTGACCAATACGAAGTCTTGGGTCAAAAGAGCTTTCAACATGTTGAAAAATCATTCTAATAAGTTGTGACCGATGAACAAAATCACCATATTCAACTTTATTACCGTCAATCCAAATATCCCCACTATCTGGTTTTATCATACCCACCAGCATTTTGGCTAGTGTCGATTTTCCTGAACCATTTTGCCCTATAATGGCAAGTGTTTTACCTTCGTTGAGCGAGAACGATAATGGTTTAACGGCATCAATTTGTAAATGACCAAAGAGCCCTTTAGGAATTTTAAATCGTTTTGATAAATTTCGGACTTTTAATATTGGGTTCATTAACTATTCCTGTATTTACTCATCAGTATTTAATGGGAAATGGCAAGCCACAGAATGATCTTTTATAAGAATAAGTTCAGGTGCTTGAATACATTTTTTTTGAGCATAAGGGCATCGTGGCCCTAATCGACAACCAATAGGTAAATGCTCCAATGAAGGGATAACCCCTGGTAACGTGTTCAATGGACTTTTATGTGGCATGGCTTTACCAAAATCAGGTATAGCATAAATCAATGCCTGAGTATAAGGATGATAAGGCGATTTTATTAAATCTTCACTATCCGCAACCTCAACGGTTTGTCCACAATAAAGGACATTGATACGATCTGTCCAGCGAGTAACCATTTGTAAATCATGGCTAATAAGTAAAATAGTCGTCCCCATATTCTGATTCATACTCGCTAATAACCTGAAGATTTGCGCTTCAGTTGTTGCTTCCATAGCATTAGTTGGTTCATCTGCAATAAGTAACTTAGGTTGGTTTGCTAATGCAATTGCAATCATCACTTTTTGACATTCACCTTCCGTTAATTCAAAAGGATATGATTTAAGGATTTCTTTATGATCTTTAATTCCAACGCGATGTAATAATTCAACAGCTCGATGTTTACGCCAAAATAGACGCTGCCACCAATGTCCTTTAAAGGTTCTTCGTGGGATAGCCTCGATTAACTGTTGCCCTATTTTCATTGAGGGATCCAAGCAAGACTGCGGTTCTTGGAAAATCATCGAAATATGGTCACTGATGACTTTTCGACGTTGTTTTGGTGTTAATTTAAGTAAATCGATATCATTAAAATGAAAACGATCAGCAGATATTTTCCAATTATGATTTGTCACACCCAATATAGCTTTAGCAATAAGGCTTTTACCAGAACCAGACTCGCCAACTAGACCTCGAATTTCGCCTTCAGACAGCTTCAAATTCACGCGGTCAATTGCGCGTAAAAGGCCATCAGGAGTAATAAACTCAATAGTTAAATTACGAATGTCTAATAATGCCATAATTAATGTCCTACTCGCTGGCCAAATAATCCAAAATTGAATAAATAAACCAAAGTAATTGTAGTAGACACAGCAATACCCGGAGCTAAAAAAGCAAGCAAATTAACATCCATCATATCTTTCATCTTAAACATCATCATGCCTAAATCTGGCCGAGAAAAATCATTAGCAAAACCCAAAAAGGTAATTGTTGTTATCGCTAAAATAACTGAACCAAATAATGAAACAATTTCAGCCAAATAAACGGGTAAAATATTAGGGATAATATAATGATTTAAGATAGAAAATGAGGATAATCCATCGAGTCGATACGCAGTAATATAGGTTTTATTCCATTCCTTAATAACACGTTGATGGATATTATAAATGAAGCGCGGTGAATAGGATAAACCAATCACAATTAAAATATTGGTAATATCATCTTCCAATAACAAGCTAATAACAATTACACCAAGTAATGGCGGAACGACCATAAAAAATCTAAAAATAAATAAAATAAAAGGCCTAATAAATGAAACAAAAAACATTAAATAGTTAATCACTCCACCGATTATGATGACATAAAAAACCGCTTTTAAAGTCATTGAAATGGTTGACCGATAACCAATTAATAAGTAATCAAAAATATCTTGCCCTTGATCAGTTGTTCCTAATATGTGATTAATATCTCCATTAGGCCACCAAGCAGGAGGCAATGAAGTTGCATAGATAGGGTTCAAGTGAGCATGAAAAAGCCATTTGGTTGATAATGCAATAAAAGCAATTGCTAAAACCCCATAAAAACTTATGATCAGATATAAATTGCTATGAAGTCTTTGGAAACATGAATTTATTCGCTTACCTAACAAAATTATCCTAGACATAATGTTCCTTATGACGTAATGGATAAATAGCGATAGCTGTTATCTCACCTAATAAAGTCAATAAACTAATTACTGTTCCACACGCAAGAATTGCTATCGCAATAATAAAATAATTATGGTTACGATAAGCCATCATCACCCATTGGCCTAAACCAACTCGATTGAATAAAATTTCAATAACCATAGTTAAAAATAATAAAGTCGTGGTGTTATATGTCAATTGTGGAATTGTTACCGGAATTGAATTTGGTAATAAATGTCGACGTAACACTTTAAACGGTGAACGTTCCCGGATAATTGCCATTTTAATATAATTTTGTCTTGAAGTATTTTTGACATTTTCACTAACTAGTTGAATGGTCATAATACTTGGTTGAATAGCTAAAATAATTGTTGGCAAAAGTAAATAGTGAAGCTGATCTAACAATGCAGTGAATTTATCTGGCCTTGATGAAATTAAAATATCTAGCAAAGAACTTCCGGTTACTGATGGTGCGATATCAAAGTTCATTGAAATCGGCATTGTCGAGGAAAGATAAAACATTACAATTGTTGCGAGCATAACAATCGGGCAAGAATAAAAGATTAAACAGCCTAAACGAATGGTAGTATTCAACCAATTTATATTACTTAAACCTAGAAAAATACCCAAAGGTAATCCAATAAGTAAAGCTACAAGCAATGCTAAAATACAAAGTTCAAACGTTGTTAATAAGGTATCTAAAAATGGCAAAGTTTCACCTGATACTAACCTAAATTGACCTTGTAGTAATTGTTTAAAAAAAGCATTATAGGCATCAACAAAAGTTA
The DNA here is from genome assembly GCF_026536935.1 of Gilliamella sp. B3127. Taxonomy (NCBI): domain Bacteria; kingdom Pseudomonadati; phylum Pseudomonadota; class Gammaproteobacteria; order Orbales; family Orbaceae; genus Gilliamella; species Gilliamella sp. B3127. Next base: position 50,149 of record NZ_JAFNNI010000008.1, read on the forward strand.
AATCATTAAAAATAGATTGAGGATCAAAATAGACCAGACAAAAGCTGATCTGAGCAAGTACGCAGATAATAAATGAAAACGTCACTATTTTTTTTAAAATATAGATAATCATTGTTTATCTTTATTATGAGTAAAAACAACAGTGATATCTATCACTGTTGTTTTCGTTATCTGCTATTCAGGTATGACCGGTTTACTTGCTGCGGCATAAGCATGATCTTGAGCACTTAATCCACCAGCATTACCTTTACCGTCATAACGATAATCCAACTCTTCTCGTGTTTTTATTCCACTATCAGATTCCACATAGTCCGGAGCTGGAGCCTTAGTCATTATTGATGATGAATAACCCGCTGCAGGATCTGCTGTAGATTCTGTTGTTACCTGAGTTGTAGGTGATTTCTCAATATTTGCTTGAGTTGTGATATTTGATTGAGATTCACTAGCAACTACGTTTTTAGCGATGTCTACATCATCTTTAATTACAATTGGTAATAAAAGTGAAGGGATCACTGGAACAGCATTACACGATTCATCATGGCTAACTTGACTATAATCAACCGATACACGGCCTAATGCAAGCTCTAATGACGCAGCAGCAAATTGCAATGGCATTGCAGACTGTTTTAATTCGCTATTTTTACCGCGTCGTTTAGTCCGTGGTGTATTCATACGCAAATGACGAGATGTTCTTCGTTGACGCTTCGGTTGTGAATCGTTAGTTACAGCATTATCGCCTGTTTCAGGAACAATAACTGGCAATAATAAAGTAGGGATACACACTTTTTCAGCTTGAGCAGGTACATCACTATTTTTAACACGAACACTCTTCGTTAATGCACGCTGTTGACGTCTTGGTTTCGCTTCTTTTTGCTTAGGTGGTTGTGCCGCCTCATTAACGACTTTATCAGCTTTTATATTATTCGCAGCATTAGATGAATTATTATTTTGTTTTGTACGCCGATTAGAGCGTGTAGTCTCTTTAACTTCATCAGTTGCAACATTATTATTTGCAGCTGAATTGTTACGATTATTACGCTGACGTCTATTATTTGAGCGTTGATTATCTCGTTTTTTATTTGATTGAGGCTTAACTTCTGGTTTAGGTTCTACCTTTTCAGAAACAAATAACTGACGAATTTTCTTAAATAAACCACCAAATAAGCCACTAGATTTTTCAACTTTTTTCGGTTCACTTTTCGCTTTAGATGCTTTACTCGCTTCTACTTTAGGACCTGATAATACAGCTTGCTCTACCACTAATTCAGCGACTTGATCTTCTTCTTCCTCTTCAAGCTCACGGATTAGTTTAGGTAAATTGTAGCTTAATACATCTGTCTCTTCACCACTACGTTTACGAATCACTTTATAAAGTGGTGTTTCCATTTCTTCATCACCAGCAATGACGATTTTAACATCCGGATGCATTCTTTCGATATTATTAATCGCACGACGCTTTTCGTTAAGCAAATAGCTAGCAATTGGTACTGGCACAATCACATCAATTTGAACCGTATTATCTTTCATCGCCTCTTCTTGAATTAAGCGAAGAATTGAAAGTGATAATGAATTATTATCACGAACTGTACCTGTTCCTTGACAACGAGGACATATATGATGAGTTGCTTCACGTAGAGATGGGCTTAAACGTTGACGAGACATTTCGAGCAAACCAAAACGGGAAATACGAGTGGTTTGGATTCTTGCTCGATCGGTTTTCATCGCTTCTTTTAAGCGATTTTCCACTTCACGTTGATTACGAATTGGCGTCATATCAATAAAGTCGATGACAATCAAGCCACCTAAATCACGTAATCGCAATTGGCGAGCAATCTCTTCTGCCGCTTCAAGATTAGTATTAAATGCAGTCTCTTCAATATCGCTACCACGAATAGATTTAGCTGAGTTAATATCGATCGCAGTTAATGCTTCAGTTGCATCAATAACAATCGAACCACCAGATGGTAAGCGAACTTCCCGTTGGAATGCCGATTCAATCTGACCTTCGATTTGAAAATGATTAAATAATGGTACATCACCTTCATAAAGTTTAAGACGACTAACATACTCAACACGACCTAAATCAGCTAATCGTTTTTTTGCAATTTCCAGTACTTTAGGATTATCAATAAGAATATCACCCACATCATCACGTAAATAATCACGAAATGCTCGAGTAATAATGTCACTTTCTTTATGAATTAAGCTTGGTGCTGGATGATTTTTTGACTCATTTTGAATCGCTGTCCAATAATTAACTAACGCATTTAAATCCTGTTGTAACTCTTCTTGGCTTTTACCCACACCCGCTGTTCTAGCTATTACACCCATGCCCTTTGGTTTTTCTAGCGCATCGATAACTCTTTTTAGATCTGCACGCTCTTCTCCCTCAATACGGCGCGAAACCCCACCTGCTCTTGGGTCATTTGGCATTAAAACTAAATAGCTACCAGCTAAACTAATATAAGTCGTTAAAGCAGCACCTTTTTTACCACGAATCTCTTTTTCAATTTGGATAAGGACTTCTTGGCCTTCTTGCAGATGTTTAATACTACGCCGGCCAGAAATATTTGAAGGGAAATAGCTTTCTGCGATCTCTTTTAATGGTAAAAAACCATCTCGCTCACCACCATATGAAACAAAAGCGGCTTCTAAACTAGGGTTGATTTTAGTGATTTTGCCTTTATATATATTGGCTTTTTTTTGTTCGTGACCAAGGCTTTCGATATCTAAATCATACAAGCGTTGGCCATCAACAAGGGCAACTCGCAGCTCTTCTTGCTGGGTTGCATTGATTAGCATTCTTTTCATTATTCTACACTCTTCATTAATCTAAATTAACTGTAGGTAGAATCTTATTATTAATAAATGCTTATTTTAACAATGATAAACAATAGTACTTAACTTAATATTTTGTATACAGTATTTCATTATTTTATTTATGTTATTTTTGTTATTATTTTATGTGAAATCCGTATATACAACATCAATACATTTTTAGAGGTAATATTACATTCAAAACACTTATATACTTTTTGAACACCACTAAACATACAATTATTGATATTATTTCAATGATGAGTTTGCAAATTTCTACAATTTAACAAACCACTAAATCTTTATATGATTGTTTAAAATAAACATATTAATTAATTATAATAATTCTACTTACGCTATTTTATTTTGACAAACTGTAATGTCTAACGCCATTGCTGCATTACAAGGATAAATTATCCTTGTCTATTATTCACGTTTCAGCAGAGGATAGCAAGTAAATTAAAGTGATTATTTTATAAACAATTAAGTATTAATTTTAAACGCTCAATAAAATAGGCTAAAAGTATAATAAAATGCAGCATTAGTCGCTAGTTTTCTAAATTTGATTTTGTCTAAATTTTCTACATCATTACTGATAGTTTTATGACCTATTTTAGTAATTTACAAACCTAACATTAACACAGGTGCATATCCCAATTTTATCCGTATAATATAATTTAGATTTGCTTACAAAATGAACAAATATTTATCTATGGAATTACCTGAAAAAATTGCCTTAATTGATTTTACCCATCGTTGGATTGCTCAATTTGATGGTGTACCCCAAAGTGAAGAGTTACATTCATTACCTTCTCCTTGTATTATAAAAACCGAAAATCTTACTGTTTATTGGCAGCCTTATTTACTTATTCCACCAAGAAATTTAACCATCGTTGAACAAGTAATTAATATAAAAATACATCAAAGCGCTCATATTTATTATGGGACACAATATGCGGCTAATATGGCTGCAAAGTTTGCCGATATTGATGTAATTTTACTTCAACCATGGAGTGATGACGACTTCTCTAATTTAGAGCAAAATTTAATTGCGCATTTATCACAGCAAAAAAAATTAAAACGCCAACCGACTCTTTTTATTGGCTCAACTAATAAGGACACTGAAATTATTGCAATAAATAATTTAACTGCTGAAATTGTTAAAGAAGATTTAATAACAGGACAATTAATCACATTAGCACCTGATTTAAAATCATTTCTTGAAAAACTTGAAATTGAAAGTTAACAATTTGTATTTGAAAACACCCATAGTGGTAAAATTATTGCTTTGAAGCCTGATTGTTAACGAAATTGTAACTTGCCAAACAATGTGTATATAATGCATTGAAGCTCAAAAAAAGAAATAGGTATATTATGTTTGAATATTTATTAGCAGCGCCTGCAGATCCCATTTTAGGTTTAGCGGATCTTTATAACAAGGACGAACGCACTAACAAAATCAATTTAAGTGTTGGTGTTTATAAAGACGAGACGACCAAAACACCTATTTTAGAAAGTGTAAAAAAAGCTGAGCATCTGATTTTAAATGATGAAATCACAAAAAGTTATTTACCAATTGATGGTCTTAACTCATTTAATAATGCTACCCAAATTCTACTATTTGGTACTGAAAATCAACGAGCTAGAACAGCTCAAGCACCTGGAGGCACTGGTGCATTACGAATTATGGCTGATTTTTTATCTCGACGTACCAAAGTAAAACGAGTATGGATAAGTAATCCATCTTGGCCTAATCATCGTAGCGTATTTCAAACCGCAGGCTTAGAAGTTCGTGAATATCGTTACTACAATTCATTAACGCGAGACCTAGATTTTGATGGTTTAATGACTGATTTAAGTCAAGTTGTCGCTGGTGATGCGGTACTATTTCATGGCTGCTGCCACAACCCAACTGGTATCGATCCAACGCCTGAACAATGGCAAGCTATTTCGGAATTAGCGTTAAAAAACGGTTGGTTACCACTATTCGACTTAGCTTATCAAGGATTTGGACAAGGAATAGAAGAAGATGTATATGGACTTAGACTATTTGCCAATAACCAACCAGAACTCCTAATTGCTAGTTCTTACTCAAAAAACTTTGGACTTTATAATGAACGTGTTGGGGCATTTACTTTAATTGCTGCTGATAGCGAAATTGCCGATCGAGCATTTAGTCAAGTAAAAACTATTATTAGAGCCAATTACTCTAATCCACCAGCACATGGCGCCAAAATTGTCTCTTATATTTTAAATAATGATGAGCTAAAAGAAGAGTGGATTGACGAATTAACCAGTATGCGACAACGAATTCATCGTATGCGACAGTTATTTGTAAAAACACTACAAGATAAAAGTGCTAACCAAGACTTCAGCTTTATTGCTAAACAAAATGGTATGTTCTCATTTAGTGGTTTAAGTGAAGAACAGGTAATAAAATTGCGTGATGAGTATGGCATCTATATGGTCAATTCAGGTCGTATCAATGTTGCGGGAATGACTATTGATAATATGTCTAGACTTTGTGAATCAATAGTTGAAGTGTTATAAAAATATTATTAGCAAAATTTTGGATGATTTAATTTGTAGTTGTAAGGGCTGTATCATGATATATAGGCATTTTTTATTTAAAGCATCAAGGATTGTAAAATGATTAGTAAAGATTTACGCTCAGTTTTAAATGCGGGTTCGATAATTATTGGTTTAATTAACGCAAATTTTTTTTATTTTTTTATATCTCTAATTATATTATTCGTTAATCTCTTTGTTAGTTCAAATATACTAAGGAATATCGGTTATCTTTTCTTTGTGATTTTTGTCGTGACTTTCATACTTAGTATTTATGTAAATCTAAAAAACTCAAATAAAATAAAATTTTTAGCAAAAAATTTAAATATGAGTTGGACGCCTGATCTTACTATAGGAAAAATAAATGCAACTTCTGTTATATATTATCCCAATAGTAAGACTTTTTATTTTGTGAATCCAGTAGCAAATATATATGCTAGCGTTCCTCATGATTTTTTCAGAAATGTTGAACTGGAAGTAACGACAAAAACGGTAGCTAAAACAGAGGGTAATAGAAATTCAGCAAAAACGCATTATAAAGAAAAAGAGCATTATAGTTTAATACTTTTTACCAATGATTTTAATATGCCAAGAATTTCAATTCCGATAAAAAATGGCAATGATGCCAGAAACTGGAAAGCAAAATTAGAATTGCATATTGCATCATAGAACTAAGTATGACAGCAATATCGTCTATTCTATTGCTGTCAAGAATCATCATCAAAAACAGTGAATCATACTATTTACCGATTCATCAAGCAGTAACCTGAATATTATCCGTGCTAAATTATTTTAATGCAAAGATAAATAAGTGTAACAAAATGAAGTTAAACATACTGAGCTAACAAAAATAATTGTCGATTATCTTTTAATTATATAAAGTCTAATTCTTATTTTTATTCACTTTTATAAATCCCCACTTAAGTAGTCGTCTGATAGCAAATATATAAATTGATATGGAGTATCACACCAAAATCCAATCAGTTCATCAATGATTAGCAATAATGGTTCGGTTGAAACCAAAATGAGCTAAAACTCAACGTTTTTATTCCTTTTTGTTATATCAATAGACAAACTGATTATTAGACGATGATTGAATTATTATGAATAATTATTAAACAGAGTAGAGAATAATTATTGAGGGTGATTTAGTGGCATCACACGTTATAGATTTTTTGATTTTAGGTAATAATTTTGGCACGAGTGAAATGCGCGCCATTTGGTCAGAACAACATCGTTTAGAAAAACAAATACAAGTTGAGGTCGCCCTAGCGCAGGCACAAGGTGAACTAGGTGTGATTCCACGCGAGGTTGCCGATGCAATTATTGAAAAAGCCGATGCATCTCAACTATCTATTGAACAAATAGCCGATGAAGCAGCTAAAGCCAAACACTCCTTAATGTCAACCATTAATGCACTGCAGAAACAAGTGGGTGAAGCGGGTCAATTTATTCATTATGGTGCAACGACCCAAGATATTGTTGATACGGCGACAGTCTTACAACTAAAACAATCATTTGCAATAATTGAACGTGATACCAAACTGATCGCAAATGAACTCAAACGGTTAGCAAAAAAATATCAATTTTTACCGATGGTAGGCCGCACCCATGGTATGCAAGCATTACCGACGACATTTGGTTTTAAATTAGCGGTTTGGTTAGACGAGTTTGTTCGTCATTTACAACGTTTATCTGAAATAAAACAAAGAGTTTTAGTCGGCAATATTAGCGGAGCTATTTGTACTTATGCATCAATGGGTGAATTGGGTCCACAAGTGGAAAATCGTGCATTAACTTCACTTGGACTAAATACACCCAATATTGGTTGGCAATCTGCACGAGATCGTTTTTCTGAATACGCATCAGTTATTGCTCTTATTAGCGGTTCGCTTGGCAAAATTGGTAACGAATTTTACAACCTTATGCGAACGGAAATTAATGAAGTGGAAGAACCCTTTTCAGATGGTAAAATTGGCTCAACTACCATGCCACATAAGCGTAATCCAGCAGCCTTAGAAGGTTTAGCTAGTCTTACCGCGCCTTTATTAAAAAGTGTGGCACTTATTCATGAATCAATGAAAGTTGAACATGAACGTGATGCTATGAGCTGGCGAGCAGAATGGATTGCCCTGCCAGAAATTAATCTTTATATTTCAGCACAACTTCAAACCGCTTTAGCTGTTTTAAAAGGACTAAAAGTCAATGCTGATCAAATGTTAGCTAATTTAAAAAAACAAAATGGCTTACTGTTATCAGAAAAAATAATGTTCGAAATTGGCAAGCGATTAGGGAAACAAACTGCTCACCATTTAATTTATGAAAATGCTATGCAAGCATTTGAACAAAACCGACCATTTAAATCACTCCTATTGGATGATCCACGTTTAAGTGAACAATTTACCGAGTCTGAACTTGATAATTGGTTAAATCCAATTAATTATCTTGGGTCTGCACCACAAAAAGTCGACCAAGTAATCAAATATGCGGAACAAAGCGGAGTATTATTATGAATTTTCGCTTAATCAGCTGTTCCGATATTCCAGCATATCAACAATTATTGCACCGAGCATATCAAGCTACGTCACAGTTAGGCATTCATTTTGCAGCAGCTACTGTCGGACCTGAAGAAATAATTCATCATATTGATTCGAATGCAGTTTATATAATAGAAAAGGACAATAAATTAATATCAACCTTAAGCATACGTTTTCCATGGGGAAATAACCCAGGACCTTATGGATTACCACATTTAGGCTGGTTTGCAACAGATCCAATTTATAAAGGACAAGGCTATGGTAATGCTTTATGGGATTGGGTTGAAAAAGAAGTTTTAATTAACCAACTTAAGGTTCCCGCCGTAACTTTAGGTACAGCAGCCAATCATCCATGGCTAGCCAATATATATCGCAAAAGAGGATATCAACAAATAGGGCAAGTAAATTTAACCAGTGATCACACTACCCTTTATTTTGAAAAAATATTAAATCACAAAAACTATTCCGAATGGAAAAAGAGGAGTCATCAATAATGAAAAAAATAATAACATGGTTTTCTGCTATTTTATTAATTACCCTGAGTGGTTGTGATAATCAATCAAACAATCAGGCGGCGGAACAAAACATTATAAAAGTAGGCTCAACCGGTCAAAGTTACCCGAATGGTTATAAACAAGATGGAAAGTTAGTTGGATTTGATGTCGAAGTCACAGAAGCAATTGCCAATGAGTTAGGTTTTAAAGTTGAATGGGTAATTGCTGAATTTGGTGGATTAATGGGCCAATTTGACTCAGGTCGTTTAGATACGGTAGCAAATGCGGTGGCAGTTACACCAACTCGTCAAGCTAAATATGATTTTTCTCAGCCGTATAGTTTTTATGGTAGTCAAATTGTTACACACAAAGATAATAACAATATTAATCAGTTAACTGATTTTAATGGTAAAACTATTGCAGGGGTACTTGGTTCAAACCATATTAATAATCTTAAAAAAGCATTTCCTAATAACGAAATTACGATCAAAACCTATGAAACTCGAGATGGTGCAATGCATGATACAGAATTTCAAAGAGTCGATGGTTATGTCAATTCAAAACCAATTTTATTGGCAGAAATTAAACGAAAAAATCTACCATTCAAATTAGTGGGCGAACCAATTACTATTGAACAAGTTGCCTTCCCATTTAGTAAGGATGAAAAAGGTAAAGCTTTACGAGAAAAATTTAACCAAGCCATCGAAAAATTACGTGTTAATGGAACATTGAAAAATCTTTCAATTAAATATTTTGGTGAAGATATTACCTCATGAATTTTAATATAAACTATTTCTTTAGTGTATTCCCGCAGATATTACCTTATCTGCCAGTTACACTTTTTATTGCCATTACATCATTTGTGTTTGCCACTATATTAGGGCTTGCTATTGCTTTGATTAGAAATAATAAAATTATTGTAATTGATTCTTTTTTGGCGCTGTTTATTTCTTTATTTCGTGGAATTCCATCTGTCGTTTTACTGTTTATTATTTATTATGGCCTACCACAAATATTTCCAATTATGAAACAGGTAGGCGCAACCACGGCGGCTATTATCTGTTTTAGTTTAAAATATTCAGCTTATTTAGCCGAGATATTTCGTGCTGGCTTAACTTCGGTTGATCTTGGACAAAAAGAAGCAGGATTAACCTCAGGATTAAGTACAATTCAGGTTTATCAAGGAATTATATTACCTCAAGCGATGATTAATGCTTTACCGAATGCGGGGAATATGTTTATTTCACTACTCAAAGACTCTTCTGTAGCATTTTTTGTCGGGGTACAAGAATTATTAGCAGCAGGAAAAATGTTAACTGCTAATTCTTTTCTCTATTTTGAAACTTACTTAGCCGTCGGTATTGTTTACTGGCTAACTGTTGTCGCCTATTCATGGTTACAAAAGCAGTTAGAACGTAAACTAACTAAACCATATCATCGTTAAGGAGAGCATGATGATTAGTGTATCTCATTTATCAAAACGATTTGGAAATAATGAAGTTTTAAAAGAAATAAATCTTAATATCAAAGAAGGTGAAGTAGTTGCCATTATTGGACCTTCCGGATCGGGAAAATCAACCTTATTGCGTTGTCTTAATTTACTTGAAAAACCTAATACAGGAACGATTCGTATTGATAAAGTAATACTCAATAGTGAACATTACAACCATAAGCAAGAGACCAATTTACGCAAACAATCAGCAATGGTTTTTCAACACTACAATTTATTTAGAAATAAAACAGCTTTAGAAAACATTACTTATCCATTAATTGTTGCACAGAAAATGAAGAAAAGTGAGGCACAACAGTACGGAATATCATTGTTAGAGCGAGTTGGAATGTTAGCTTATGCTAATCAATATCCTGTAACATTATCGGGAGGGCAACAACAACGTGTTGCAATTGCTAGGGCATTAGCTGTAAGACCAAAAGTATTATTATTTGATGAACCAACTTCTGCGTTAGATCCTGAGAGAGTTCATGAAGTTCTACAAGTGATGCTGAAACTAGCCAAAGAAAAGATAACTATGCTAATCGTAACCCATGAAATGGAGTTTGCAAAGTATGTGGCCGACCGCATCATCTTTATGTCTAATGGTATTATTGTTGAGGAAGGGCCAGCAAAATCATTAATTGATAACCCACAACACGAGTTAACTCAACGCTTTTTACGGCAACTCAATGATGATATTGATTTTGAAATTTAATCTTATATTTATAAAATAATTAACTGTTTATAGTAGAGATCAAAGCATTTTCCAATGCGATATGAGTAATTGTTTAATATCCATACCATTGGCTAGAGCATAGATATCAGACAATAATTGTTGTGCTTTAATTTCATTTTGCAATGCTCCAAATAACTTAGTGGCCAATTCTTGTTGGCTATAAGGATTTTTAGGTGATCCTTTAGGAATATCCAGTCGTTGGCTAATTTTTTGTCCATCATTTAATACTATTTCAATAACGACATAGCGCTTATTATATGCATCAGGATGAGAGGTTAATTGTATATCATAACTACGCTGCATTTTTTGGATTAATTGTAGGATATTGTCAGCTATTGGCTTTGAAGCAAATTGTTCAAAATCGATAGGTATACCGAGTAAAATCAATGCCAAAATATATTCTGCTGAAAAACGTCCTTGCTCAGCTAATAATGGCTTTTTATAGATCAGTGCTGCATCACTATTAATTGGTGCAAAGAAAAGAGTAATATAATCAATATTATTTACATTAAACTTAGGATGCTTATAAATTAACTTACCCGCATCAGCAATATATGAAGCGGCAGAACAATATGAATAAGTCTTAAACCATAACCCTGGTTCAACAATTTTCCATGGTTTAGCCCAGACAGTTAAATCTAAATTATCATTGCCTTGTCCATATATTGATAAAAAACCGAGGTTATCATCAAGAAAATCCTTATCTGCTGAAATCCCAGCTCTTAACCATTCAACCGATTGTATAGCATGTTGTGCAGCCAATCCCGCATGCAAAAATTTTATTGGTGTCCCCATCATTAATCGCAGACCTGACGCTTGCGTCGCAGCTAAAGTTAATGCTTGAGCAAGAAATGGTTCATCATATAAATAACAAATAGCAGCTGTTGCGGCAATACCACCTAAAGTGATTGTTGTATGCCAACCTTTTTCATAATGTTCAGGATTGACACATCGTCCCAATAAGGCCATAACTTCAATACCTATTACATAGGCAGTTAAAAAACGACGACCATCTAAACTCGTTAATGAATCATCTAAGCGGATACTAGAAAATAAGGCTGATAAGATAACCGCTGATGGATGACCACGTACATCAATATGTACATCATCATAATCTAAACAATGTGCTTGAAAACCATTAAATAATGCTGCTTGCCGGCTAGTTGCTAACGTTTTTTGACCAATTAGCCAAGCTCGATTGTTGCCACCTTCATCATTTATCCAAGCCAGTAATTGCTGAACATTAGTTTCATTAGATGCCTGTAAGCTACTCGCAAAATAATCAATAACACCATTAATTGCACATTCAAGGACTGATTGTTGCTCAATAATTGGTGTATTTATTATTAACAAACTCAATTGTTGACCTAGATGCATTATAAACTCTCATACAAATCTCAATAAATATTGAGCAAATAGTGGATACTAAATATGCTTTTAAAAGATTATATCGCTATATCTTAATAACTAGAAATAATCATTATTTAGCAATCTAGCTTGATAACACTTTATATGTGCTAAAATATCTCTATGCTTAAACATCACGAAAAAATACATCCAATTATGTCAATATGTTATATTGCCTTAGGCAGTAATCTTAACGATCCATTAGCTCAAGCTAATCAAGCTATTGCAGCCCTAAAACAATTACCCAATACCGTAGTTACTGACATTTCACCATTTTATCGCAGTAAACCGCTCGGTCCACAAGATCAAAATGATTACCTCAATGCAGTTATAAAGTTAACCACCTCACTTAAACCTATAGCTTTATTAGATGAACTACAAGCAATAGAAAAATCACAAGGTCGGGTACGCAAAGATAATCGATGGGGAGCAAGGACATTAGACTTAGATATATTATTATACGATGACTTAATAATAGACAACGATAGACTCACAATTCCTCATTATCATATGAAAAATAGAGAATTTGTACTCTATCCTTTATTTGATATTTCACCAGAACTCATCTTACCTGATAACGATAAGCTGTTTGATTTAATTAAAAAATGTCCTTTGAATAATTTAAAAAAATGGGATGAATAATTAATCTTATTAATAACATATAGTTGTAATATTCTGCACTTTTAGCACAAAAAAAATAGTAAAAAAAATTTGCCAAAGGCTAATTTATTGCTATAGTTTAGCGCTTGAAAATAATGTGTATTTAAGGGGATTGCTGTGAAAAAGGAACAAAAAGTAAATACATCTTCTCTTAGTCTGCTATCAATTGCTGGGCTTGAGCCTTATAAAGAGGCAAAAGATGAGGAGTATATGAATCCTAAGCAATTGAAACATTTTAAACTAATCTTAGAAGCGTGGCTTTCACAATTACAAGGTGAAATGGGTAAAACTGTCTCTCATATGCAAGATGAGGCTGCTAATTTCCCAGATCCAGCCGACCGCGCAACTCAAGAAGAAGAGTTCAGTTTAGAACTAAGAGCGCGTGATAGAGAACGCAAACTTATCAAAAAAATTGAAAAAACATTAAAGAAAATTGAAACCGATGATTTTGGCTATTGTGAATCATGTGGTGTTGAAATTGGTATCCGTCGTTTAGAAGCAAGACCTACCGCTGATTTATGTATCGATTGTAAAACATTAGCTGAACTTCGTGAAAAACAAATGGGTATGTGATTCTCATTTAACTATTCTTTCTATCCTATACGCCCATGCAATATATTGGTCGTTTTGCTCCGTCACCTTCTGGACCATTACATTTTGGTTCGTTGGTGACAGCTCTCGGTAGCTACTTACAAGCCAAGGCCAGCAATGGTAAATGGCTTGTTCGTATTGAAGATATTGATCCCCCAAGGGAAGTCAAAAGCGCATCATCTTTAATATTAAAAACACTAGAAGCTTTTAATCTTTATTGGGATGATCAAGTTTTATATCAGTCTAACTGTAGTGAACGTTATCGATCAGTGTTAGCATCATTAATTTCTGAGCAAAAAGCTTACTATTGTGATTGTACCAGACAACGGATCCATAGCCTTAAAAACAATATTTATGATGGATTTTGTCGTGAGCGACATTTAGCATTAAATAACGTTGCTATTCGTTTAAAGCAAAATCATCCGATTTTCGCTTTTGATGATAAAATTCGAGGTCAACAAAGCATTGATCATATTAATGCACTAGAAGATTTTATTATTCATCGAAAAGATGGATTATTTGCTTATAATCTAGTTGTTGTATTAGATGATAATTATCAAGGAATAACCGAAATTGTGCGTGGTGCAGATCTATTACCTGTGACCGCTAAACAGATTTCACTTTATCAATTATTTAATTTTACAGTCCCAAATTACTGCCACTTACCCTTAGCTTTAGATAGTCATGGAAATAAACTCTCGAAGCAAAATCATGCCTCTCCAATTGATATAAAAAAAACCAAATTATTAACGGTGCAAGCATTACAATTTTTAGGTCAACAAATACCCGAAAATTGGCAAGATGCCACACAGAAAGCGTTATTAGATTGGGCGATATCACACTGGGACATTAATCATATTCCCAAACAAGACTGTATGTTAACCACCAATATAAGATAAATTAGGTGTGATACCTAAATGGTGGGTATGTAATAAATGTTTTTCAGGTTTTATTAATAGTGAAGATAAAATTCTAGCTTTAAGTTGCGCTTTTTGCTCAGAGCTTTGTAGTAAATCCCGTAAATCAACCGCTGCATCACCAAACAAGCAATAATGTAATTTACCGATCGACGAGACACGTAATCGATTGCAACTTTTACAAAAATCCTTTGAATACGGCATAATCAGACCAATCTTACCTCGATAATCACTATGCGCATAAACTTTAGCAGGTCCAGAGAACGCCTCTTTTGACTGTAATTGCCAACCTTGTTCAATAAGTTGTGATTCCATCACATGTCCAGCTAAATGATAACGATTAAATAATTCACGGCTTTCTGTTGTTTCCATCAATTCTATAAAACGTAACTCAACTGAACGATCTTTAATCCATGTTAAATAATCAGCCAGATGGTCGTTCATATTTTTCATCAAAACGGTATTAATTTTAACTTTCCTAATACCTACTTCTAATGATTTTTCAACGCCTTGAATCAGCTCACGTAATTTATCTTGGCCTGTTATTTGTTTAAAAATGTAAGGAGAAAAACTGTCAATACTAATATTAATAGCATTAAGTCCTGCTTGTTGCCAATAATGCACATTTTTTAATAACCGTGAACCATTGGTTGTGATAGCAAGTTGTTTGATGCTGGGATAAGCAGAAATTATTGACAAAATATCAATAAAGTCTCGACGCAAAGTCGGTTCACCGCCCGTTAGCCGAATTTTATGTACACCAAGTTCAGTAAACGTTGACACAACATTGTCAATTTCATTTAACGATAAAAAGCGATGATCTTTATTAGGTCGATAACCATTAGGCAAACAGTATTGGCACTGAAAATTACACTGCTCGGTAATCGACAAGCGTAGATATTGAAATCGACGCTGAAAATTATCCATTAATTGCATATCACAAACACCTTATCCAAATCGGGAAGCATAGCCATTTCTGCGCTATACCGCGGCTAGTCCACCATATGAAACTCACTTAGGTGAAAAAGCTTCAGAGTTTGTTTAAGTCTAGCATAGACACTATTTATTGACTACGGACAATTATCACTATTCGATGATTGATTAGATGATTCAATTTCATCATTATTCCTTTCAGTATGAATAACGGTGATGTAATTGGGTATAGTCGGCGCACAGCGATAAAGATAGACCCACTGCATACCATTTTGTTCAATTTTTATGTAATGCTTAATTAATTTGTCACTTTCAGTATCGCTAGGCGATTGTTGATCTTTATATTGATCAAGAAATTCTTTTATTATTTCCTCACCATCGGTTAATGGACCTTTATAATTTGCTATATAATTTGCACTTAACTGCTCTAATTTCTTTAAGAATAATGCTTGCTCTTTTTCAATATTAAACTGCTTAGGATTATGATAGCCTAAAGTGATATAAATCCTGTCTGCGATCGGTGAACCTGTGTTGACTTGTTTTTTTTTGCGACAAAATATATTTAAAGGGGGCAACAATATTATCCCAAAAATAAAGAGATACAATGTCGGCACCAATGAGATTTGCAAATAGAGCTGTATCAAGCCCCAAATACAACTTGAAATGCCGATCAGCTCCAAGGCCTTTACAATCAGTGATGTGCGAGTTTTAGGATTTTCAACGCTCGCTTCTGTACCCTCTATAACATAAGGATGCATCCATATTATATGATCAGCAGGTCGACGTAGCGCATAGGCAAAATAGCTGCCACCATCAATTGGGTCAACCACTACCTCAACATAATCACCGTCAGCAAAAGCAACACGACTACAAACCCCTTCAATTAGCTTATCACCTAATTTAAATCGGTAATATTGTTCAATATTTGGCGTATCGTCCTTGCCGGATGAATCCTGTGCAGCAATCATTTGATTGATTTTATACACCACAGCGAGATAACCGATTGAGTTTAAATCAATATCAGCACACCCAGCTAATTTACGGGCTTGAATAAAAGTCTCTCGTGATGGATAGACTGCTAAATCGGTGATATAACCAGTGATAATTTGATAATGTTCAATCGAGGTTGTCGTGCAAGATTTCATAAAATTCCTTCTCTATTGCTCATTGATGCTATCTAATCAATAGTTGGTAGTCAGTTAAGCAATGCTGGCGTTTTACAATAATTCGCCTTTATATTGTGTTAACAGTTTAAATTCGGCGTCTGCGGATCATTAAATATATCACTCGCACCTGCAAGATATAATTTTTAATAAGTAAATAAAAATCCTTTCTCATTGATGACTCACTAACCATAAAATCCGGTCTATTTAACATTTTAATTTTTTTAATATTTTTTATTATAGAGTAATTATTATTCTGTCTCTAGAGATAATTTTTTACTCACCTAATTGGTTTATATTTAAGCTTATTTTCAGCTTTGCTTAGTATTCATTATATTTCAGTATATAATGATTTCCTTGTCGATAAAACCGTCAAATGGAGGTTGTGATGATTACCCATATAAGCCCGTTAGGATCAATGGATTTACTTGCGCAGGCTGAAGTTGATATTTTAAAAAAATCAGCAAATAGCGAACTTTATCAATTATTTAGAAATTGCTCATTAGCTACTCTTAATGCGGGTAGTAAAACGGATAACACTAAAGAATTACTAGATAGATTTAAATCGTTCGAAATTAACGTTATCAGTAAAGAGCGCGGAGTTAAATTAGAGCTTATTGATGCACCTGAAAGTGCTTTTGTCGACAAACGCATTATTCGCTCCATACAAGCCAATCTGTTTGCGGTTTTACGTGATATTCTTTTTTTAAATGGCCAAATTACGGCAATTAAACACTTGGTACCTAACGAGAAGCTTGAAAAAGAGCACTCCTATTACATCACCAATCTTGTTTTTTCTATTCTGCGTAATGCCAATGCCCTACACGTTGGCGAAGAGCCTAATCTAATTGTTTGTTGGGGTGGACACTCAATTAACGAAAGTGAATATTATTATGCTCGTCAAGTTGGTATGCAACTTGGATTACGAGAACTTAATATCTGTACAGGCTGCGGTCCGGGAATAATGGAAGCACCAATGAAAGGCGCCGCTGTTGGTCATGCACAACAACGTATAAAAGATAGTCGCTTTATTGGTATGACTGAGCCATCGATAATTGCAGCCGAACCACCAAATGCGTTAGTTAATGAACTTATCATTATGCCAGATATCGAAAAACGACTTGAAGCGTTTGTTCGAATGGCGCATGGTATAGTTATCTTTCCTGGCGGACCTGGTACTGCTGAAGAATTACTTTATATTTTGGGGATTATGCTCAATCCTGCTAATAAAAATCAGACTTTACCAATTATTTTAACAGGCCCAAAAGAGTGTGAAGATTATTTTGACGCGATTGATCAATTTATTCGTAATACTTTAGGCGAAGAAGCGACTAAATTGTATGAAATTATCATTGATTCACCTGAACAAGTTGCTCGCATAATGAAACATGGGGTAAAACAGGTTAAATCATCACGGTTAGCAACTGGTGATGCTTATGGGTTTAACTGGTTACTCAAAATTGATGAAGCATTACAGCACCCATTTGAACCAACCCATGAAAACATGGCATCACTTAATCTACATAAAGATCAACCAGTTGAATTATTAGCTGCTGATTTACGCCGTGCTTTTTCTGGAATTGTTGCTGGTAATGTTAAAGAGTTTGGTATGAAGCAAATTGCTGAACATGGTCGCTATAAATTGCAAGGTGATCCTGAAATCATGAAGCAATTAGATAATTTACTGCTTAGCTATGTAAAACAAGATCGCATGAAGCTTCCTGGCGGTAGTGCCTATCAACCTTGTTATGAAATTTGTTATTAATTAACTTTAATATTAGCCAGTTATACTTCGCCGATACAAAAAACGGCGGAGTATTTAGCAATATTTGAACACTCTAAAGATCACTTAAAATATCTAACGCTTCCGACACTTTCTTAACAGCAAAGATCTGCATATTTTCTGGCTTTTTCTTTGGCATATTGGCTATAGGCACTATTGCCTTTTTGAAACCATGTTTAGCGGCTTCAGAAATACGCTCTTGACCACTTGGTACTGGTCGTATTTCTCCTCCTAGACCTATTTCTCCAAAAATAACCACATCTTGTGGTAAAGGGCGATTTCGAAAACTGGATACCAATGCAGCAATCAATGCTAAATCGACACTAGTTTCGGTCACTTTTACTCCGCCAACAACGTTAACAAAAATATCCTGATCAGCCATTTGTAAACCACCATGGCGATGCAAAACCGCGAGTAAAAGTGCCAGCCGATTTTGATCAAGCCCGACAGTTACTCGCCTTGGATTGCCATATACAGAATGATCAACTAACGCTTGAATTTCAACCAGCAATGGGCGAGTACCTTCCCATAACACCATTACCGAACTGCCCGATAGCATCTCTTCACCACGACTTAAAAAGATTGCAGATGGATTACTGACTTCTTTCAATCCTTGTTCAGTCATAGCAAACACACCTAACTCATTGACTGCGCCAAAACGATTTTTATGGCTACGTAAAGTTCGAAATCGAGAGTCAGCATCACCATCAAGTAAAATTGAGCAATCAATACAGTGTTCAAGTACTTTAGGACCAGCTAGTGAGCCATCTTTAGTCACATGGCCAACCATAATAATGGCTATGCCTTTGGTTTTCGCAAAACGCGTTAAATAAGCTGCAGTTTCACGAACTTGAGCCACACTACCTGGCGAAGATTGAATATCAGCAAGATGCATAACTTGAATTGAGTCAATAACCATTAACTTTGGCTGTGACTGCTCAGCAAGTAAACAGATCTGCTCAATACTGGTTTCAGACAACATATTAATATTATCTGTCGGTAAACCTAAACGATGTGCACGCATCGCTACTTGTTGTAATGATTCCTCACCAGTAACATAAAGCGTATTCATTTGTGCTGACAGTTTACTCATGGTTTGCAGTAGCAAAGTACTTTTACCGGCACCGGGGTTACCACCAATTAAGATAGCACTACCTGGTACTACACCACCACCAAGTACACGGTCAAATTCAGAAAATCCAGTTGAAAATCTGGGTAAGGCTTCCAGACTAATTTCAGATAATTTTTGGATTTTAGTTTGCCCTGCACCACCGGCATAGCCGGTTAATCGGTCATTGCGTGATGAACTACTAGCTAACCTAACTTCAGTAATAGTATTCCATGCATGACACGCGCTACATTGACCTTGCCAACGAGGATAGTCAGCCCCACAATCATTACAGACATAAGCGCGCTTTACTGTTTTTGCCAAATTCTTCTCCTAGCCTTCACTTAATAAACTGGTAGATAAGATGCACCATAAACCGGTTAAATCAGCATAATTGATGCTGATTCTTGCTTTTTCAACGACTTTAGGCTTTCCATGATAAGCAACACCAAGCCCTGCAATTCTAATCATCATTAAATCATTTGCCCCATCACCAATCGCAACAGTTTGCTCAATAGGAATATCTAAAGAGATGGCTAATTGTTGTAACATCCGCGCTTTATATTTAGCATCAACAATTTGCCCATTAACTTTACCTGTCAGCTTACCGTTTTTAATTTCTAATTCATTAGCGTGAGCATCAATTAGTTTTAACTTCTGTTTTAAATGATTTGCAAAATAGGTAAATCCACCCGAAACAATGGCAACATGCCAATTTTTTTTATGCAACTCTTTAACTAAATAAGTTAATCCTGGTGTTAATGGTAGACTCTCTTTTACTTGTTCTAAAATATCTTGATGTGCGCCTTTTAATGTAGCAACTCGTTTACGTAAGCTGGTAGCAAAATCAAGTTCACCACGCATAGCAAGCTCAGTCACTGCAGCAACTTGTTCACCGACACCGTGTAATTTTGCTAGTTCATCAATACACTCAATACCAATTGCGGTCGAGTCCATATCCATGACTAATAAACCTGGAGAATGCAATGTGGGTAAATTATCAATTGGTGAAACATCAATACCTAATGTTAGCGAAATCGATTTGGCTTTTTTTGGCATTACGCCAGCAATACGTACTATTTGATAGGTTTTAATTTTCCAAGATGAAACTACAACCATTGGCATTGCAAGTTGTCTTTGAAATTTTGAAAGCATTGTTTTATTTAACTTTTTCCCATAAATAATCCAACCCGTTTTACCCGCATTGTAATCCAATGGAACAACTTCACAACCATTTAAAGACAAAGGTAAACCTTGCCAGTATTGAATATTTTCTGGGAGATCATTATAGGTTAATGTATAAGCCATATATCGAAAGTCTTAAAAATGTAAAACAGATTCGGAATTTACCATATCTACTAAAGATTGTCCAAGTAAGGATTATAAGAAGTTATTTCTTAAATTTTACGGCTCAAAAACCCTGTTCCTCAACTTTTTTTGCAAGAAATTTCATTGTTAATCAATATTAATTAGCTTCAGCTTAGAAATGAAGAAAGAATACTAAACAGATCCCCCCCACATACAAAGCTGTTCAAGTGCTGGGCCAATTTTTTCACCCAAAGGGGGTAATTTGTATAACACTTTAAGTGGTGGTTTTTCACCATATACACTACGAGTGATAAGTTCATCTTCCTCCAACTTTTTAAGCTGGATGCTCAGCGTTAATACATTAATCATTTTTAAACAGAGCTGGCATTGTAAAAATGTATTAACTACTTTTTTTTAAAACAGCATAGAAAAAGCCATCGCCGCCGTGTATAGTTGGTAAAAATTGTTTCGTATCACCCACAAGTTGGGCATTGCTGTTTTCTTTTAAAAAACGCTCAATTTGCAATCTGTTTTCATCAGGTAGGATTGAACAGGTAGCATAGACTAAAGTGCCACCTGTTTTTAAATAAGACCAAATATTGGTTAAGATCCCATGTTGCAATTCAGTGAGTTGCGCAATATCACTATCTCGCCGTAACCACTTGATATCAGGATGGCGACGAATTACGCCTGTTGCCGAGCATGGTGCGTCAAGCAAAATTCGGTCAAATTGTTTACCCGAGCACCATTTTTCAGTTGTAAGACCATCACCCACTTTAACTTCTGCTACTTGTTTTAGGCGAGCCAGATTTTCTTCAATACGTTTAGCACGACCTGCATCAACATCTACCGCTAATAAATTTGCTTTAGGTGCAATTTCTAAGATATGGGTTGTTTTTCCACCTGGAGCGGCACACATATCCAAAATTTTCTCACCATTTTGGGGTTCTAACAAATATGCAGCATATTGAGCAGACAAATCCTGTACGGTAACGGCTCCTTCAGCAAAATAAGGTAATTTCGTTACATTTACAGGCGATAATACCCTAATAGCACAAGGCAAATCAGCAAAAGCTTCTGATTCAATTTGCCGTTCAGTTAACAATTGTTGATACTCACTAACAGAATAGTGATTAAGATTAACGCGTAACCACATTGGTGGTTTTTGGTTATTGGCAGAAATGATTGCTTGCCATTTCTCGGGATAAGCTTGCTTAAGACGATTAACTAACCAACTTGGATGCAAAGTTTGAGGTGTTTTATCATCCTGTACAAATTTTTGTTGTAATGATTCTTGTTGGCGTAAAAATTCACGCAATACGCCATTTACTAATCCTTTGAGCGCTGATTTTTTTAAATCATTTACTGCATTAACTGTTTCACCTACAGCTGCATGTTCAGGTATTCTGGTATATAAAATTTGGTAAATACCCACTAACAATAAATAGTGTAGAACTCGATTTTTCCCGGTGAGAACTTTATTCATCAAAGTATGAATATAAAAATTAAGTTCAGGTAAAACACGCATCACACCAAAACAGATTTCTTGCATTAGCGCGCGATCTTTTTCTGCTACTTTATGGCTAAATAACGTTAAGGCCGTACTAAGCGATTGCCCCTCTTCAAGTACATTAAAAATCGCTTGAGCACAAATAGCTCGAATATTTGAGTGTGACTTTTTATTCATAACCAATAATGACCTTAACTCATCAATCTAAATATTTATAAAATTAATGATCCCACCCAACCAGCTATAAACAATGGAATATTAAAATGGGTAAAGGTTGGAATAACACTATCTCTTATATGATCATGCTGACCATCACTGTTTAAACCAGCAGACGTTGCTAAAATAGTATCTGAAGGAGGTGAACCTGCATCGCCAATCGCTCCTGACGCACCAATTAAACAAACGGTTGCTATTGGTGAAAAGCCCAACTGAACACATAAAGGAACATAGATAGCTGCAATAATTGGTACAGTAGAGAAAGATGAACCAATGCCAAGTGTAATGATCAAGCCAACTAACATCATCATAAAAGATGCTACTACTTTATTCCCCGCGAATAATGAGGCACTATTAACAACTAAAGGTTCTATTTCATGAGTCTGTTTTAATACTTCAGCAAAGCCTTGAGCTGATATCATCACAAAGCCGATCATCGCCATCATTTTGATACCATCGGTAAAAATTCCGTCTGCCTCACCCCATTTAATTGAGCCTGAAGCAATAAAGCAGATAAAGCCAATTAAAGCACCTAAAATCATCGATCCAGTATAAAGTTGGACAGTAAAAGAGAGAATAATTGCTAATAATGAGATTACAAGTGAACGAGTACTTACATTACTAAACTCTTCGGCATGGCTTTCTTCATGAATCAGTTTATATTGTCTCGGTTTACGATAACTAACGAAAATAGCCCAAAGTAGACCAACAAACATACCAAAAGCCGGAATAGCCATAGCATGCATAACATTAACATGGCTAACATCCATCCCAGATGAAATAATATTTTTTAATAAGATTTGATTTAAGAAGATATTACCAAATCCGACAGGTAAAAACATATATGGTGTAATCAAACCAAATGTCATGATACAAGCAATCATTCGTCTATCTAGTTGCAATCTCGACATCACATATAAAAGTGGCGGAATTAACAACGGTATAAAGGCGATATGAATTGGGAGGATATTTTGTGAGGAAATACTAACTAACCCGATTATGATAATTAACAACCATTTAATTCGAGTCTTAGCATCATTAGTCGTTAACTGCTTAATGGCTTTGTCAGCTAACAATTCTGGTAATCCTGATTTTGAAATTGCTACTGCAAACGCACCAAGCATAGCATAAGAAAGCGCAATATTAGCCCCATTGCTAATCCCAGTATTAAAAGCGTCAATTGTTTCTTTTAATGTTAAATGGCTACATAAACCACCGACAAAAGCACCAATGATTAAGCTAATCACCACATGAACACGGCAAAGCGAAAGGACTAACATTAAAATAACTGCAACAACCACTGCATTTACCG
Source organism: Gilliamella sp. B3127 (assembly GCF_026536935.1). Lineage (NCBI taxonomy): Bacteria > Pseudomonadati > Pseudomonadota > Gammaproteobacteria > Orbales > Orbaceae > Gilliamella > Gilliamella sp. B3127. The sequence continues at coordinate 73,701 of NZ_JAFNNI010000008.1, forward strand.
AGGAAAACAGCTCAAGAATAGTATTCATAAATAGATTCTTCGTAGCAAAATAAAGATAGTTATTCTAGGCGATAGATATATAAAGTGCAATTGTTAGTATACGCTTACTAGCGTAAATTATTTTTTAGGTAAGACTAAAGAAAACTTATAATAAATTTAATGCTAACATTGCAAATAAAGAATAACCGATTTATATCCTTAATGAAAATTGTGTGAATAACTTGCTTTAATTAACGGTAATATTCAATTCATGCTGATATGGTGCTGATAGAAATAAACCTTTATAATACGTTGTCATTATCATAATGTAATCACTACAAGATTATGCAAATTTGCTATACTGTAACGCATATATACTTGGATTAATGTTTTTTAGATTAGAGTATCATATCAATTTACAGCTTAAACATTCATTATTAGGTTGGTAAATAAATAACTTAAAATGATTTAAGTATATAGTTAGCAACAAAGTATGAGGTTTATTTTTATGTTTTCTTGGTGGACAAAAATTTATTTTTCACTAATTCAAATTCCTGTTAAGCTTTTTGTTAAAAGTAAACCAATTCCTACCGATCCCATTACTGAACTGGACCTCGATATCCATCGTCCAATTTTGTATGTGCTTCCTTATAACTCTCAAATTGATTTAATGGTAGTTAGGTCGCTTTGTCTAAAATATCATTTACCAGATCCTTTATTAGGAATTGATATTAATGATAAAACTGTACCTGCTTATATTTATATCGATAAAGGGCCAGGAATTTTTGCTTCAAGTAAACAAAAAAATAAATCTATCGAAATTTTAAGGGAATACATTTCAGCGCATCAACAAAATGATGAACTTGATGTTCAAATGTTGCCTGTATCTGTCATGTTTGGTCGTAAACCAGATAAAGAAGGCAAAAAAATGCCTTCACTGCAAGTGTTAGGTGCTACCTATAAACTTTATAAAATCTTAATTTCTGGTCGTGACTGCTATACTCGATTTTCTCGAACCGTATCTTTTAAAGATATTAAAGTGGATGATAAACAAGATATTTCTGTTTTAGCTCATAAGCTTGCACGTGTAGCACGTATTCACTTTGCTAAACAAAGAGCGGCTTCTGTTGGTCCTAAATTGCCTGTTAGACAGGAAATGCTTAATAAATTATTAACTAACCCAGCTCTTGCTGAGGCAATACAAGAAGAAGCTAAAAGTAAACATATTGGGCTAGATAAAACCAAGAAAAATGCTTTATCACTTCTAAATGAAATCGCGGCTAATTTTTCTTACCGCATGCTAAGAGTGACTGACTTTGTTCTTACTTGGGCTTGGAACAGACTTTATCAAGGTTTAAAAGTAACAAACGCTGATCCAGTTCGAGAGCTTGCTGAAAATGAACACGAAATCGTTTATGCACCATGTCATCGAAGTCATATGGACTATTTGTTATTGTCTTATGTACTTTATCGACAAGGATTAGTTCCACCACATATTGCAGCTGGTATCAATTTAAATTTCTGGCCAGCAGGCCCTATCTTTAGGCGCTTAGGGGCATTTTTTATCCGCCGTTCATTTAAAGGTAACAAACTCTATACCGCCGTATTTAGAGAGTATTTAGCAGAGTTGTTTATCCGGGGTTATGCCGTCGAATATTTCATTGAAGGTGGGCGCTCACGCACAGGAAGACTACTCGACCCTAAAACCGGAATGTTGTTGATGACAATCCAAACTTTATTACGGGGTGATACACGCCCAATCACAATTGTCCCGGTCTATATTGGTTATGAACATGTTTTAGAAGTTGCCACTTATGCTAACGAGCTGCGTGGTGCTAAAAAAGAAAAAGAAAGCTTGTGGAGCACAATTAAAGCCTTCTTAAAATTAAAAAAACTAGGCTTTGGCTACGTTAACTTTGGTAGCCCAATACCTTTAAATCAATTTTTAAATCAGCATATACCTGAATGGCGAGATGCTATTGATCCTACAGGAACACAACGCCCTAATTGGTTAACACCAACAACTAATTTGCTTGCGAAACAAATTATGGAGCACATCAATTCTTCGGCTGCGATTAATGCTATGAATTTATGTTGTTCAATATTATTAGCCGCTGATCAATGCACATTAACAAAAGTAAAATTATTAGAGCATTTAGATTATCTTTTAAAATTATTGAAAAACATTCCTTACTCTGATTTGATTACCATTCCCGATCAAACTGCCGAAGAGATGTTTGAACATGCCAAAGAAATGGGTAAATTTGTCATTACTACTGATGAAGTTGGTGAAATGGTGGGGTTAACTACCGAACAAGCAGTATTGATGACCTATTATCGCAATAATATTCAGCATTTACTGATTATACCGGCTATTGTGGCTAGAATTTTACTTAAACATAATCGCATTTCAATTGATGAAGTACTTATGCAGGTTAAATTGCTCTTCCCTTTAATAAAATCAGAGCTATTTTTATATCATAATGAAGATCAATTAACTGAATACGTTAATAAAATTATTGCAACTTATGCTGATTTGAATCTAATAAGTTATTCACCTGATAAATTAACATTGAATTACTTAAAAATGTCAGGATTACAGTTGTTAGCGTCATCATCAAGAGATACATTACAACGCTATGTCATTGCATTTTCATTGTTGCAAAAAGATCCGACAATTAGTCGTGCAACCTTAGAAAAAGAAGGACGTTTAATTGCAGAACGGCTTTCAATATTACATGGTATAAATGCCCCTGAATTTTTTGATAAAGGTGTTTTTTCAACACTAGTTGCTTCGCTTCGGGAACAAGGTTATTTAGATGATAAAGGTGATGCAAATTTACCGAAAATCGAAACCATGAATAATATACTTAAACCATTAATTACTAACCGTGTAATGCAAACAATTGATGAAATCAATCCTTAAAAATTAAATTATCTTGGGCTTACTTGATTATTTTGGGTAAGCCGAATAAACTTCAATCATTAAATAAAGTATCTTTTTTTATGCTTTATCACTGTTTTCTAAATAATTTTATTCTTTATAATCTTCATTAACTAATTTAATAAATAGCACCATTGTTTTTTTTGACATATGTCAAACTTTTGTGAAAGTATACCTTTATTTCCATTCAATTAAATATTATCATTACAATTAGTAAGGATGTTTATAACATCGAAAAAATTAGATAATAAAATGTAATGTCAGCTTTTTAAGGAGTTCATATGCTATTTAACCGTAGACAGTTCTTTAAGATCTGTGCTGGTGGCATGGCAGGAACAACTGTCGCTACTTTAGGATTAATGCCGAATGTAGCGCTTGCACAAACTCGCCAATATAAATTGTTAAAATCAAAAGAAACGCGAAATAATTGTACTTACTGTTCTGTTGGATGTGGAATGCTCCTTTATAGCCGAGGAGATGGGGCTAAGAATGCCGAATCGTCTATTTTTCATATCGAAGGCGATCCTGACCATCCTGTTAGTCGTGGTTCACTTTGTCCGAAAGGTGCTGGCGTACTCGACTATATTAAAAGCGAACAACGAGTTAAATACCCAGAGTATCGTGCGCCAGGTTCTGACAAATGGCAACGAATCAGCTGGGATGAAGCAATTGACCGCATAGCTCGCTTAATGAAAGCTGACCGTGATAAAAATTTTCAAGAAAAAAATGAACAAGGAACGACGGTTAACCGCTGGACAACTACTGGCTGGCTAGTGACTTCTGCTGCGAGTAATGAAACGGGTTGGTTAGCATTTAAAGTTGCCCGTTCTTTAGGAATGCTAAGCCTTGAAACTCAAGCTAGAGTTTGCCATGGGCCCTCAGTATCTAGTTTAGGTGCGACCTTTGGTCGAGGCGCCATGACCAATAACTGGAACGATATTAAAAATGCTAATGTGGTTATTGTTATGGGCGGTAACGCAGCTGAAGCCCATCCAGTTGGTTTTAAATGGGCAATTGAAGCCAAAATTACTAACGGTGCAGAACTCATAGCGATAGATCCACGCTTTCATCGAACCGCTTCGGTAGCTGATCATTATGTACCTATTCGTGCAGGTTCAGATATCGCTTTTCTACTTGGTATCATTAATTACCTTATCACTAATAACGAAGTCAACTTTGAATATCTTATAACACACTCTAATGCTAGCTTAATTGTGCGTGACGATTTCAACTTTGATAATAATAGTGGATTATTCAGTGGTTACGATGCAGAAAATCGTCAATACGATCAAACCAGTTGGGCATATCAAAAAGATGAAAATGGTTTTGCATTAAGAGATAAAACATTAAGTCATCCGCGCTGTGTTTGGAATTTACTAAAACAACATGTTAGTCGCTATACGCCAGAAATTGTAAATAAAATAACGGGTAGTCCTGTAGATGGCTTTTTACATGTTTGTCGTTCACTCGCCAGTACTAAAACCAATGATCGTGCGGCAACTTTCCTATATGCATTAGGTTGGACTCAACATACTTATGGTACACAAATCATCCGCACTGCAGCAATGATTCAACTGATTCTTGGTAATATTGGTGTCATGGGTGGTGGTATAAATGCTTTGCGTGGTCACTCAAATATTCAAGGATTAACTGATGTAGGTTTACTGTCTAATCGATTACCTGCTTATCTTGATCTACCAAAAGATTCTCAAACATCGCTTGAACAATACTTAGCAGAAAAAACACCAAAACCTCTTGGTCCAAATGAGGTTAATTTTTGGGGTAATTACCCTAAATTCTTTATTAGTTTTATGAAAGCAATGTATGGTGATAAGGCAACTGGGGATAATAATTGGGGATTTGATTGGTTACCAAAATGGGATAAAACCTATGATATTTTACGTTTTAGTAAAATGATGCGTGACGGGCAAGCTAATGGTTTTATTTGCCAAGGGTTTAACCCACTGGCAGCCTTACCTGATAAAAATAGTATTCGTGAGGGATTATCCAAACTCAAATTCTTGGTAAATATCGATCCATTGCCAACTGAAACAGCCGAGTTTTGGAAAAATCATGGTGAATCAAATGATGTCGATCCAAGCAAAATACAAACTGAAGTCTTTAGACTTCCGACCAACTGTTTTGCTGAGGAAAATGGGACAATTGTTAACTCATCACGTTTATTACAATGGCATTGGGCAGCTGCTAGACCACCTTATGAATCACTTTACGATCCAGAGATTATTGCGCGAATCTATTTAAGAATTAAAGAGCTTTATGAAGAAGAAGGTGGCGCTTATCACGAACCAATTAATAATTTAACTTGGAATTATCAAGATCCTGAAGGTCCAGCAGCCGAAGAGTTAGCAAAAGAGTGTAATGGTAGAGCATTGGCTGACATAACGGACACTAATGGCAATATCATCCTTAAAAAAGGCCAACTATTAAGTGGTTTTTCTCAATTAAAAGCCGACGGAACGACCTCATCTGGAATTTGGATATTTTGTGGTTCTTGGACTGAACAAGGTAACCAAATGGCTCGCCGAGATCCTAGTGACCCATCAGGTAAGGGTATTCATGCTGGCTGGGCTTGGGCTTGGCCGATGAATCGACGTGTACTCTATAATCGTGCTTCTACTGATGAAAATGGAAAACCATGGGATCCAAATCGGATGTTAATCAAATGGAACGGAACAAGTTGGGTCGGCAATGACGTACCAGATTTTACTGCCACGTTATCACCTGATTCTGGAGCGGGAGCCTTCATCATGAACAATGATGGATTAGGTGGTCTGTTCTGTTTGAATCGTTTAGTTGATGGACCATTTCCTGAACATTATGAACCATTTGAAACACCAATTTCAAATAACCCAATGCACCCTAAACAAATAAATAGTCCAGTAGCTCGAGCATTTAAAGAAGATTTAGCTCGCTTAGGTAAAGCAGATGAATTTCCTTATGTTGGTACAACATACAGTATTACTGAGCACTTCCACTTTTGGACGCAACATGCAAGATTAGCTTCAATAACACAACCAGAACAATTTATTGAGCTCAGTGAAAATCTTGCGAATAAAAAAGGCATAAAATTGGGCGATACAGTGAAAGTAACTTCATATCGAGGTTATATCAAAGCCAAAGCAGTTGTGACAAAACGTTTACCTACTTTGACAGTTGATGGTAAAGAGATCGAAACCATAGGAATTCCAATTGTTTGGGGATTCACAGGTCAAACTAAAAAAGGCTTTTTGGTTAATGAATTAACACCGCATTTAGGTGATGCTAATTCACAAACCCCAGAATACAAGTCCTTCTTAGTCAACATCGAAAAAGTTACCACAGCGGCATAAGAAGGAGGATAGATTATGTCATTACAAACTCAAGATATTATTCGCCGCTCAGCAACTAATGCCCTAACACCTGCACCTAGGGCAAGAGATTATCAGCAGGAAGTAGCTAAATTAATTGACGTGACCACCTGTATCGGTTGTAAAGCTTGTCAGGTAGCTTGTAGCGAATGGAATGATCTGCGAGCAGAAGTAGGAAATACCGTCGGCGTTTATGATAATCCAGCTGACTTAGAACCAAAAGCATGGACCGTAATGCGTTATTCAGAAGTTGAAATCAATGGCAAATTCGAATGGCTTATACGTAAAGATGGTTGTATGCATTGTGCAGATCCTGGTTGCTTAAAAGCGTGCCCATCTGAAGGAGCAATCATTCAATATGCTAATGGGATTGTCGATTTCCAATCAGAACACTGTATTGGATGTGGTTATTGCGTCGCAGGATGTCCATTTAATATTCCACGTGTTAGCAAAGAAGATAACCACTCTTATAAATGCACATTATGTGTTGATCGAGTTGCTGTTGGTCAAGAACCTGCTTGCGTAAAAACCTGCCCTACTGGAGCAATTCATTTTGGCACCAAACAAGATATGATTCGCCATGCCGAACACCGAATTGTTGATTTAAAAAAACGTGGATTTGAAAACGCAGGACTCTACAATCCAGAAGGTGTCGGCGGTACTCATGTTATGTATGTACTACATCATGCTGATCAACCTGAACTTTACCATGGATTACCTAAAGATCCTCAAATTAGCGAAATCGTTAAATTCTGGAAAGGCGCATGGAAACCACTATCAGCTGCTGCTTTTGTTGCAACTTTTGGCGGATTACTCTTCCACTACATGGGGGTAGGTGCAGTTGAAGTCGATGAAGAAGATATTGAACACGAAAAAGAAGCGGACAAACAAGCAAGAAAACGTTTAGGACTACCTATTGTAGGTCGAAAAAATAGTCCTAATTCAACACAATCGGAGGCTCGTCATGAATAAGAAAGGAATGATATTAAGAACACCACTTATTGTACGCTTCTGTCATTGGTGTATGGTCTGTTTGTTTATATTAACCGCGTTATCAGGTTTATCTTTATTTTTTCCATCAATCAAGTTATTTGGATTATTTCTTGGCACACCACAATTGGTGAGAGCTTTACACCCTATAATTGGTTGTGTGGTATTCATTTTATTAATGTTCATGTTTATCAAATTAGCTCATCACAATATTCCAAATAAAAATGACCTTTTATGGATTAAAAACTTTAAAAACGTGATTATGGGAAAAGAAGAAGGTATCCCAATTGGTAAATATAATGTTGGCCAAAAGTTTTTATTCTGGTGCATTATGAGCTTAATCTTTGTGCTATTCGTTACGGGCTTGATAATGTGGCGCCGATATGTATCTGATTATTTTCCTATTCAAATAGTCCGAATCGCAATATTTTTCCACTCTTTTGCTGCTATTTGTCTTATTTTACTGGCTATTGGTCATGCTTATATGGCAATTTGGGTTAAAGGGTCTATAAAAGGAATGATAACTGGATATGTATCACGAGCGTGGGCATTTAAAAACCACTCCTCATGGTACGAAGAAGAAATGAAAAAAGTCTATCAGCAAGAACTTAAAGATAATCAAAAGAACGATATTGAGCCATCATCTCAAACAGAACAAAAACCTGCTTTATAAGAATAATTAATCTCCGCTGATATAAATCAGCGGAATTCTTAGCCTATTAGATTAATGATGGAAAAAATAACAAAATTGGTAATCAAGAATGAGTATAAAAATCATCCCACGAGAGCAGCTTGAACAACAAAACACCGTAATTAGACAGATTCCCTTACTCTTTTATCCATCACCGAAAACACTTTATATTCATCGCGCCGAGCGTTTAAAAACGCTAGCACGAAACAATTCTTTAAGGGATTATTTAAATTTCTGCGCTAAGATTGTCGAGCAACAGGCTATTTTAATCAAAAAACCTATTGATATCTCTCCATCACTTAATAATGATTTTCCGCCATTAAGTTTGGAAAACTTACCATTAAATGATATTTGGCAAGATTATTTATTAACATTATTAAATTCATTTTCAAATACAACCTATCAAATTCAATCTGTTATTGAACAATTAAAACAAAACGATTCTAATCAACTTCAAGAGAAAGCACTCAACTTACTCAATGGTAAATTTAATTTGGTTGACGGTAATGAATCCATATTTATTTGGTCAGCTTTATCAGTCTATTATTGCCAACTAGCTAGTCAAATTAAAGGCAAAGCCGTCGCTGAAAATACCAATGAAAGCTGGCTATGCCCAGTGTGTAATAGTATGCCAGCTGCGAGTATTATTCAGCTTGGTGCAAATAATGGATTAAGATACCTTCATTGTAGCTTATGTGAAAGCGAATGGTATGTACCACGAGTGAAATGTACTTGTTGTGATAATATGCAAGATATTCAATACTTCTCTTTGGATAAAGAATTAGCTGCAATAAAAACCGAGTGCTGTGATGCTTGCCATAGCTATTTGAAAATCTTAGACCAAGATAAAGATCCTCATATCGAAATCATTGCTGATGATGTTGCCTCATTAATATTGGATATCAAGACTGAAGAAGAAGGATTTGCAAAAAGTGGGTTAAATCCTTTTGTCTTTGCGCAAGAAGAAATTACAAAAGTTAAAAATATTACTTAACATTTTGTAATATTAAGATTAGAATCATATCACTGTACTAGTTTACGAGTTCTTTATGATGAAACGCGCTATAATTTTAATATTGATGTTAGTAATTACGCCATTTTTCTGTTTGGCTAATGCGGTAAAAAATGTTGCGATAACAGCAATTGTTGAACACCCTTCATTAGACCAAATCCGTGATGGAGTAAAAGATGAGTTAACAGCAAATGGATTTAAGTTAAACGATAATTTAAATGTCCAATATCGAAGTGCCCAAGGTAGTAGTGCAACAGCCGCACAAATTGCCAGACAGTTCGTTGCAGCTAAACCAGACGTCATCGTTGCAATTGCAACACCAAGTGCTCAAGCAACAGTTGCCGCAACTAAACAAATACCCGTTGTTTTTGCAGGAATCACTGATCCAATTGCAGCAAAATTAATTAAAAATTGGAATCCCTCTCATAACAATGTCACTGGCGTTTCTGACTATCAAGAAATAGGCCCTCAAATTGAATTTATGAAAAAAGTTGTGCCTAATGTAAAATCTGTTGGTTATATTTATAGTCCTAGCGAAATTAATTCAACTGTAGTGTTAAAAAATCTACAAAATGAACTTAGCCAACAAAATATTTCATTGGTGGCGGTGCCTGCCCAACGTACGGCGGATATTTCAACAGCAGCCAATACATTAAAAGGAAAAGTTGATCTTATCTACACCACAACAGATAACAACGTTGTTTCAGCTTATGAATCATTAGTTAAATTTGCCAATGAAAATAAAATCCCACTGTTAGCATCGTTTCCTGATGCCATTGAGCGAGGAGCTGTTGCTGCTTATGGAATGAGCTATTACGATGTAGGTCGTCAATCAGGTAAGCTGGTGGTAAGAGTTTTAAATGGAGAAGATCCTGGCAATATTAAACCCGAAATCGGACAAACATTACGCCTTGTAGTCAATACTGATGCAGCCAAAAAACAAGGAATCTCTTTACCTCCTGACATTATCGAGTCTGCCTATAAAGTTATTGGTCAAAAATAAAATCATATATCTAAATAAAATCAATTCTTTGTCCATTTTAATGGGCAAAGAATGTTCAAAAACCACGTTCCTCACCTCAAAATTTTTTAAAGTATTATTGATAAGTCTATTCTATTCATAATTCCTTGCAATAAGGTGTATTAAAATATTTACACATATACTTTTTATTAAATCTAGAAAATTATCTGTTTTTGCTTTATAGTAAACGTATAATTAGGTTGGTTGTAAAATAAATATTACAGGAGCACCACATGCGAAATTTAATCATCAAGCTTTTTATGTTACTTAGTTTGTCTGTAGTAACATTTTTTTCATTAGCAGATAATAAATCTGAGCAAAAATATGTCGCGATAACTGCAATTGTAGAACATCCTGCATTAGATAATGTTCGCAAAGGTGTTGAAGATGAATTAAAAGATAATGGCTATATTGTTGGTCAAAATTTAAAATTACAGTTTGCTAGTGCTCAAGGTAGTAGCGCTAATGCAGCCCAAATAGCAAAACAATTTGTTGCTAATAAGCCCAATGTTATCGTCGGTATTGCAACACCTAGCACCCAAGCTTTAGTGGCAACAACCAAAACGATTCCTATTGTATTCACTGCTGTCACTGATCCCGTTGCTGCTAAATTAACACCTAGTTGGGAAGCTTCTAAAACCAATGTAACTGGTGTATCAGATGCATTATCTTTAGAATCACAAATCGATATGATGTTAAAAATTAAACCTGATGCAAAAAATATTGGTTATGTTTATAGCCCAAGTGAAGTAAATTCCACAATTGTGCTTAAAGAATTACAAGTTGCACTTGGAAAACGTGGCATGAAAATTATTGCTGCACCAGCACAACGAACATCTGATATTTCAACCGCCGCAATAAGTTTAAAAGGAAAAGTTGATCTGATCTACACAACAACCGATAATAACGTCGTTTCAGCTTATGAAGCATTAGCAAAGGTTGCCAATGAAAACAAAATTCCTCTTCTTGCATCAGATCCTGATTCAGCTGAACGAGGTGCAATTGCTGCTTTGGGAATGAGTTATTATGACCTTGGTCGCCAAGCAGGTAAAATTGTTATTCGAATTCTTAATGGTGAAAAACCAGGTGATATTCCACCACAAGTTGGTAACATCACACAATTAACTATTAATAAAAAGGCTGCTGAACGCCAAGGTGTCACTCTATCTGAAGAGGTTTTAAAATCAGCAGCAAAAATTGTTGAAAAATAATTTATTAAACCGTTTTAATAACTAAACCGCCTACTTTGGCGGTTACTTTTTTTAGTGGATATTTTCATGTCATTTGAATTTTTATTAGGCTCAGTTGGAATAGGACTTATTTACGCATTAGTTAGCTTAGGCGTGTTTATATCGTTTCGACTACTTGACTTCCCCGATCTAACCGCTGATGCGAGTTTTCCACTTGGCGGGGCAGTATGTGGTTTGTGTATGTATGTCGGTATTGATCCATGGATTGCAACTTTTCTAGGTATGTTTGCAGGTTGTATTGCCGGTGCAATGACTGGACTGTTATATGTTAAACTTAACATATTACAATTACTATCAAGTATTATCGTGATGATAGGCCTTTATTCAATTAATCTAAGAATTTTAGGTTTAGGACCTTATCTCATGGATGAAACACCAAGAATGGCTGGTTCGCCTAATCTATCTTTACTCGATGCAAAAACTATTTTCTCTCCATTTATTAATGAAGATTATAGTAATCAATATTTAGTGCAACCACTTATGGTTTTAGCTTTTGTTGTTGTATTTTGGTTGCTACTTAACCTATTTTTAAATACCCAAATCGGATTGGCTTTAAGAGCGACTGGTACTAACCAACGAATGGCTAAATCCCAAGGAATTCCAACAGGTGGTATCACTATTTTAGGTATGGCAATTTCAAACGGATTAATCGCACTTGGTGGTTCATTATTTGTTCAAACTCAAGGCGGTGCTGACATTACTATTGGGGTGGGGACTATTGTTATCGGCCTTGCGTCAATCATTATAGGTGAAAGTATTTTCCCAACAAAACGCATTTGGGCGGTTATGATTGCTGTTATTTTCGGCGCTATCTTATACCGTTTATTTATTGCCTTTGCACTTAGCAATGAATTTTTACAAGAGATCGGTGTCGGTACAGAGGATTTAAATCTTATCACGGCAATATTGGTTGTTTTAGCTTTAGTCTTACCAAAACAACTGAAAAAATACTCAAAAAGAAGAGGGAAGTAAGCATGATCAATGTTGGGCAATTGCAATTGACGTTTAATCAAGGAACACCAATTGAAAATCATGTATTACGAGGTTTAAATCTCAATATCAGTGAAGGTGAGTTTGTTACTATAATCGGTAGTAATGGCGCAGGAAAGAGTTCTTTACTTAATGTGATTAGTGGTGATTTGATTGCTGATTCGGGACATGTGATTATTAATAATAAAGATGTGACTCGTTGGCCTGCTTGGAAAAGAGCCGGTATGGTTGCACGAGTATTCCAAGATCCTATGGTAGGGACATGTGAAAATCTTACTATTGAAGAAAACTTAGCGATTGCTTATAACCGAGGTAATAGTTTCACTTTACTACCAGCATTAAATCGCAAGCTGAGGGCCTTATTTAAAGAAAAACTAGCAACACTCAATTTAGGCCTTGAGAATCGCTTATCAGATATGATGGGATTATTATCAGGAGGACAAAGACAAGCAGTAAGTCTATTAATGTCGACATTACAACCATCTAAGATTTTATTACTTGATGAACACACTGCTGCACTTGATCCCAAAACAGCACAATTCGTTTTGGATCTCACTAATGAAATTGTTTTAAAAAATAAGTTAACCACAATGATGGTTACCCATTCAATGAAACAAGCTTTAGAATACGGCACTAGAACAGTCATGCTTCATCAAGGGCAAGTGGTGCTTGATGTTTCAGGGGAAAAGCGAGATAAATTAACCGTCAATGATTTATTAGAGATGTTCGAAAAAACTCGCGGTGAAAAAGTAACAGATGATGCCCTACTTTTAGGCTAATAATAAAAATTTAAAGCAATATTTATTTAATGAATATTGCTTTTTTCAATCTATTGTTCATTTATTCAATCTCCATTAACACAAAATCTAACAAGCTTTTATCCCTCACTATTAATGGTTATTGATTTTGTGAGTATTCTCAAAATTCATATTTTATCTACCAAATTAACTTTCGTTTCATTTAAACGTTATTCATCCAATCATGAAGTCATTAAACCCTTCAATTATTAATTTAATAATTTTGTTAATTTAGATGTATTTAGTATTTTAGAAAAGATTAGATTACCTTTTCCCCATATTATCTTGTTACTAAAGATAATATGAAAGAAATTATGATGTTTTTAAGTTATAGGCAAGTAGCATTTAACGTATTAATCATTTAAAAGAAGTGCTTTGTTATATTCTTTTATTTTCTTTTATTTTCTTTGATTATTAAGTTGCTTAAAATATTAGAGAGATATAGGAATTTATTTGCTCAATAGTATTAAAAATACTGCTCCCTAAATGCAAAAAAGCCCAGCATTGCTGCTGGGCTTTCGCTCTAATTTAAAAGTCTGGCGGCACCCTACTCTCACATGGGTAATACCC
>NZ_JAFNNI010000009.1:0-57185 GCF_026536935.1 Gilliamella sp. B3127
AATTACCAGAAGGCGTAGAAATGGTAATGCCAGGTGATAACATCAAAATGACAGTATCATTAATTCACCCAATCGCAATGGCAGATGGCTTACGTTTCGCTATCCGTGAAGGTGGTCGTACTGTTGGTGCTGGTGTTGTTGCTAAGGTTATTAAATAATTAAAGCAAGCACTATTTAGAAAGGGTGTCGTTTGATGCCCTTTCTTATCTAGTCTGTTTAGCAAAATGTTTTTATTAAAAAGAGCATTTTGGAAAATGGATAATATTATAAATAACATAATTATAGGTTCTATATGCTAGTAAGTAACGAGAGTCAAGATACAAGCACAGTTCTAGACAAGTTTAAATGGGTTTTGGTTCTAGTATTAATTGCGTTAATTGTTTGGGGAAATTCTTATTTCTCTGCGCCTAATGATATATATCAACCAAATACAGTTGTTCGAATCATTGCGGTTGTTGTCATTTCGCTTTTAACCTTATTTATTGCATTTACAACCAATAAAGGAAAATCATTTATAACATTTCTGCAAGAATCACGAAAAGAGTTAAGAAAAGTTGTATGGCCAACTCGTAAAGAAACAGTACAAACAACTTTATTAATAGCTGTTATTACAATTATTGTTGGTACAGCTCTTTGGGGTATGGATTCTTTGTTCCGTTCAGTCATCTTTTATTTAACATTAATAGGGCGTTAATATGAGTGAAACACAACAAAAACGCTGGTATGTGATCCAAGCTTATTCTGGCTATGAAGCACGTGTTGCACAATCATTACGTGAATATATTAAATTACATAATATGGAAGATTCTTTTGGTGAAGTTTTAGTACCAACCGAAGAAGTTGTCGAAATGAAAAGCGGTCAACGCCGTAAAAGTGAACGTAAATTTTTCCCAGGTTATGTTTTAGTTGAAATGATGATGAACGATGCGACTTGGCATCTAGTTAAAAGTGTTCCAAGAACTTTAGGATTCATCGGTGGAACATCAGATCGACCAGCACCAATCAGCCAGCGTGAAGTTGACGCTATCATGAATCGTTTACAACAAGTTGGTGATAAACCACGTCCTAAAACCCTATTTGAACCAGGTGAACTTGTTAGAGTTAATGAAGGACCGTTTGCAGACTTTAATGGTGTAGTTGAAGAAGTTGATTATGAAAAAAGTCGCCTAAAAGTATCGGTATCCATTTTTGGTCGTTCAACACCGGTTGAACTTGATTTTAGCCAAGTCGAAAAAAGCTAATATCTCAAAATACCCATATAAAAAATCACAGAATAAATTCTGTGATTTTTTTTGCCTTATTAATGTAGAACAGTATTAATAAGGCGATATCTGAATTGACTTATACTCCATGGTATTTTTCAATTCTTACCAATCCTTTTATGCTGATTCAAACTCTTCAAGTTGTTGTTGTAAATCCAACCATGCCAATTCTGACTCTTCTTGCTTACCTTTTAACTGGCTTTGTTGTAACAATAATTGTGTTAACTCACTTTTTTTATCTGCTTCATAAATAGATGAATCGGCTAATTGCTCTTCAATCAATTTTAATTGCTTACTTAACTGTTCGAGGGTCTGTTCCTCTTTTTGTAACTGTTTTTTCAGCGGTTGCATTTGTGCTCGCCGATCGGCCTCTTTGCGTTTTTGTTCTTTACGGTCTTGTGCAGAAAGATTTTTGCTATTGTCATTATGACTATCATCTTGTTGTGGTGGCTGATTTTCCGCTTTCTGCTCGTCGGCAAGCCATTTTTGATAATCATCGAGATCACCATTAAATGGTTCAACTTTGTGATCGTGAACTAAATAAAACTCATCAGTTGTTGAGCGTAGTAAGTGGCGATCATGCGATACAACAACTAACGCGCCTTCGAAATCAATAAGCGCTTCAGTTAATGCTTGGCGCATATCTAAATCTAAATGGTTAGTTGGCTCATCAAGTAACAGTAGGTTTGGCTTTTGCCAAACAATTAATGCTAAAACTAATCGAGCTTTTTCACCACCTGAAAATGTTTTTACAGGTTCATTGACTTTATCGCCATGAAAATCAAAACCACCTAAGTAATTACGCAATTCTTGTTCTGTTATTTTAGGATCAGAAAGCTTGGTTAAATGCCAAAGTGAGGATTCTTCACCACGCAAATACTCTAACTGATGCTGAGCGAAATAGCCTAATTGAACACCTTTGGCTAAATTAATATGACCTTCTTTAGGTTGTAATTCTCCCGCTAATAATTTAATTAAAGTCGATTTACCAGCTCCGTTCCGTCCTAATAAACCAATTCTCGAACCGGGAACAAGATTTAATTTAATTTTTTCAAGGACGATTTTATCTCCATAACCAGCAACCACTTTATCCATCATCAATAATGGACTTGGTAAAAATTCAGAAGGTTTAAAATTGAAATGGAAAGGATTATCCACATGTGCCGGTGCAATAAGCTCCATTTTTTCTAACATTTTAATTCGGCTTTGAGCCTGTTTTGCTTTGGTTGCTTTTGCTCTAAAGCGATCAATATAGCTTTGCAGATGGGCGACTTTTTGTTGCTGACTTTCGTATAATGATTGTTGTTGTGCCAATTTAGTTATACGTTGGTTTTCGAATGAAGAATAGTTTCCGGTATATTCAAATAAACTTTTTTGTTCAATATGAATAATTTTATTAACAAGTGGATCTAAAAAGTCTCGGTCATGAGAGATTAAAATAAGCGTTCCCTGATAATTACTCAACCATTTTTCAAGCCAAATCACTGCATCTAAGTCAAGGTGGTTAGTTGGTTCGTCAAGCAGCAGTAAATCAGAACGGCACATTAACGCTTGCGCCAAATTTAGTCTCATCCGCCAACCGCCCGAGTAGGATTTAACCGGTAAATTGAGTTGTTCGTTAGAAAATCCTAAACCATGTAATAGTGTTGCGGCTCTTGCCCGTATTGTCCAAGCATCAATGGTATCGAGTTGTTCGTGAATAATCGCAATTTGCTCACCATTATTTTCTTGATTAGCAATCGTTAGTTTTTGTTCTAATTGGCGATATTCTCGATCCCCATCAATAGCGTATTCAATAGCTGGAACATCTAAAGCAGGTGTTTCTTGATTAACCCAAGCAAGCTGCCATTGTGTAGGTATTGATACACTTCCAGCATCAGAGTGAATTTCGCCTTTAATTAATGAAAAAAGGGTGGATTTACCACAACCATTTTTACCTACTAATCCAACTTTTTGTTTAGGATTAATTGTTGCTGAAGCGTTATCTAAAAGCAGATTAACACCACGACGAATTTGGATAGAATCAAAAACAATCATAATATTGCCATCTATTACTCTAAAAAAAAGCTATGCTAACAAAAAAAGAACTTTATGCAATACGTTTTACCGGTGATTTATCCGCATTGCATTTGAATCGAATATTTATGATTGATACGGTAAACAATGCGGAAAATGATAAAATAAGATTATTTATTAATATGTTGAATAAAAATCATATTTAATAATTAATGTAATAATTGCCTAAATATTAATATCACTTAAATTTTACTTTTTATTGCCGACAAAGCTCTGCGAATAAAAAGCCAACAGATAAGGATAAATACCAATAATCCTAGGTATTGTGGTAAATCACCTAAGCTTTTAAATATTGCCAATGGGGCATCACTTCCTCCATTAGTAATACTTATCACAATTACTACCGCTAATATAACGCCAATTAAACTTTCACCAACTATTAAGCCAGATGCAATTAATGCTGCTTTGCTATCCACTTTTTTAAATTGTATTTCTGGATCAACATTATTTTTCTTTGCGTTAGCATAAGTATAACGTTTTATAATCCAAGATAGTAATGTGCCAACAAAAATCGGTGTAGTGACACTTGGTGGTAAATAAATGCCTAATCCGACAGCAAGAGCTGGTAATCTAAATTTTGAGTTATTTTTAGCAAAAATTAAATCAGTGATGATAATTATTCCCCCTAATACTAGGCCAATAAAAATCATTGTCCAATCAAGTTTATGCGAAAAAATACCTTGTGCAATAGTTGTCATTAAAGATGCTTGAGGAGCAGCTAAAACTTGAGAAATATCCATATCACTGCGAGGAACCGCACCTGTAAATCCGTAAGCGTGATATAAGGTTTCTAGAATAGGAGCTATAACTAAAGCACCCACAAAGCAACCAATTAATAAAGCAACTTGTTGCTTCCATGGTGTTGCATTGACTAGATAGCCTGTTTTTAAATCTTGCAAATTATCATTTGATATACATGCTATTGCTAAAACAGTACTTGTCGTAAATAATGCTAATGCTGTTGCAAAATTCGATCCTTCAATCGTTGATAACATGCCATTAATTTCACCTAGTCCTAATAAAATAAGTGAAACAGCAATAACTGCAACTATTGCAATACCAGACATAGGACTTGCTGATGATCCGACTAAACCAGCCATATATCCACAAGCTGCAGCAACTAAAAAACCCATAATAAAAGAAAACAATACCGCACATGCAACTAATGACCAAGCTATGCCTGTAGATAAGCCACTATCAGCTATAAATGAATAAAAAGTCACGACTAAAATGACTAACATCATCCCCATAATAGAAAAAATCCATTTAGGGGATAGATCGCGTTCTGTTGTGTCTTTTATTGACACATCTGAACGTAGGGTTTTAAAAGAAATTTTCACTCCTTCAATAACTGGTTTTATTAAAGAAAGCAAAGTCCAAACAGCTGAAATAGCAATCGTTCCTGCACCAATAAAACGGATATCGTTGTCCCAAATTTGCATGGCAACTTGAGATAAAGGTAAACTTGAATCATAACCGTTGATAGCTGTTAAAATCGGTATGCCAAATACCCAAGCAATAATAGTCCCAAGTAGTATTGCAATACCTGAAATAATACCAATTAGATAGCCTGCACTTAATAATGCTAAAGAAAACCCTAAGGGTATTTGAAATATTGCTTTGCCTGCTGTGAACCAATAAGCTGTATTTCCAGATAGCAGTTTAAATCCATTAGTAAATAAACTGACTAAAGAAGCAATTACTCCACCGAATAAAATATCTTTTAATCCACCATTAGCGTCATTTCCTTCTGCCTTTGACCCAGCCTTTAATATTTCGGCAGCAGCAACACCCTCAGGGTAAGGTAAATCGCTTTTTACTACCATGACATGTCGAAGCGGTATAGAAAATAACACACCTAACATACCACCAGCCAAACATACAGCAAAGGTTAACCAAAATGGGAAATCATGCCAGTATCCCATCATTAATAAGCCCGGAATAACAAAAATGATTGAAGATAATGTCCCTGCAGCAGAAGCTTGCGTTTGAACCATATTATTTTCTAAAATGGTTGAATTAGGGAAAAACCGCAAAATCGCCATAGAAATTACAGCTGCAGGAATTGCAGATGAAAAAGTTAAACCGACCTTTAAGCCCAGATAAACATTTGATGCAGTAAAAATCATTGTTATCAGTGCACCAAGAATAATACCTCTAAATGTAAGTTCTCGTAGTTTATTCATATTTTTAGTGTTTTTTAAGTTTAAATTAAATGTATTATATACTTAATTGTGTGTTTTGAGTGTAAATCTGTGTGATTTTATTGTTTTTAAATTTTTATCCATTGTTTTTAAATGGGAATATTTTTATTAAATTTTGGATGCTTACTATTTAGTTATTAAAACATTAATATTTTGTTTTGATACAATGTTATTTAACAATTACTACTTTGTGAGAAATATCGTGAACCAATTAGAACGTTTACAAGCTATTACTAAACAATTACGTAATCCAATTAAAGGTTGCGAATGGGACAGTAAGCAAACTTTTGAATCATTAAAATCATATACTCTAGAAGAAACTTATGAAGTCTTAGATGCCATAGAAAAAAAAGATATGGCTGAACTTAAAAATGAACTGGGTGATCTGCTGTTTCAGATTGTTTTTTATGCTGACTTAGCAAATGAACAAGGTTTATTTAATTTTGATGATATCTGCCTCTCTGTTGCTGATAAGCTGATTAGTCGTCATCCCCATGTCTTTTCAAATAATACTACTGTTAAGCCAAATTGGGAACAACTTAAGCAACAAGAACGTGATAAACGAGCACAATATTCACTATTAGATGATATTCCCACCGCCATTCCAGCATTAATGAAAGCTGAAAAAATACAAAAACGCTGTGCATCAGTTGGATTTGATTGGGTAGAGTTAAAACCTGTTATTGATAAAGTTAAAGAAGAGCTTAGCGAAGTGGAAGAGGAATTGAATAAAACCGCACAAGATCAATCCAAAATTGAAGAAGAGCTTGGCGACTTATTTTTTGCCACCGTTAACTTAGCCAGACATTTAAAAGTTAAATCTGAGTTATGTTTACAAAATGCCAATAACAAGTTTATAAGGCGTTTTAAGCAGGTAGAATTATTACTTAAACAAAAAAATCACAATTTAATTGATGCAACCCTTGAAGAAATGGAAGATGCATGGCAAATTGTCAAACAATCTGAACAATTATCTAGCGAAGTAAATCAAAATGACTGAACAAAAAAATGAATTATATCAAGAAATCCAAGCATGGGCACAAAATGCCATTTTACATAGCCCAACGTGGAGTATTAACCAGCTCGATTATTCCGAAAAAAGTATTTCTGTTGTTGAAATTATTATTGGTGAATTAGCTGAGAAAAATTTTAGTATCCCTGAAGAACAGCTTAATATGATTGCTCAAGAGTATGGTTGTTACTTATTACTGACAGCCCAAAAATTATACGGCGGTGAGTTTTATTGGAATGAAGAACTTGAACAACCGATGTTAATTTGTTGTGAACCACAAGCAGCTATCGTGTTATTAACTTGGAATAAAGTCAAAGGGCGCCTTTTAGGGGATGAAGCTGATCATCTAGCCTTTTTCTTAGAAGGGTTTGCTGAGGCGACTAAAAATCCTGAAAATGGTTCTCAGATTGTCTATTTATAACCAAATAATACAATAATTAAAGGTTATTAGCTGATACAATTTCATGGTATCAGCTAATAGTCATTAATGCCAATTATCAAAGTGAATATGCATTGGCCATTTCAACCCGATAAATGACGATATTTAGGTTGTAATCAATAAACGTTATGGTTTAGGCAGATCAATAAATATTAAGTAATAAGCCTTACTTCCACTCAGTAGGGAATGGAAATAAGGTTTACTTAGTTAATCACTTTATACTTCTAAGTAATCTAAAATCCCTTCTGCCCCTTTGCGACCTTCGCTAATGGCAGTCACCACTAAATCCGATCCTCTTACCGCATCACCACCAGCAAAGATTTTTGGGTGGCTGGTTTGGTAACCTTTGCTTTGTGGTGCGATTATGCGCCCTCTATCATCAAAATCAACACCATGTTCGGCTAACCACGGCATAGAATGAGGTTTAAAGCCAAATGCCATTACAACTGCATCTGCCGGAAGTACAAATTCCGATCCTTGAATTATCACCGGAGAACGACGACCTTTCGCATCAGGTTCGCCAAGCTCCGTTCTTACCATTTTTACACCAGTAACATGACCGGTATCATTGATTTCGATGCTCAGAGGTTGTACATTGAATTGAAATTGTGCGCCTTCTTCTTTAGCATTTTTAACCTCGCGTTTAGAACCCGGCATATTAGCTTCATCACGGCGATAGGCGCAAGTCACTTCAGTTGCACCTTGACGTATAGACGTTCGAACGCAATCCATTGCTGTATCACCACCACCTAATACCACGACGCGTTTATTTTTCATATCGACATAAGGCGCATCATCAGTTTGTTGGTGTTGCATAATATGTTTGGTATTAGCAATTAAAAATGGTAGGGCATCATAAACACCATCGGCATCTTCATTTTCTAGCCCTGCACGCATTGATTGATAAGTACCAGTACCAACAAAAACTGCATCAAATTCATTGATGAGATCGGCTAATTGTACAGTTTTACCTACTTCAGTATTAAGGCGAAACTCAATTCCCATTTCGGTAAAGACATGTCTGCGGTGAATTAAGACTTCTTTATCTAATTTGAAAGCAGGAATACCAAAAGCTAATAGACCCCCAATTTCCGGATGACGATCAAAAACAACTGGTGTAACACCATTACGTACTAAGACATCAGCGCAAGCTAATCCAGCAGGGCCTGCACCAATAATTGCGACTCTTAGTCCAGTTTTTTCAACGTTAGATAGATTTGGTTTCCATCCCATTTTAAAGGCTTCATCAGTAATATAACGTTCAATACTGCCAATAGTTACGGCTCCAAATTCAGCATTTAAAGTACAGGAACCTTCACAAAGACGATCTTGCGGACAAACTCGACCGCACACCTCTGGTAGGCTATTGGTTTGGTGAGATAGCTCAACCGCCTCTAAAATCTTTCCTTCATTAATTAATTTTAACCAATTAGGAATATAGTTATGTACTGGACAGCGCCATTCACAATAAGGATTACCACAAGCCAGACAACGATCTGCTTGTGCTTGAGATTGCGAGGCTGAAAAGCCTTCATAAATTTCAACAAACTCAATTTTACGGACGTTTAGCGATTTTTTAGGCGGATCAACACGTTGTAAATCGATAAACTGATAAACATTTTGACTCATATCGTGTTTTCTCCTTACTGTGCTTGCACACGTAGCTCTGCTGAAGAGCGACTACGGTGACCTAATAACGCTTTAACATCACTAGATTTTGGTTTAACTAAAACAAATTGTTTCGCAAAATCTTCCCAATTAGCTAATATCTCTTCTGCCCAAGATGAGTGAGTAAGCTGTGCGTGTTCCATGATTAAACCACGTAAATGTTCTTCATGAATCGAGTAGTCAGCCACATTTAACATTTCCACCAACTCTTTATTTATACGCTTATGCAAATCACCATCGGTATCTAAAATATAAGCAAAACCACCAGTCATACCAGCACCGAAGTTTACGCCAGTTTTTCCTAAAACACAGACAATTCCGCCCGTCATATATTCACAGCCATTATCACCAATGCCTTCAACCACACTTATGGCTCCAGAGTTACGCACAGCAAAACGCTCACCCGCTCGACCAGCAGCAAATAATTTACCGCCAGTTGCGCCATATAAACAGGTATTACCAGCAATGGTTGCTTCATGGCTCAAAAATGCAGAGCCTTGTGGTGGACGAATGACAATGCGACCACCAGCCATGCCTTTACCAACATAGTCATTAGCATCCCCTGTAAGGGTTAAATCCACACCACCAGCATTCCAAACGCCAAAACTTTGGCCAGCAGTACCATTGAAGTTCAACGAAATAGGGGAGGTAACCAAGCCTTGATCGCCATATTTTTTAGCAATATAACCGGATAAAGTGGTACCAACAGAGCGATCTGTATTTTGAATGTCAAAGTAGAAACTTTTAGTTTGACGATTATCAACCGCATCTTGTGCTTGAGTTATGATCTCTTTATTAAGCACACCTTTATCAAATGGTTTGTTATCTTCAATACAATGAACTGGTTTGCCTTCAATAGGTGATGCTGTTTTAAGTAAACTTGATAAATCCAGTTTTTGCTGTTTTGCAGTAATACCATCTAGTTCAATAAGTAGATCAGTACGACCGATTAAATCAACAATTTGTCTAACACCAAGTTCAGCCATAACTTCTCGAGTATTACGCGCAAGAAAACGGAAGTAGTTCATCGCTTTTTCTGGCAATCCATGATAATGTTCGCTACGTAATTTTTCGTCTTGAGTGGCTACGCCGGTTGCACAGTTATTTAGGTGACAAATACGGAGGTATTTACAACCCAATGCAACCATTGGCCCAGTACCAAAACCAAAACTTTCAGCGCCTAAAATTGCAGCTTTTACAATATCTGCCCCGGTTTTTAACCCACCATCAATTTGCAAACGTATTTTATGACGTAATCCGTTAGCAACTAATGATTGCTGGGTTTCAACCAAGCCAAGCTCCCAAGGGGAACCCGCATATTTAACTGATGTTAATGGGCTGGCACCAGTACCACCGTCATAACCTGAAATGGTGATTAAATCTGCATATGCTTTAGCAACCCCTGTTGCGATAGTGCCTACTCCCGGTTCAGAGACTAATTTAACCGAAATCATTGCAGTTGGATTAATCTGTTTCAAGTCAAAAATCAATTGAGCTAAATCTTCAATTGAATAAATATCGTGGTGTGGAGGAGGTGAAATTAATGTTACCCCCGGCACAGAAAAACGTAATTTTGCAATATAAGGGGTGACTTTATCACCAGGTAATTGTCCTCCCTCACCTGGTTTTGCGCCTTGGGCTACTTTGATTTGAATAACATCGGCACTCATTAAGTAGCCTGGTGTAACACCAAATCGACCAGAAGCCACTTGTTTGATACGTGATACTTTTATCGTGTTGTAACGAGCGGGATCTTCTCCACCCTCACCAGAATTAGAAAAACCACCTAATGTATTCATTGCTTCAGCTAATGATTCATGCGCCTCTGGGCTTAAGGCACCGATTGACATGGCAGCGGAGTCAAAGCGTTTAAACAATGATGATTCTGGTTCAACTTCATCAAGCGAAATAGCCGCGTTTTCAGGAGGATTTAGTTTTAATAAATCTCGTAGAGTTGCTGGTGGTCGATTATTTACAATATCCGCATAACGTTGATAATCTTCATAATTACCTTCATTAACTGCTTTTTGTAGTGATTGCACCACATCTGGATTATAAGCGTGGTATTCACCACCATAAACAAATTTGAGTAATCCACCTTGTTCTAATGGTTTACGTCGTAACCATGCTTTTTTAGATAAATTAAACTGATCTTGAGCAAAGTCCTCAAAATTGGCACCACTGATACGGCTAGTTACACCTTGGAAGCATAGCTCAACGACTTCTTCATGGAGACCAACTGCTTCAAATAGTTTAGAGCAACGGTAAGAGGCGACTGTTGAAATCCCCATTTTTGACATAATCTTATATAAGCCTTTATTAATACCATTACGGTAATTAATAATCGCTTCACGGTAAGATTTATTCATCGTACCATTATCGACCATTTGCGCTAAAGTTTCATAAGCTAAGTATGGATAGATTGCAGTTGCGCCAAACCCTAGCAAGACTGCAAACTGATGCGGATCTCGGCAGCTTGCGGTTTCAACAATGATATTGGCATCACAGCGTAGATTTTTTTCAACTAGACGTTGTTGCACTGCGCCAACAGCCATTGGGGCTGGAATAGGTAAGCGATCTGGCGCTATATTTTTATCAGATAGGATTAGTAGTACAGTTCCTTCACGTACTTTTGCTTCGGCATCACCACATAATTGTTCAATTGCATCACGTAAGCTACCATCAATTTCATAAGTGATGTCAAGCGTTTCAGATTTGTAGTAGCGTGATTCTAAGGTCGTTAATTGTTTAAAATCCGAATGAACTAATACCGGGTATTTAAAAGCAACTCGATGAGCTTGACCTTCAGCTTCAGCAAACACATTCATTTCACGACCAATGCTCGTTGATAGTGACATCACGTGTGCTTCACGCAATGGGTCGATAGGTGGGTTAGTTACCTGAGCAAATTTTTGTCGGAAGTAATCATAAATTAAGCGAGGACGACTTGATAATACCGCAAATGGCGTATCATCGCCCATAGAGCCTGTTGCTTCTTGACCATTTTCACCTAAGACTCGAATACACTGGTCAAGTTCTTCACTGCTATAACCAAATTGTTTTTGGTAAGTAGCTAGTAAAGTATCGTCATAATCACGAGAGCCGATATCATCATCAGGAAGATCTTCAAATGGAATCAGCCGTTTTACATTCTTAGCCATCCATTCTTTGTACGGATGACGTTTTTGTAAATCGTTATCCGTTTCTGACGATTGTAAAATGCGACCTTCTTCAGTATCAATCACTAGTAATTCACCGGGGCCAACACGTCCTTTGGTCACTACTTCATCTGGTTGATAATCCCAAATACCAATTTCGGATGCACAAGTAATTAGTTTGTCAGTGGTAATCACATAACGTGCAGGGCGAAGGCCATTACGATCTAAGTTACAAGCGGCATAACGTCCATCGGACATAACGATACCTGCTGGGCCGTCCCACGGTTCCATATGCATAGAGTTGAAATCAAAAAAAGCACGGAGATCTTCATTCATATCCGGATTGTTTTGCCATGCAGGAGGCACAAGTAAACGCATAGCACGAACAATATCCATACCGCCTACTAAGAATAATTCAAGCATATTATCTAGCGAGCTTGAATCCGAGCCTGTAACATTAACAAACGGCGCGGCATCTTGTAAATCGGGTATAAGTGGCGTTTTGAATTTGTAAGATCGCGCTTTAGCCCATTGCCGATTACCCTCGATAGTATTAATTTCACCATTGTGGGCTAAATGTCTAAATGGTTGAGCAAGTGGCCAACGCGGTACGGTATTGGTTGAAAAACGCTGATGGAATAAACAAATTGCTGTTTCCATACGAATATCAGCCAAATCTAAATAGAATCTAGGTAAATCTTTAGGCATACATAAGCCTTTATAGATATTGACCTGATTTGAAAAACTACATACATAAAACGTATCATCTTGCACACGTTTTTCTATGCGGCGTCGTACCATATATAAACGACGCTCTAAATCAATTTTTGTCCATCCAGCAGGGGCATTAACAAAAACTTGTTCGATTCTTGGCAGTGATGACAGGGCAATTTCACCCAGAACGCTTTTATCAATTGGTACTTCACGCCAACCTAAAATAGATAGAGTTTCTTCGGCTAGCTCTTCTTCTACAATATCACGGCTTGCTTGGGCTTCGGCTTCATCTTGGCTTAAAAATAGCATGCCTACAGCATAGTTTGTTGCCAAACGCCATCCGGCATCTTCTGCGACAACTCTAAAAAATCGATCTGGTTTTTGCATTAAAAGCCCGCAGCCATCGCCCGTTTTACCATCGGATAAAATGGCACCACGGTGTTGCATTCGAGCAAGTCCGTGGATTGCAGTACGCACCACTTTGTGACTTGGTTGCCCTTCTATATGAGCGATTAAACCAAATCCGCAGTTATCTTTCTCATGATGCTGGTTATATAACATATCATTGCCTCTAATTCATCGTTATTATTTTTTGAGAAGATATAGGCATTAATCCCATAATAGGTGTGAAGGTAATTAAAAATAGGTTTTTGGTCAAATAAATATTACTTATAAGTCAATCTTTTAATAACTCAGTCTATATTTATTAATGAAGCTAATATCTCATATTAACTATTTGTTTATACTATAATTAAAATTTAATAGAGACAAAAGTTTCAGAAATTGGTTTTTTTCTCATAATAATAATTAATATTTGATTAAAAAAAAGTTGAGGAACGGGGTTTTTGAGCATCAAAATTGGCGATTTTTACACATTTTTTCAAGAATGAGTGAGTTAGAATCGCTACTCTTATATAATAGATAATCTTTATTATGGGTAATAGGTCTTATATGCAAAATAAAATTACAATTATTGGTGCGGGTGCTGCTGGGCTTTTTTGTGCCGGATTATTAGGACAAAAAGGTTATGATGTAACTGTTATTGATAATGGTAAAAAATTAGGACGCAAAATTTTAATGTCTGGTGGTGGTAAATGTAATTTTACCAACCTTAACGTAGAATCAACCCATTATATTTCAGAAAATCGTCATTTTTGTAAGTCTGCATTAAAGCGCTTTACTCAATGGGATTTTATTCAACTGGTTAATCAATACAATATTGCCTATCATGAAAAAGATCATGGTCAGTTATTTTGTGATAATTCAGCGCAAGATATTGTTGATATGCTTGCCCAAGAGTGCCAAAAGGGGCAAGTTAAATTCATGTTAAACACTCAGCTTGAAGATGTTGAGGCTGAGCAGCAAGGATTTAAATTATCGACTTCACAAGGTTTTGTTCATACTGAGAAATTAATTGTAGCAACTGGTGGGCAATCTATGCCAGCACTAGGTATGACCGCTATCGGATATAAAATTGCCGAAAAATTTTCGATTCCTGTTGTGCCCGTAAAAGCAGGGTTGGTGCCATTTACCTTACATAAACCTTTGCTAGAAGTATTATCCACTTTGTCGGGCATTGCCGTGCCGGTTGAAGTATCTAATGAACGAATATCTTTTAAAGAGAATTTGCTGTTTACTCATCGAGGATTATCTGGACCAGCGATTTTACAAATCTCTAGTTATTGGCAAGCAGGTGAAGCCATTACCATTAATTTGTTGCCAGACGTAAGCTTTGAAGGTGATTTTCAACGCTTGTTAGAAAATAATCGCAATCAAAGCATTAAAAATTGTTTGGCGCAAATATTACCGAAGCGGTTAATTGAAGCTTTGATGCAATTAAATTTGATAGCCGATTTAACCGTTAAGCAGTTAACGCCGACTCAGCAGCAAGTGCTTTACCAAACATTAACTAGGTGGATGGTTACACCGAATGGAACGGAAGGCTATCGTACAGCTGAGGTAACTTTGGGTGGTGTGAGCTGTGATGCTTTATCGTCAAAGACGATGGAGGCGAAAAATCACCTCAATCTCTATTTTATTGGTGAAGTTGTTGATGTAGCTGGTTGGCTAGGTGGTTATAATTTCCAATGGGCTTGGAGCAGTGCATTTGCTTGCGCGCAAACCTTTGATTAATTATCAATTACTCCCATATGTATATCATATTTCTTAACTTTATATTGTAAGGTGGTTCGCGAAACATCGAGTAATTTTGCCGCTGTAATAATTTTCCCATTGGCCTGATTTAATGCATCAATAATAAGTTGCTTTTCATAATTTTCGACTTGTTCGGTAAGATTACCAGTTATTTCGCTGGTAGTCGGTTTTTCAAGCTTGGCTTCATCTTGTGAATAAGGGCTATGAAGGTCAAATAATTCTTCATCCAGAATAATCTGCTGCAATTCTCCTGGCTCATTTTGTAAAACCATACTACGGACAATAGCGTTTTCTAGCATTCTCACATTACCCGGCCAAGGCGCTGACATAAGTTGCTGTAATGCATGTTCACTAATACCAGTAATCACAACACTTACATCAGTTTTATGTTTATCAATAAAGTATCGTGCCAATACAGGAATATCTTCTTGTCTTTCGCGTAGTGCTGGCAGTTTAATTAATCCGACATTTAATCGATAAAATAGATCACTACGCATTTTGCCGGTTTTTAATAAATCGGCTGGTGATTCATTCATAGCTGCAACAATTCGAACATCAGCATGTTGCTCTTTATTCCCGCCTAGTGGCCAATAGGTTTTTTCTTGTAAGAATCGTAACAGTTTGCTTTGCATTTCAAGTGGCATCGCGTTAAGTTCATCAAGAAATAACGTACCACCATTAGCAAGTTCAAGATAACCTTGGCGATTTTCAGCTCCAGTAAACGCTCCTTTGACAGTCCCGAATAAAGTACTTTCAATCAATGTTGTAGGTAAAGCACTACAGTTAAGTGAAATAAACGCTTTATCTCGGCGTTGGCTAGTTTGGTGAATTAATCTAGCAAATAGCTCTTTCCCTGTGCCGGTTTCGCCAACAATCAATACTGGCACATCATTACTACCTAAAATATTAGTTTGGTCGATCACCTGCTGCATTTTTTTTGAAGCAAAAACGATTTCTGGTAATGGCTGTTCTTTATTTTGATATAATTTTCTATTAAGACTGAATACCTGATCTTGCAGTTGTCTAACATTAGATAAATTACGACCAATTTCAACCGCGCCAATAATTTCTTTTTTGTGATTATAAAGAGGAACCGTTGTATGTTGATAATCAACTAATTTGCCCACATGATTATAATAGGTTTGATAGGTATCTTGATATTCTTTACCCTGTAAAGCTTGTAGCATAGTACTATCTTCTTTTTTCAAATTAGGGTAAACTTTAAGCATTGGTTTACCTATGGCTTGTTCCATTGGGTAGCCATCAAGTTCTGCACTTTCCTGATTGTAGTAAATATATTTACCTTCTTTGTCAATAATAGCCATAGGCTGATGTATTAGATCAAAAAAATGTTTAAATATTTCCAATGCTTGTAATAATTCAGGATCAATTATCATGATACTAAAACCTTTTGAAAGTTGGATTCTTACTAAGTATAGCGAGCGTTAATTTAAATATCTTTCAATTATTACTAAAAAAAGTGACAAATTTTTGTCATAAAAACATATTTTTTACTAAATGACTAATATTAAATTTGTAATTATTCTGTTAAACAATTGATTGTTTGTGTTTTTTTAAGTTGGCACGTTGATTGCATTGTAAGTGAGTAATCTTTTTACTTACCTTTTTTATGTACTAATTAACTGGAGGTCATATGTCCGACACAATTATGTCAAATTATAACAAAATACGCACAGATCTTATAACTAAAGATCGTCGTTTCAGTGCTCAAGGCGGTAAACTTTGTTTTGATGGTGTGAATTTGGAAGAATTAGCAAAGAAATATCCAACACCTTTTTACGTATTTTCTGAAAAAGAAATTGACCGTAATATTCAGGAGATCAAAGATTCGTTTAAAGCTCATCCAAATACTAAGATTTTCTATGCGTCAAAAACATGTTCAGTAATGGGTGTGCTTAAAGCGATTAAAGATGCGGGTATCTATGCAGAAGCTAACTCAATGTTTGAAGTTCGTAAATGTTTAGAAATCGGTTTCCCTGGTAGCCAAATTGTTTTCAACGGTGTGGTTAAAAAACCAGTTGATTTAGAATTTGCTATCCAAAACGATCTTTACATCATCAACGTAGATAGCCTATATGAGCTTGATATTATTGATGAGATTTCACGACGTTTGAAAAAAGTTGCAAATGTTTGTGTGCGTGTTGAACCAAATGTACCGTCAGCAACTCACGCAGAATTAGTAACCGCTTATCACGCTAAATCTGGTATCGACTTAGAACAAGCTGAAGAGACTTGCCGTCGTATTCTTGAAATGCCTTATGTTCATTTACGTGGTTTACATATGCACGTAGGGGATCAAGTACCAGAAGCAGAACCTTTTGCAAAAGCGACTAAAGTATTAGTTGATGAATCACGCCGTTTAGAAGAAGTTCTTGGCATTAAATTTGATTTAATCAACGTTGGTGGTGGTATTCCTGTTCCATATAAATATGACGAAGAAAATGGTAATCCATTAGAAGACAATATGTATGCTGGTATTACTGCACAAGATTTCGCCGATGCGGTAATCAGTGAAGTACATAAATGGCGTACTGACGTTGAAATTTGTATCGAACCAGGTCGTAAAGTAACCGGTTCAGCTGGTGTACTATTAACTGAAGTTGCTTGTGAAAAACGTAAAACTAACTACGATTTAGACGGTAACATCGAAGAACATGTTGAATGGAAATTTGTTGATGCGGGTTACAGCGTATTATCTGACAGTCAACACTTTGATTGGTTCTTCTATGTTTATGATGCATCAAGAATCACTGAGCAACATGATGAGTACATTAAATTAGCGGGTCCATTATGTGACGGTGGTGACTATTTCCATGTGGGTGTTAAAGGTGAAGAATTCTTATTACCTAAAGACACACAAATTGGCGATATCATTGCTTTCCTTGATGCCGGTGCTTATACCATCGAAAGCCAAACAGTTTATAACAACCGCCCACGTACTGCTGTTGTTATGATTGATAAAGAAGGCAAAGATCGATTGATTCGCCGTGAAGACACTTACGAGGATATGGTTGGATACGACGTGTATTAATCATGAACTGGCTGGGGCAATAACTGCCCCAGTTGTTATTATGTGAGGTTATTATGAGTGATTCTAAAGATTCAAGTTTACTTGGTATTAAAGACATTGTGTTTATGAATGTCATTGCAATATTGAGTTTACGTCAAATTCCTAATGTTGCTCCTTACGGAGCGTCAGCAATGGTGCTTTGGCTACTTGCTGCATTTTGTTTGTTTTTTCCATTAGCCATGGTTTGTGGTGAGCTTTCAACAGGCTGGCCAAAAGATGGTGGGATCTTTGTATGGGTAAAAGAAGCATTTGGTAAACGTGTCGGTTGGATAGTGGTTGTTTGCTTCCTGTTTTCATGTGTGCTTTTCTTCCCATTAATGTTGCAGTTTGGTTTTACTGCAATTGGTTATATGTTTAGCCCTGAACTTGCTCAGAATCAGGTATTTATTGGTGTTGGCTCCATGGCAGTATTCTGGATCTTAACGTTAATGAATATCAAAGGCATGAAATGGACTAAAATCATTAACAGTGTTAGTGCATGGTTAGGTGTATTTATTCCTGCTGCTATTATCGTGTTATTAGCTATTGTATGGTTAATGACTGGTCATCCAATGGCAACTGATTATAGCCATGTTAGTGATTGGATTCCGGATTTAAGTAGCTGGGATACTATTGTATTTTTATCAAGCATGATGTTTGCTTTTGCTGGGCTAGAAGTTGCACCAATGATCGCTGGTCGTACTCGTGATCCACAACGTGACTTCCCTAAAGCGATGGCGGTATCTGCAGTTGTTATCGTTGGTATCTATATGATTGGTACTTGGGCAATTAATACCTTATTACCTGCTGCTGATACTGATATTGTTGCCGGTGTAATGCAAGCGATGGAAGCTGCTGCTAAAGAGCTACACATGCCTTGGTTATTACCAGTAATGGCAATTTGTTTGTTCTTTGGTGCATTAGGTCAAATTAACTCATGGTTAGTTGGTCCTATTTATATGTTACAAGAAGCATCAAAAGAAGATAACTTACTTGGTGAACGTATTGGTCGATTACATCCTGTATATCAAACACCAGCATTTGCTTTAGTTATCCAAGCAATAATTGTAACGGTACTTTGTTTCTCAACATTCGTATCACCAAGTATTGCTGCTGCATATTGGATGTTAACTGCATTAACAACCATTTGTTACTTTATTCCTTATTTAGTGATGTTTATTGCGTACTATCGCTTACGTATTACTCAACCAGATGTACCACGTAGCTTCAAGATTCCTGGTAAAGTTTTACCAATTATTTTACCTGGTTTAGGTTTCTTATCTACGCTATTTGCGGTGATCTTAGTCTTTATTCCACCAGCACAAATTGATATGGGTGGATATGTTGAGTACATCGCTAAAATTGTTGGTGGTGCAGTGCTTGCAATTGTGTTAGCTGAATGGATATACCATCGCGCACAAAGACGTAACCGCTTGCAATAAGATATAGAGGAGTAAATTTATGTACAAACCTATATTGGAAATTGATTTAGGTAAATTAAAAGACAATGCCCGTGTTGAAAAAGAGCTTCTTGCTAAACACGGCATTGAAGTGATGGCGGTAAATAAAGTCTTTGATGGCTGTGTTGAAACCGCCAAAGCGGTGCTTGATGGTGGTATTGATGTTATTGCTGAATCAAGGACCTACAATTTGAAGAAACTTAAAGATGCTTTAAATTGTAAAACTTGTTTATTACGTAGTCCTTGTTTAAGTGAGATCAGTGAAGTAGTGAAATACGCAGATATTAGCTTAAACAGTGAAAAACAAGTTATCCAAGCACTTTCTGATGAAGCGGTAAAACAACAAAAAGTCCATCAAGTACTTTTAATGGTTGATATGGGCGATTTACGTGAAGGTATTTGGTTTGAACATGTCGATGATATCATCGAAACAGTCAAACTAATCTTATCTTTACCGGGTGTTGAGCTTTATGGGCTTGGGACTAACTTCAACTGCTATGGTACTGTTCTACCAACTGTTAAAAATGGTGTGGATTTTTTACACATAGCGCGTAAAGTAGAAGAAGCTTGTAATATCAAGATCAAGTATCTATCAGCTGGTAATTGTACAAGTTACCATCTGCTTGATAAAGGGATCTGGCCAGAAGGGCTTAATCACATTCGAATTGGTGGTTTACATGAGTTTGGTATTGAGTATGTGGATATGAAATATCTTGATGAGTTTCATCACTCAAACAAACCTGTAGAAAAAGCTTGTAGTGACATGTATAAATTGTATGCACAAATCATCGAGCTTAATAGTAAACCAACCGTTCCTGTTGGAGAATTAGGTGTTGATGCCTTTTTGAACAGTAAAACTTTTGTTGATCATGGTACTCGTAAACGCGCGCTTCTCGCTTTTGGCCGTCAAGATGTGCCAGCAGAAAGCTGTATACCGATTAATGACAACATTACGGTCTTAGGTCAAACCAGCGATCATACTATTGTTGATATTGAAGATGTTTCTGAAACATTACGTGTTGGCGATATGATTGGGTTTGAGCTTGATTATACAGCCCTACTTATGGCTTGCCAAACCAATGGTGTAGAAAAACGGTTTGTTTATTAATATCTATCAGCTGCTGGGCAACCAGCAGCTATTATTGATTACTAGGCGGTTTACATGGCAACATCAGAATCTCAAGAAAGTCCTTATCCCAGTACCTTAAAGAAAAACTTAAAAAATCGTCATTTATTGATGATTTCGTTAGGTGGCTCAATAGGAACTGGATTATTTATTGGTATTGCAGCACCACTTAGCACGGTTGGACCATTAGGAACGATTATCGCATATCTACTTGCGGGTAGTATTATGCTGTCGACCATGCTTTGCTTAGGTGAACTTTCTTGTGCATTCCCACATGCGGGTTCTTTTCAGCATTATGCACTAATGTTTATTCCACATCCTATTTGGAGTTATACCATTGGCTGGTTATATTGGTTAAGCTGGGTACTGTCTATGGCTGCTGACTTAACTGCAGCTTCGATGATCGCTCACCAAGTTTTTTCCTCTATTCCCATCTATATTCTTAGTCTAATTATTTTAACCGTTATTACTTGTGTCCATTTAACGTCTGTTAGAGCTTTTGGCGAAAGTGAATACTGGTTTTCAACGATAAAAGTATTGGCCATTATTGCATTTATAGCTGTTGGTATTTATTTACTCTATCATCAATATAATCAAACACATGTATTACCAACACTTAAAACCGAACAAGGTTGGTTTCCTAGTGGATTTTTATCAATTTTTGTTTGTATGACAATTGTTACTTATTCATTTCAGGGCGTCGAATTAATTGGTAGTGCAGCTGGTGAAGCGCAATCACCTCAAAGCGTATTGCCAAAAATTATCACTGGTGTGGCTTTTCGTATTATCTTGTTTTATGTGTTAGCGATTGCGGTGTTAGCACTAGTTTACCCTTATGGAGCAACCCATAATGAAATTAGCCCATTTGTTTGGGTATTCAATAAAGCCGGGATTACCTTTGCTTCATATGTGATGCTATTTGTTATCTTTTGTGCTGCAATATCGGCCGCTAATTCGGCTGTTTATGCCAGCTCGAGAATGCTATGGTCGATGGCTCAGGATGATTTAGCACCAAAATACTTTTCAGAAGTCAATAAACGAGGCGTGCCAACTAAAGGAATATTATTTATCGCAATTATTGCGTTAGTTTCGCTGTTTTCTAAATATATTGCTGCTGAAAAATTATATCTCTATTTGGTAGCAAGTACTGGACAAGTTGGGTGTTTTGCTTGGATTATTATTGCTTGGTGCCAATATCAATTTCGTAAGGGAGTGAATGAAGGCAAATACTCTAAAGATATGATCAAATTTAAATCTCCGCTATTTCCTTGGTTAGCGATGATTTCTATTACTGTTAACATTATTATTATTGTTGGGGTATGGTTTGGTGAATCAGGGCATTTTATTTTATTATCTGAGGTAATCTTAATTTTCGTAATTTTAGCTTCATATTACTTTTTCAAAAAACGTAAATCCGATTAACTTTATTATCAGTTTATGTAATCACCTTAACTATCAATTATAGGTGATTACTTACTGTTAGAATTGAACTTTTAATTATCTGAATTATAAAACTTATTTTAAAAATGCAGAGACGCCAGTAAATACAACTTGAGCGGCAATAGCTGATATTAATAACCCGGTAAGTTTTGACAAAATTGCAATGCCAGTATTTTTTAAAACGTTAGCAATGCTTTTTGCGCATAGTAACATGGCATAAATACCGCTTGAGGCAATCAATAGCGAAAGGGCGCCAATCAGGTTTTGCATACCTACCGAACTTGTCCCCATAACAATAATCGTACCAATGGAGGCTGGTCCCATACATAAAGGTATTGCAAGAGGAACCACACTAATATCATCATCATCAGTATGAATTTTATTTTTTTCAGGTGAATCATTCATCAATGAAACAGCGGTAATAAATAGTAATGCTCCCGACCCAATTCTAAAAGCATCGAGTGTAAAACCAAACACACTAAACATGGCATTACCAAAAAAGAATAACACAATACCAATAATAAAAACGGCACACGATGTTTTAAGTGCAGTCTTTCGGCGTTGTTGTTCATCATATTGTTTAGTACCACTTAAAAATGCACTTAGCACTGCTGGCGGTGTCATTAACGCGAATAACTTGGTTGTGGTGGCGAGAATTTCAACAAGATAGTTATCCATAGTATTACCCTTTATAGCTTTAGATATTGCTTGAAATCTGTCAACAATTGTTGGCGGGAATCAACTATACACATAAAAACGGTCACCATAAAGGTGACCATATTTAATTGGATATAATTTTAATAGTTTATTAAATATTAACCAATTTGAATTAGTTAAGGCGCTCTTTAATACGAGCCGCTTTACCACGAAGTTCGCGTAAGTAGTAAAGTTTAGCTTGACGTACTTGACCACGACGTTTCACAGTAATTGAATCAACAGTTGGTGAGTGAGTTTGGAATACTCGTTCAACACCTTCGCCATTCGAAATTTTACGTACTGTAAATGCAGAATGTAAACCACGATTGCGAATTGCAATAACCACACCTTCATATGCTTGAAGACGTTTTTTGTTACCTTCAACAACCCATACTTTAACTTCTACCGTATCACCTGGACGAAAAGACGGGATGTCTTTTTTCATTTGTTCTTGTTCTAATTGCTGAATAATTGCATTTTTCATAATTTTGTCTCTTACTAGTTATACTGAAATATTAATGGCTCGGTTTATCACGATATTCACATTGGAATTCAGTGAGTAAACGTTGCTCTTCATCAGTCAGAGCTAGATTTTCAAGAAGATCTTCTCTTCTCAACCAAGTTCGTCCTAGTGATTGTTTCAATCGCCAGCGACGAATCGCTTCATGGTGACCAGACATTAACACATCAGGCACCGCCATTCCACCTAACACCTCAGGTCTGGTATAGTGTGGACAATCAAGTAAACCGTTTGCAAAAGAGTCTTCTTCTGCTGATGATTCATGATTCAATACACCTGGAATAAACCTTGCTAATGCATCAATCATTGTCATCGCCGGTAACTCACCGCCACTTAACACGTAATCCCCAATTGACCATTCTTCATCAATTTCGGTTTGGATAACGCGTTCATCTATACCTTCATATCGACCACAAATCAAAATCAATTTTTGATATTGTGACAACTCGCAAACACCTTGTTGGTTTAATTTGCGCCCTTGTGGGGAAAGATAGATTACTTTTGTATTTTCACCTGCTACTGCTTTCGCAGCATGAATCGCATCTCTAAGTGGTTGTACCATCATTAACATGCCGGGACCACCACCATAAGGCCTATCATCGACAGTCTTATGCTTATCATGCGCAAAATCGCGCGGGTTCCAATATTCTACTGTTAACAGTCCGTTTTTTACTGCTCGACCAGTTACACCATAACAGGTAATAGCTTGGAACATTTCGGGAAAAAGGCTAATTACGCCAATCCACATATTCTTACCTTACCGATTAAAATGCGGGATCCCAATCGACCACAATCATTTTTGTTGTTAAATCAACTTGTTTAATAAATTGTTCTTCAACAAAAGGAATTAAACGTTCTGTTGCTCCAAATGCATCTTTTAGATTAGCTTTAACAACCAACACATCATTAGAACCGGTTTCCATTAAATCAGTTACTTGACCTAAATCATAACCGTTAATTGTTTTCACTCTACAGCCAATCAAATCCTTCCAATAGAAATCGCCTTGATTAAGCTCAGGCAATTCTTCTGCATCAACGAATACTTCAGCATTAGTTAACGCATTGGCTTGATCTCGATCATCAACGCCTTTGAGTTTGACAATCATATCTTGATTATGAGGTTTAAAGCTCTCAACGATTACTTCCTGCCATTTTCCAGCACGCTGGATATACCAAGGTTTGTAATCAAAAATACTATCTGGAAATTCTGTAAACGAAAAAATCCTGAGCCATCCACGAATGCCGTAGCTTGAACCAAGTTTACCAACAACGATTAGATTCTCAGTATTCATCTTTACACTATTACTTAATTAAGCAGCTTTTTGTGCTTGTTTGATCAATGTATTAACACGATCAGAAATAGTAGCACCTAAACCAACCCAATAATTTACGCGATCAAGATCTAAACGTAATTCTTCTGCTTTACCTTGTGCAATTGGATTAAAAAAGCCAACGCGCTCAATAAAACGACCATCACGTGGGTTACGGCTATCAGTGACAACTACTTGATAAAAAGGGCGCTTTTTAGAGCCACCACGAGCTAAACGAATAGTTACCATAACATCCTCTTAAATTAAAAAATAATCTTTCTTTTGCCCAACACGGACAAAATCAAAGCCCTAAAATTATACTCTTTCTAGCAAAAAGTGCAATGGCTGATTGTGTGTGAAAAAGTTAGGTAGCATCAGTTATCGACAAGCTTAGTTATAAATGAACATAAATTCATCTTTTTAACTAGTTATATTATAAATAATTAGCTTCATTGATAATGGTGAGCTTGCTTGCTATATAATGATATATTTTAAAAGTGATGGTTGATCTTTAAGACTTTTTCCGGAACAAAGCTCGTTTTAACACGTCAAAAAATCCTAACGCTTTGACCATTTTTTTGCTATCAACATAGACACGTATTGCTTTTAATACTTTTTTCGGCTCTTTGGACGCAAAAGCGAACGTACCGTCTTTTTTTGTTTGTATGGAGTAACGAGATATCCACTTACCTTTAAAAAATACCGATGCGATAACATAATCGACCTCTTCCCAAGGAATTTGAATATATTTCCGAGGATCGCGTTGATGATAGAATTCGAACGCCTTATCACCAATCATAATCTGGCCATATTCTGAAAAACCTGAAAAAGCAGTCGCTTTTACTGTTAAATCTACTTTGGTATTTAATGATTGAACCATTTAGCTACTTATATCCATTATTTTAATCTGAGTTGCTAAGGCACCCTTTTCTCATTATTTATAAAGAAAAGGGTGATTTTTGTTTGAGGCAAAACAGCAATTTTGTTTAAAAAGTGCGCTCCTCAACTTTTTTAGTCAACATTGTTGGCTTTATAAAAGACCAATAACATGACCAGTAACACCGACTAAGAATAGTGCAAGAATAATTATAATAGGTGATACTTTTTTACGAAGTAACCACATACAGAAGAACGTTAATAGTAATGGTACAAGTCCAGGAATTAGCTGATCTAAGTTATTTTGTAAAGTCGTTACTTTGTCTTGACTAAGTGCGAGCCCATCTTGCATTTGTATCAATGCTTTTTGTATACCTTCGGCACCAGCAGGTAGGGAATTCCAATCAATAAATGCACCATTATCTAATTTTACTGTGGATACGACTGGTTGGAATTTTATTGATACCCACCTTTGTACTAAAGCTGCCAGAACAAACATCCCCAAGATAGATGCACCTTTAGTGATTTTTTGGAGTAAACCTCCACCTAAGTTATCGGTAATTTTAGAACCAGTACGGTAACCAAATTCTTGGGTAAACCACATAAAGCTCATGCGAATTATGTTCCAAAGCAGAAAGAATAGAATTGGCCCTAAAATATTACCACTCAAGGCAAGTGAGGCGCCTAGTGCACCAAGCATAGGACGAACGGTAAACCAGAATACTGGATCACCAACCCCAGCTAAAGGTCCCATCATTCCCACTTTTACCCCTTGAATAGTGACATCATCAACAGGCGCACCATTAGCACGTTCTTCTTCTAGGGCTAAAGTCACACCAAGTACAGGCGATGCTAAATAAGGATGTGTATTGAAAAATTCTAAATGGCGTTTAAGTGCAGCCGAACGATCTTCTTTTGTGGTATATAATTTTTTGATAGCAGGAATCATTGAATAAACCAAGCCACCATTTTGCATACGTTCGTAGTTCCAAGAACCTTGAAGGAAAGTTGAACGCCAAGCTACCGATAAACGGTCTTTTTTCGATAAATGAATTCGATCTGTCATGTTCTTCTCCAAGTTCTTAGTAATCATTTAAAATATCATCAAGTGGATCGCCTTTACTACCACCATTTGATGAATTGCCACGTTCAGAAAGATTTAGATAAATTAGTGCTAGAGCAATACCTAGAGCACCAATTGCAATCAAGGTTAATTGTGATATCGCGGCAACAACAAAACCGATAATGAAAAATGGCCAAACTTCACGATTTGCCATCATATTAATTACCATCGCATAACCAACAGCCACTACCATGCCTCCACCAATAGCCATACCTTCTGATAGCCATTTAGGCATTGAATTTAATGCGTCTTTTACCACTTCAGCAGGAATAAATAACAGCGCTGCTGCTGGTATTGCAATACGTAAACCTTGTAAACAAACCCCTAATATTTGTAACCATTCGATTCTACGGATATTACCTTGCTCTGCTGCAGCATCCATTAAATGCACTAATGGGACGGCAATAGTTCGCACAATCATCGTTAAAAATAAGCCAGCAACTGCTAGTGGGATGGCAATAGCGATAGCTGTCGATACACCAGCTTCACCTTGTCCACCAAGAACTAAAATAATAGATGAAGCAACAGCAGCAAG
Organism: Gilliamella sp. B3127; assembly: GCF_026536935.1. NCBI lineage: Bacteria > Pseudomonadati > Pseudomonadota > Gammaproteobacteria > Orbales > Orbaceae > Gilliamella > Gilliamella sp. B3127. The sequence goes on from NZ_JAFNNI010000009.1 coordinate 26,844, forward strand.
CGCGGCATCAGGTGCAACCGCTGCGCCAATATTTGCCCAGCCTAATGCTATCATCTGTAATGAACCACCTAACATTACGCCAGCTTCTAGATTTCCTGTTACTAAACCAATTAGTGAACAAGCAACTAGTGGTTGATGGAATTGGAATTGGTCTAAAATACCTTCCATTCCAGCTAAGAACGCAATAACTATCACTAAAATGATAGCAATAATTGATAAAGTCATAATAATAACCCCTTAATTAAACTAATTCTTTTGTTCAGCTAATTCTTGTTTCGCTTTCTTTAATAATTCATCCATATTATCCTCAGAATCATTAGGTACTTTGCGAATGTCGAATTTCACATTTTTCGCTTTTAATTTCTCGAATGTATCAACATCTTCAGCGCTCATTGACAGCACTTTGTTGACCATTACCTTGCCGACAGAATGCGCCATTGAACCAACATTTAATGTTTGAATATCAACACCGCCATCTATAGCGCGAAGTACATCTTCAGGGTTTTCGAAAAGTAATAAGGCTTTTGTGTTACCAAAACGGGGATCATGCGCAACTTCAATAATTTTTTTAATTGGCACAACATTGGCTTTAACACCAGGAGGTGCGGCTTCTTCAATCAGTTTTTTCCTTAATTCATCTTTGGCAACTGAGTCTGAAACCACAATAATACGATTAGGGTTAGTCGCTTTAGTCCAAGAGGTTGCCACTTGTCCATGTAACAAGCGTGAATCAACACGCGCTAATACAATTTTCAATTTACCATCGCCTAAAACAGTACCTTCAGGGATAGTGCTTGTTTGTTGATTGTTTGGCGTTGTTTTAGCTGCCACTTCAACCGTTGTTCTAATACCATCTTGGGCTGATTCAATAATGGCGGCAGCCACTTCTTTGGCGGTCTCCATCGATAAACGTGATGAGTATGCCTCAATCAACATTGGAAGATTTAAACCTGCAACGATAGCCCAATTTGGATGTTCACCACAGAGTGTATTGGCTTGGTTAAATGGTGTTCCACCCCATAAATCGACTAAAAAAAGCACTTCATTTTGATCATCGAAAGTAGCAATTGCTGCCAGCATCCGTTCCTTTAAGCTTTCAGGACTATCACTTGGATGCAAAGTAACGGCTTTAACGTCTTCTTGCTCTCCAAATATCATCGTCCCTGATTGTAAAATACCTTCAGCAAACTCACCATGAGTTGCCAAGATTATTCCAACCATAACGTACCTCCCAGTTTTTTATATTATTGCTAATATAAAGTTAATAAAATAAATCTATTTACTTATTTTAGTTAACAATATGATTTATAAATTCGATCTTCATCAAGGTTTGATAAAATATATTGCTAAATTTTAGAATAATCTTTCTTTATCAGAACAGTAATATTTGTGTAATGCTAAGAAAGATTATTTGTTGCTTTGTTCTAATGCTTTACGGATAAAACCATTATTTTGTTGTAACGCTGTTTTTGCTTGCTGAGCTGTTAACCTTGCAAGAATCATTAAAATAGCTGTTTTACAATTTTTGTTACATTGACTTAGTGTTGAAATAGCCGTCTCCCGGTTACAATCGGTTGCTTGCATGACAATTGATATTTGGCGTTCTACGAGTTTAGCATTAGTGGCCTCAACATCAACCATTAAATTACCGTAAACCTTACCAATTTTAATCATGCTGGCTGTGGTTAACATATTAAGTACTAATTTTTGTGCTGTACCGGCTTTCATTCTTGATGAACCGCTAACTACTTCTGCGCCAACAATTGGGGTAATGGCAATATTGGCCAAGTTAATCATCGGTGCATTGGGGTTGCAACATAAGCTAATTACTGTTGAACCCAGTGATTGAGCATATTGCATACCGCCGATAACATAAGGTGTGCGGCCACTTGCTGCGATACCTACTAAAATATCTTTTTTGCTAAAATTGATATTTTTTAGATCATTAACTGCTAGCTCGGGTGAATCTTCTGCATTTTCAACCGCTTTAAATATGGCAGGGTGCCCGCCAGCAATTAATCCAACGACTTGTTCTGGAGGCGTTCCGTAAGTAGGTGGGCACTCGCTCGCATCTAAAATACCTAATCGTCCAGAAGTGCCGGCACCAAGGTAAATTAAACGGCCATGATTTAAGAAAGCATCGCTAATTGCATCTACCGCATTGGCTATATTAGCTAATTGTTTTTCGACAGCGATTGCCACTTTTTTATCTTCATTATTGATAATTTGAAGTATTTCAAGGGTGGATGCGCAGTCGATGTTCTCGCTCGCACTATTGCGATTTTCGGTGATCATTGCTGATAAATTAATGTTTGACATGTGATTTTAAACCTAACCATACAAACCCGATAAGAATGGCAAATAGCATACCAAAACCTACACCGATAGTAATAACAGATAATCCACAAGCAATAGCTAACGTATAAGCACTGAGCATAATCATCATTGCACTATATTCGCTTAAGTTTTGTATTGAAATTACACTACCAGCACCAATAAGCTCTTTCCCCATTTTTTGAATTAATGCATTTAGTGGGACTAAAAAATAACCACCTAAAGCACCAATAATCACTAATAGAATATAAGAACTTGTCATATTGCTTTGCAAGGTAAATGCAATGACGGCAAACCCCATTAATATTCCTGCTGGAATACACCGTAATGTATTGGATATTGAAACCATAGCACTAGCAAGGCCAGCACCAACAACAATACCTATTGCCACAACGGCATTTAGATTTGTTGGGGTTGAGTTGTCAGTAATACCTAACACAATTGGCACCCAGCTAATTAATAAAAAGCGCAAGGTAATACCCGCTCCCCAAAATAGGCTAGTGCCGAGTAAAGTATAAAGTGCTTGTTTATTATTGAAAATAATTTTAAAGGTTTTAGCAAAATCCTTTATCATACTCATAAACTTCCACTCAATGTCTTTTCGAGCGACAGGAAGTTTAGGAATAAAAATATTTGCTATAACAGCTAGGCCATACATTATTACACAAGTAAGTAATGCAAATGTGATGTTTAAGTCAGCAATATGGCCTCCAGCAAGTGAGCCTAGTAAAATAGCTGCAATTGTTGATGCTTCAATTAAACCATTTGCTTTCACTAAATTATCGCCTGAGGTTAGCTCACCTAAAATACCATATTTTGCTGGTGAATAACCGGCTGCTCCCACACCAACTAGAAAATAACCTAAAAATGGATTGATATTTAGGCAAATAACAGCAGCACCTAATAATTTAATACCATTTGAGATCATCATCGCTCTGCCTTTAGACATGCTGTCAGCAAATTGACCAACAAATGGCGAAAGAAGGATGAAAGGGATGACAAAACCGATTTGTAATGCCGATTGGCTCCACTCTGGATAATTGAGTTGTTTAATAAAAGCTAATATTGCAAAGAAAATAGCATTATCAGCAAAGGCTGAAAAAAACTGGGCTAGCATGGTTGCAGCCATGCCAACGGTTAATAAAGGCTGTTTATTCATAGTGAATCCTTGCTATTATTCATTTTCATCAGCCATTTTGCGTAGCGTAATAAAATCGATTTTGCCAGTACCAAGCAATGGTAATTCTTTAACCACACGAATATCTCTAGGAATGGCTAATGCAGGAATACCTAAATCTTGTGCTGCCTGATTAAGCTGTTCTCGAGTTAATGTAGTTGAAGTAGTAAATAGCACAAGCGCTTCACCTTTAGCCGCGTCAGCTTTTACTGTAGCGCCATGCATGGCATCAGGATCAACTTTTCTAGCTAGCGCTTCAACACTTTCCAGTGAAACCATTTCGCCTGCAATTTTAGCAAAGCGTTTCAGTCGCCCTTTAATTGTCAAAAACTCATCTTTATCAATATCTACGATATCGCCAGTATCATACCAACCTTTTTCTGCATTACCATTTTCATCAACGGCAACAGGCTCTTCAAGTACACCGGGTTTTTCAACTCGTAAATAACCTTTCATTACGTTAGGTCCTTTAAGCTGTAATTCCCCGCCATTGGTAATCCCTGGGATAGGTATTAATCTTGATTGCATACCTGGCAATAGCCGACCAACAGTTCCTGCTTTAAATGCCATTGGCACATTAAGGGCAACAACTGGTGCACATTCGGTTACGCCATAACCTTCTAAGATTCGAATGCCATATTTATCTTTCCATTGCTCACGCACCGCATCGGAAAGTTTTTCAGCACCGGCAACCACATAACGTAATCGCATAAAATCATAAGGATGAGCGTAGCGAGCATAATTGGCTAAAAATGTTGGTGTGCCAAATAGCACGGTACAGTTTTGATCATAAATGATTTCTGGCACCATACGATAATGTAATGGGTTCGGATATAAAAAGGTACGACTTCCAGAAAACAACGGTAAAAATAAGCCGGCAGTAATACCAAAAGCATGGAATAATGGCAATGCGGACATAAAACGGTCAGCCGGTGTCGGATCGATAACGGTACGAATCTGTTCAACATTTGCCAATAAACTACCATGGCTGTGCACTACACCTTTAGGATTGCCTTCTGAGCCTGATGTAAATAACACTAAAGCTTCGTCATCACTTGATTGTTGTCGTTTCACTAAACGTGGAATGTATTGATGAAGTGCAACATAAAGTTTATCAACAAAAGTCAAACTACTACGCAAGTCCTCAAGGAAATACCAATTTACGTCCTTAATTTCTTCTAATAGATAATCAAGCTTACCTTTTTGAATAAATTTGCGTGAAGTAATGATCGTTTTTATTTCAGCCGCAGTAATTGCACAGGTTAACCCTTTAGTTCCTGCTGTGTAGTTAAGCATGGCAGGAATACGATTTTTGACTGATAAACCAAAAATAGTCGCAACAGTAATAGTTGCATTAGGGAGCAATAAACCAACTCTTTCTTTTTGTTTGGTAATCTTAGAAATTATGCAACTAACACCGATAATTTGCTTAAGCAAGTTTCGATATGAGGCTTCGTGAGTGGTAGGATCTTGAACCATTCGCGATTTTACCCCATAGCGAACTTGAGCTTCGAGCAACGCTTCAAAAAGTGTCAATTTTGGTCGGCTTGCCATTCTGGCATTCATCATAATTTGATGTAATTTTTCACCAGCAATATATCGTCGTTCACTTGCTTTTGGTGCATCAGGCATTGGGATTGATGTTGGTTCCAATACATGAATTGTAATTTTAGGAAATAGATGACGTTTAAATAAGCCTTTTAAACGGCTAGTCAACGTAAATTCTGCACCTTCAATCCAGACAGGTACAATCGTTGCTTGAGAACGAGCAGCAACAAATGCTGCACCGTCATAAATCTTCATTAATGAGCCGGTTATGGTAATTCGACCTTCCGGGAAAATAACAATTGGTCGTCCTTTTTCAATTTCACGAACTAACCTTTTAATCGCCATTGGACTTAATGGATCCATTGGCACAAAATCAACGTAACGTTTGGCTAAACGGACTAGCCAATGATCAATGTAGCCTGCGTAGATAGCAAATACTGGTTTAACTGGTAAAAATACGCCGATTAAAATGCCGTCTAGGAAGGAAACATGATTAGGTGTGATAAGTAATCTGTCTTGTTTTAAATTATTGAGATTCCCTTGAATCTTTACATGAAATAAAATTTTTAAAAAAAACTTTAATATTTTAAATAACATCTGATTTCTCAATTTCCGTACAAAATTGTACTTTGTAATAATAATGAAAATAAATTAAATATACAAGAAAGCGAAAATTATCAATTTATATTGATATTAAACAAGAGTTTTTAATTTTTTGTTGGTAAGATTAAATAATGGATAATAAATAATATGAAAATAAATATTAAATAAGGAATCGAAATGTTAATTTTAACTGCCCAAGATATTCAACAATTCTATACTATGAAAGATGCCGTTGCAGCGGATAAACAAGCACTGAAAATCTATACTCAAGGTAATAGTGAAGTTCCATTACGCATCAACTTTGACATGCAAAAAGGGCAATGTTTGATTATGCCTGCTCATATAAAAGAAAATGATGTGGTTGGCTTGAAAATTGTCTCGGTTTTTCCTGATAACCCGAAACTTGGTAAGCCATCTGTTCCCGCGCAAGTGTTTATGATCGATCCGTTAACAGGCGAAGTTTGTGCGATGTTAGATGGCACATTTGTGACCCAATTACGCACAGGCGCGGTACAAGGTGCAGCTACCGATTTATTAGCCAGAAAAGATGCTAAACGTGCTGTATTAATTGGTACTGGTGGACAAGCTGCGTCACAGTTAGAAGCGATGTTAACCGTCCGTCAATTGACTGATGTGGCGATCTTTGGGCTTGATGTCAATAAAGGCAAGCAATTTACTGAAGAGATGAAGAAACGATTCGCTCATTTTTCCGCTAACCTCTATTTTTCGAACGATTTAGATGAAGATATTCGCCAAGCAGATATCATTACCTCTGTCACTACATCAAAAGTTGTGACATTCAATGGCGATTTGGTTAAACCAGGAACACATATCAATGGAGTAGGTGCTTACACGCCAGAAATGCACGAAATACCAAGTAATATTGTTAAAAATGCTGATATTCGCGTACTTGATACCAAAGATGGTGTATTTGCTGAGGCGGGTGATATTATCGATCCAATCAATCAACATTTAGTTACAAAACAAGATTTTTATGAATTAGGTGATTTAGTTATTGATCCACAAAAATGTCGCCAAAACGATCAACAAATCACGTTATTTAAAAGTGTGGGAACGGCAGTTTTAGATGTCTATGTTGGTTATGATATTTACCAGAAAGCCAAGGAAAAGGGCCTAGGAATGAGTGTTTAAAACGCCTACCAAAAACCACGACATATCAAAAAAAGTTGAGGAACGGGGTTTTTGAGATCTTAAATCGGTGTTAGTCATGTTTTTATTAAACCCAGTAACAGACCAATCACTAAATAAAAAAAGTTGAGGAGAGGGGTTTTTGAGATCTTAAATCAGTGTTAGTCATGTTTTTATTAAATCCTATAACAGACAAATCACTGAATCAAAAAAAGTTGAGGAGAGGGGTTTTTGAGATCTTAAATCGATGTTAATCATGTTGTTATTAAATCGAGTTAATCACTGAATCAAAAAAAGTTGAGGAGAGGGGTTTTTAAAGATCTAAGACTCGCTTTTTAATTCTTGTTTTTGTGAGCGACCCAATAATGACATGGCTGCAAGTTTTGGATCTTTATGTTCGTAAAGCACTTTATAGATTTGTTCTGTGATAGGCATATCAACATGATATTTTTGAGCTAATGCCCAAACTTCTTTAGTATTTCGGCAACCCTCAACCACTTGAGCAATAATATCTTGTGCTTCTTGAATGGATTTGTTTTGACCTAGTAAAATACCAAATCGACGATTTCGGGACTGATTATCTGTACAAGTAAGTACTAAATCGCCTAAACCAGCCATCCCCATAAACGTGGCAGGATCGGCACCAAGAGCTTCGCCTAATCGCATCATTTCGGCAAGTCCGCGGGTTATTAAAGCTGTTCTCGCATTTGCACCAAAACCCAGCCCATCGGATAAACCAGCACCAATTGCAATAACATTTTTTACCGCGCCACCAAGTTGAACGCCAATAAAGTCTTTACTGCTATAAACACGGAATGATTTACTACAGTGAAATAAATTTTGGAGTTCAGTTAGAAATTGATCATCGGTTGAGGCAACGGTTACTGCTGTTGGTAAGCCTGATGCAACTTCTTTAGCGAAAGTAGGACCTGAAATAACCGCTAATGGGATTTTATCACCCAATACTTCTCTGGCAACATCTTGTAATAGTCGACCGGTATCGACTTCAAGTCCTTTGGTTGCCCAAACAATTTTGCTATCTTTTCTTAAAAATGGTTTGATTTGTTTAAGAATGCTACCAAATGCGTGGCTTGGAACAACAATTAATAAAATTGCTGAAGCTGAAACGGCAGTTTTAAGATCCGCTTCAACTTGAAGTTGGTCAGGAAAAGAAATATCCGGTAAAAATTGTCTATTCTGTCTATCATGTTGCAAAATAGCCATCTTATCTGGGTTATGTCCCCATAATAAGGTTGAGTGACCATTTCGTGCCAGTAATATTGCCAGCGAGGTTCCATAAGAACCTGCGCCAATCACTGTCACTGCTGCATTTTTATTCATAAACATAGACTTTATTAACTAGTAATTACTGTAAAGTTTCAGTCGATTCGGTTTTAGCTTCTTGCTGCTGCAAATAGCTAATGAATAAAGCTTCAAAATTTACAGGTTCTAAATTAAGTTGTGGGAAAGTTCCTTTATTTACTAAGCTTGAAATAACTTCACGCGCATAAGGGAATAAAATATTAGGACAATAAGCACCTACACAATGTTGAATTTGAGCATCGTCAAATCCGATAAGCGAGAAAATACCTGACTGAGTCACTTCACAAATATATACAACTTCTTCTTGTTGTTTTACGGTTACTGTGACACGTAAAGAAACTTCATGCACACCTTCACTCAACGCTTGTGATGATGAATTTAGTTCTAAATTCATTTCTGGTTGCCATTGTTTTGTGAAAATTTCTGGAACGTTGTTTGTTTCAAATGAAACATCTTTGGTATAAATGCGTTGAATAGCAAATTGTGTTTCAGGTGTATTGTTTTGTTCTGTCATGATAAAACCTTATTTTAATATTATATTATTTTCTAACTAATGGTAAGTTTTCGCCGTTCCATCCAGCAATACCATCTTTTAATGTAAATACATGCAAAAAGCCCTGTTTGACTAATACTTCACCAATGCTTGCTGATGTTAAACCATTATCATCAACCACGATGATAATATCTTCTTTAAATTTTTCAATGGTTTTTGCGCTAGCATTTTTAATGTCAACGGGTAAAATGTTGTGAGATTCAGTAATATGCCCTTTTTTGAAACTATCTGCTGAGCGAATATCGACAATAACTGCGTTTTGTTTGTTGATCATACTAATTGCTTGCGCGTTATTAATTATTTTCACTTTTGATAATTTACTTTTCACGGTCATTACAATGATTGCAACGAATAGCACAATCCAACCTAATGAAAGTAAAAGGTGATTTTGGATAAAAGGTATAATTTCGATTGTAACAAAGTCCATACTTTTATGATTACCTAGTATTATTAAAAATAGGTTAAGATTATAACGATATTGTCTACTGAAATATAGACCTAAAGGGAGAAATCTTATTTTAAGCTAATAAGATTTAAAAGTTTTAAGGATTGAAACTATGTTATTTAAAAGATTTATTTTGTTGCCATTCATTTTCGTTACTTTAATTTCGTCAGCATTAGCAGAATCAAATAATCTTAATACTGACGAAATACTAAGCCTAGAGGAACTAAAGGAAGATAGTCAATCTAGTTCATTAGGGTTTGATCCGAATCTAACTTGTCGAGACTTTTTCCATGAAATTGATCCAAATGCCCCTGATTTTTTTCAATATGAAAAGTGTAGGACAACCGACTATGGGCAAACATGGCCTATTGAGGTTATTTATAAAGTTGAAGGTAAATATGCTAAGCAAGCTCATGAATATTTAATTAAGACTATGGGAATGGGCGATTTGAAATTCGTATGTTGTTATTGGGAACAACTAAAACCAGTAGCAATTGTCAATCCAAAAGATAATGTATTATATGAGGCTACATTTATTTCGGAAGAAACCCTAAAAAAGGATTGGGATAAAACAACCTTTTATTTAATAATAAAAGGTTATCGAAAAGAATCGTAGCTCATTCAAAAGAGCTAGCAAATTCACTTTTCATTAATGGCACCAAAATGTAACGCAAGTAGTAGTATGTTACATTTTGGTGCATTATTTTGGTGCTTTGTGCATTATTTTGGTGCATTAATGTTAATTTTTGCTATTATCTAACCAATAAAAACCGTTCAAAAATAGTGGTTAAAAAATTGGCATCAAATTTGCATATAATTTAATAAATAGGCAAATATGCCTTTGAACTGAACATTTATTTTATATGTCCTCAATGGAGAAGCTACATGTCTACACAAAAAGTTTTTACACTAATAAAAGAAAACGATGTTAAATTTGTTGATTTACGTTTTACTGATACTAAAGGTAAAGAACAACACGTTACCATTCCAGTTAGTCAAATTGACGCAGATTTTTTTGAAGATGGTAAGATGTTTGATGGCTCTTCAATTGCAGGTTGGAAGGGGATTAACGAATCAGATATGGTGTTAATGCCAGATGCATCAAGTGCCGTGATTGACCCATTTTTTGAAGATGTGACATTGAATATTCGTTGTGACGTTTTAGAACCAGCAACATTACAAGGCTATGATCGTGACCCGCGCTCAATTGCTAAACGTGCTGAAGAGTTTTTAAAATCATCAGGCATTGCTGATACTGTTATTTTTGGACCAGAACCAGAGTTCTTCCTTTTTGATGATGTGCGTTTTGGAACGCCGATGTCAGGTAGTTTTGTTCATATCGATGATATCGAAGCTGCTTGGAACTCAGGTACTAAATACGAAGAAGGTAACAAAGGTCACCGTCCAGGTGTTAAAGGTGGTTACTTCCCGCTTCCTCCTGTTGATTCATCACAAGATATCCGTTCTGAAATGTGTTTAATTATGGAGCAACTAGGTTTAGTTGTTGAAGCTCATCACCATGAAGTTGCAACTGCTGGTCAAAATGAGATTGCTTGCCGTTTCAATACATTAACTAAAAAAGCTGACGAAGTGCAAATCTATAAATATGTTGTACAAAATGTTGCACATGCTTATGGTAAAACCGCGACATTTATGCCAAAACCAATGTTTGGTGATAACGGTTCTGGTATGCACTGCCATCAATCACTTGCTAAAGATGGTGTGAACCTTTTTGCTGGTGATAAATATGCTGGCCTTTCTGAAATGGCTTTATTCTATATCGGTGGTATTATCAAACACGCTAAAGCAATTAATGCTTTTGCTAATCCAGCAACAAACTCTTATAAACGTTTAGTACCGGGTTATGAAGCACCCGTTATGCTTGCATATTCTGCTCGTAACCGTTCTGCATCAATTCGTATCCCTGTTGTTACTAGTCCTAAGGCTCGTCGTATCGAAGTTCGTTTCCCAGATCCAGCTGGTAACCCATACTTATCATTTGCTGCACAGTTAATGGCTGGTTTAGATGGTATTATCAACAAAATTCATCCGGGCGATGCGATGGATAAAAACTTATATGACTTACCACCAGAAGAGTCTAAATTAATTCCACAAGTTGCAGGTTCACTTGAAGAAGCGTTAAATGCTTTAGATGCGGATCGTGAATTCTTAACCCGTGGTAATGTGTTTACTAATGACACTATCGATGCTTATATCGATTTAAAACGCCAAGATGTTGATCGTGTACGTATGACTCCGCATCCGGTTGAATTTGAATTGTACTATAGCCTATAAGTCATTATTTTATTATTTGAAGTTTTAACCACCGCTGTTTGGCGGTGGTATCTAATGAGAGCGGAGTGCCTACGATGACATTTGATAATGAATCTGATGCGAATCTTGTTCTCGACTCTATGATAACCAATATTTTATTACTTGATAAAAAGCTCAATATTCTTTATGCCAATACTGCGGCACAACAATTACTAGCCCAAAGTTCTAAAAAAATATTAGAAAGTTGTCTTCCTGATTTGTTAGGGTATTTTTCGTTAGACCTTGATTTAATGCAAAATGCCTTAGATCAAAACCAAGGTTTTACCGATAGTGAAGTAAATTTAGTGATAAATAATGAACTACATATTTTATCATTGACGGCACAACTGCTTGCTAACGGTCATATTTTGATCGAAATGGCACCACTTAATAGCCATAAAAAACTAAGCCAAGAACAATTACAACAAGCTCAACAAAATGCAGCACGTGAGCTAGTCCGAGGACTTGCCCATGAAATTAAAAACCCATTAGGTGGGCTTAGAGGTGCAGCGCAACTATTATCACGTGAACTGCCTAAAAATGAGTTGCAAGACTATACACAAATTATTATTGAACAAGCAGATAGATTAAGGAATCTTGTTGATAGGTTATTAGGTCCACAACAACGTTTACAACAAAAACAGCAGAATATTCACCAAGCTATTGAGCGAATTTATGCGCTTTTAAGTTTAGAAAAGCCGTCAAACGTAACGATTATACGTGATTATGATCCTAGTCTGCCTGAATTAGTACATGACTCTGAACAGATTGAACAGGTAGTTTTAAATATCATTCGTAATGCGATACAAGCGATTGGTTCGAAAACAGGCTCTATCACAATAAGAACGCGAACGGCATTTCAGGTTACTTTACATGGTCAGCGTTACCGACTTTGTGCGCGCATCGATATTGAAGATAATGGACCTGGTGTTCCAGTTCATATTCAAGATACTCTTTTTTATCCGATGGTAAGTGGTTATGAAGGTGGTAATGGTATCGGTTTGTCGATTGCTCATAATATTATCGATCAGCACCATGGAAAAATTGAGTTTAATAGTTGGCCAGGCCACACAGAGTTTTCTATCTATCTGCCCATCAAACAATGAGGTTAATTGAAATGAATGTTTGGATTGTTGATGATGATAGTTCGATTAGATGGGTGTTAGAAAAAGCACTTACTAATGCTCATTTTAATTGCATCAGTTTTTCAAGTGGTCAAGAAGTGATTGATGCTTTAGTGAATCACCCACAAAAACCAGCCGTTATATTATCTGACATAAAAATGCCTGGGATTGATGGCTTATCTTTACTTAATTATATTAAAGAGCAAATGCCCAATTTGCCTGTGATTATTATGACGGCGCATTCCGATCTTGATGCCGCTGTTAATGCTTACCAAAAAGGTGCTTATGATTATATTCCTAAGCCTTTTGATGTTGATGAAGTTATTCAACTGGTGGAACGAGCTATTTTACAAACTCAAAGCAATAAACCGAGCAGTCCTTCTAGCAGTAAAGCTTCTACTGGTATTATCGGTGAAGCTCCATCAATGCAGGAAGTGTTTCGTATTATTGGGCGACTTTCAAAATCATCTATTAGTGTGCTGATTAATGGCGAATCAGGAACGGGTAAGGAGCTAGTAGCTAAAGCATTGCATACCCATAGTCCACGTTCTCAGTCACCTTTTATTGCACTGAATATGGCTGCCATTCCAAAAGATTTAATTGAATCTGAATTGTTTGGTCATGAAAAAGGCGCATTTACTGGTGCAGCCCAAATAAGGCATGGTCGTTTTGAGCAAGCCAACGGTGGTACGCTATTTTTAGATGAAATTGGCGATATGCCGTTAGATGTGCAGACGCGATTATTAAGAGTGCTTGCCGATGGTCAATTTTATCGGATCGGTGGTTATTCACCGGTTAAAGTTGATGTTCGTATTATTGCCGCAACCCATCAAGATCTTCAAGCGAGAGTAAGGGAAGGTAAGTTTAGAGAAGATTTATTCCATCGCTTAAATGTTATTCGTATTTTATTACCGCCATTACGAGATAGAGCACAAGATATTCCAAAACTGGCTGAACATTTTTTACGTACTACTGCCAAAGAGTTAGGCGTCGAAAGTAAAGTGCTGAGTCCTGAAGCGCTTAATTTATTATGTATGTTTAATTGGCCGGGCAATGTTAGGCAATTGGAAAATGTTTGTCGTTGGGTGACTGTAATGTCGTCAAATAATGAAATTTTTGTTCAAGATTTACCTCCAGAACTTTTACAGTTATCGGTGCCTGCTACATCTGTTAATTATGACGTTAATACCCATCCTCAGCCGTTAACAGATTGGAAAACGATGCTCGAACAGTGGGCTAAGCAAGCATTATTAGCGGGCCAAACAGGGATATTGACACAAACCGTTAGTGAAGTTGAACGGATTTTATTGAAATGCGCACTTAATTTTACTCGTGGTCACAAACAAGATGCTGCCAACCTTTTAGGTTGGGGACGAAATACGTTAACCAGAAAGCTTAAAGAATTATCTGAAGATTCCAATTATTAATTAACGTAGAATTGATCAATAATCAGCCATTAATTTAATATTATTGGCTGATGTTTTTATAAGCTTATTAATTATTGATTTTTTTGTTTATCAAAGTTCAATTGAACACTTATTTATTTTTAGTTACAATTCAGTCTAAATGATAATCATTCTATTTATCATTTACGCGCTTTTGAACTAAGCTAATAATTAGGAGTTACAATGTTTTCATCTATCAAATTTAAATTTTTAGTATTACTAACCGCTTTATTTGCTTTGGTTGGTTGTGATGATAAAAAAGAAGCACCTGCCGCTAATAAAACATCAATTGTTGTTGAACATGCTCAAGGTAAAACAGAGGTTCCTGAAAATCCGAAAAAAGTAGTCGTATTTAATACTGCAACACTTGATATTATTGATGCATTAAATATTCCCGTTACAGCAGTTCCTCAATCTGATGTGCATTTTCCCGAGTTCTTATCTAAATATGCTGATAAAACTTATACCAATGTCGGCACATTATTTGAACCAAATTATGAAGTATTAAGTTCATTACAACCTGATGTGATTATTGCAGGTGGTCGGGCCAATGATGCATATAAAAAATTAAGTGATATTGCGCCGACAATTTCGCTTGATATTGATCCTAATAATTTTGTGGCTAGTTTGACGCAGCGTACTGAGCAGTTAGGTAATATTTTTGGTAAACAAGCAGAAGCTAAAAAAATAATTGCTGATTTTAATCAGAAAATTGATAGCTTAAAATCAAAAACTAGCACTGCTGGAACGGCTTTAGTGATTATGGTTAATGGCGGAAAAATGTCTGCTTATGGTCCTAAATCACGTTTTGGTTTTATTTTTGATGTATTAGGTTTTCAACCTGCAACAACATTCCAAGAAGCAGGACGTCATGGTAATGCAGTAACTTCTGAATTTGTATTAAGTGTTAATCCACAATGGATATTTGTGCTTGATAGAGATAACGCAATTGGTAATAAAGAAGCACAATCAGCACAACAGGTTTTAAATAATGAATTAATTCAAAAAACCGATGCATGGCAACAAAACCATATTGTTTATTTAGATTCTACTTCTATGTATATCTCTGGTGGTATTCAAACTTATAGTCGTTTGATGGATCAAATAAGTGATGTTTTACAAAAATCATCAGCAAATTAATATAAATCATGTCTAAAACGGTTTACTTTATTGCAGGCATTGTTTTTTTATTCGCAATGGCTGCATTAAGCCTTTTTATTGGTGCTGGGCATGTTACGTTAGCTGATTTATGGTCTGACAGTAATATGCGACAAATCTTTTTTGTTAGTCGAGTACCTAGAACAGTGGCACTATTATTAGCTGGCAGCGCGATGAGTGTTGCTGGTTTAATTATGCAACTCCTTACCCAAAATCGTTTTGTGGAACCGTCGTTAGTAGGTACAACTCAGTCGGCTAGTCTTGGTTTATTAGTGATGATGGTGCTTGCGCCTGGTGCAAGTGTGATGATGAAAATGGTGGTTGCCAGCTTATTTGCTATGGCGGGCACAATGTTATTTATGTTCATTTCTCGCAAAATTATTTATAAATCTGCCCTGATGGTGCCTCTTATTGGAATTATGCTTGGTGCGGTAATTAGTGCCATTTGTACTTTTTTTGCGATGTATTTTGACCTATTACAATCACTTGGTGGTTGGGAGTCAGGAGACTTTTCCGGAATCTTGCAAGGTCGTTATGAGTTATTATGGTTAGTTGGAGGTATTACTCTACTCGCTTGTTGGAGTGCAGATCGGTTCACTGTTGCCGGTTTAGGTAGAGACTTTTCGGTTAATGTTGGGCTTAATTATAATCGAGTCATGTTAATTGGTCTTGTTGTGATTGCTTTGATAGGTGGAATAGTCGTTGTGGTGGTTGGTGTATTGCCATTTTTAGGACTGATTGTTCCCAATATTGTCAGTTTATTATTTGGTGATAATGTTCGAAAAACGATTCCTTGGATCTGTTTATTAGGCAGTGGGCTTGTTTTGCTATGTGATATTATTGGACGCGTTATCCGTTATCCATTTGAAATACCAGCCAGTGTCATTCTTGGTGTAGTAGGGGCTATTATTTTTTTAGTATTGTTGAGTAAAAAACGTCATGCTAGTTAATCAAAAACGCCATATTTCTAGCCGAAAAACAGTATGGTTATTACTTGGTATTGCTGTGCTTTGTGTTGTTTTTTTCATGACATTTAATTTAAAAGGCAACATTAGCTACATTTTGACACATCGGACTTGGATTGTATTAACGATGATTTTAGTTGCTTTTTCGGCGGCAACGTCAACATTACTTTTCCAAACTGTTACGAATAATCGAATTTTAACACCTTCAATAATGGGGTTTGAATCACTGTTTGTGTTGATTCAAACCGTGGTAATATTTTTTATTGATGCCCAAGGTATCCCTTATATTGGTATTGTCGGTAAATTTATCTTTGAGTCATTACTATTAATTTTATTTTCTCTATTTTTGTATCGAGGATTATTTAACAAACTTAAACAAAATCTTCATTTAGTTTTATTAATTGGGATTATTTTAGGGACGTTGTTCCGTAGCTTTTCCAATTTATTACAACGTCTCATGACGCCGACTGAATTTGCTGTATTACAAAGTCGAATTTTTGCAACATTTACTCGAGCGGAACCCGTACTAATTGTCTTTTCATTAATTATTTCCATCATAATTGGTCTATTTTTATGGCGAATGCGTTTCCGGTTTGATGTATTGGCATTAGGTCGTGATAATGCGATTAATCTTGGTATCGATTATCAAAAAAGTGTCACCATTATTTTATTATTAGTTTCGGTATTAGTTTCAATATCGACTGCATTAGTTGGTCCATTTACGTTTTTAGGCTTACTTATTGCTAATTTAGCTTACAGTATTAGTGGTTCCAGCCAACATCGCTTTTTATTGCCAACCGCATTTTTGTTAGGGGTTATTTTCCTTGTTGGTGGGCAAATGTTTTTAGAACATGTTTTAAACATGGTTGGCGCATTATCCATTGTAATTGAGTTTATTGGTGGTTCATTGTTTATCTTCTTACTATTGAAAAAGGTTCCGATGTGATAGAAATTGATAATGTTAGTAAAAAATATCAAACCATATCTGTATTAAAAAATGTGAATGCGACCATATCACAAGGTGGAGTGACAGCCATCATAGGTCCTAATGGTGCAGGTAAATCGACATTATTATCAATTATTAGCCGTCTATTACTGGCTGATGAAGGACAAGTGAAAATACAAAGTATGGACGTGGTTAATACGCCAAGTGATAAACTTGCCACCTACTTATCGGTATTGAGGCAAGAAAACCGCTTTACTAGCAGATTAACTGTTTTTGAATTAGTAGGATTTGGACGTTATCCTTATTCAAAAGGGCGATTAAATAAAGATGATTTAGCACATATTCATCGATCACTGGAATTCTTAAATTTAACTGAGTATAAAGATCGGTTTTTAGATGAACTTTCTGGCGGGCAACGACAACGTGCTTATGTTGCTATGGTGCTTTGTCAAGATACTGAGTATGTTTTGCTTGATGAACCGCTAAACAATCTTGATATGAAACATGCAGTTTCGATGATGAAACAGTTACGCCGAGCGGCCGATGAGCTCGGTAAAACGATTGTTATTGTTATCCATGATATCAATTTTGCCTCAGTTTATTCTGATTATATTTTAGCCATGAAAGATGGCCAACTTGTTTATCAAGGTAGCCCAAAAGAAATTATGAATTCAACTATTTTAGAAGATATATTTGATACGCCAGTAAAAATAGAAACTATCCATAACCAAAGCATTGCTATTTATTATTAATAAAAGATTTTTTAACTAAAAGGGTTTAGATTCACACTAAATCCTTTTTTTTTTATAATTCGTTAAGTTTAAATGATAAGTTTTGTTTACATTTAATTTGTGTTCAGTTTAAATAACTGATGAATTTTTTTATTGAGATATATTCATGAAATTAGAACAAATTGCACTGTTAGCTGGCGTTTCAAGAACGACAGCCAGCTATGTAATAAATGGTAAAGCTAAACACTACCGAGTTAGTGATAAAACCATTGCTAAAGTGATGGCAGTAGTGAAAGAATATAATTACCAACCCAATGCTGTAGCAGCAGGTCTAAGAGCGGGGAAAACACGTACTATTGGTATCATCATTCCAGACTTTGAAAATATAAGTTATACCCGAATTGCAAGTTACTTAGAGCAGTTGTTAAGAAAAGAAGGCTATCAATTATTGCTTTCTTGTTCTGAAGATAATCCGGAAATTGAAAAAGAGTGTGTAAAACATTTAAAACAACGCCGTGTAGATGCTTTAGTCATTTCTTCATCGTTTGTTAATGATTCTGATTATGCGTTTTACAACGGTTGGCAAAATAGTGATACTCCTTTGTTTGCATTAGACAGAACACTCTCAACATCTGAATTTAGGAATGTTGTTGGATCTGATAAAGAAGATTCTAAAATGCTAGCTCAAGCTTTTAATCAATTTGTTGATGGAACAGTCGCTTATATTGGTGCATTACCTAATTTGTCTGTTAGCCAGCTACGAATGGAGGGTTTTAAGGAAGTTGCTCTAAATCATAGCAATAAAGTTGATTTTTTGTGTGCAAATAATTATAGTCGTCGCGATGCAGAGGTTACTTTTAGTCAATGGTTGGCAAATAATGATTTACCAAACGGCATTTTTTCCACTTCTTTTTCTTTATTACAAGGCACCATTGATGCAATTCTGAAAAAGTTTGGTCGTTTACCGGATAATCTAACAATTGCCACCTTTGGTGATAATGAGTTACTCGATTTTTTACCGTGTAAATTGATTGCGTTATCTCAAGACCATAAATCACTATCAGAAGTAACCATTGAATTATTATTAAATAGTTTGCATAAAAAGAACTATCAACCAGGAACAACAATCATACCGCGACGTTTAATTTATCGAGGTAGCCTGAGTCGAGAAAAATTGCTAAAAAGTCAAATTAAATCGTCATAGAGCTAAAAAGATTTACTCAAAAAGCTGATCTAGATCACATTTTAGGAATTAATAGATATAATTTATTTGATAATTAGGACGTTTATATTCATTATCGCTGAAACGATTCAATCATGATTCAATAACGATTATGGGATTGCTGAGTTGTTTTTAGTACATCCAATATTATAACCCAGAGGTATTTATTATATGTTTCATTTAGTTAAAGAAGATATCCATTTAAATGAACAAGCAGCCAACAAAAGTGAGGCAATTAAGAAGATTGCAGCCGCATTAACTAGCGCTGGTTATGTTGAAGAAGGCTACGTTGATGGTATGCTTGAACGTGAAAGTCAAGCTGCAACTTATTTAGGTATTGGTATTGCTATACCTCATGGCACGCCTAAAACTCGCCACTTAGTTAAAAAGACAGGGGTTCAAGTTTTTTGTTTTCCTCAAGGCGTTGAGTGGGGTGATGATGGCGAAAAAGCTTATCTAGCTATTGGTATTGCTGCGAGTTCTGATGAGCATTTAGAATTACTTCGTCAATTAACTCATGTCCTTGGTGCTGATGGGGTTGAAGAGCGAATCAAAAAAATCCAAACTGCCGATGAAGCTTTAGCTATTTTAACTGGCAAAGAAAGTGTAGAAGATAGTCAATTTGTAATTGATGAATCCTCATTATTATTGGATATACAAGCTGATAGCTTAACTACATTACAAGCTTTAAATGCTTCACGTTTAAAACAACACGATGCGGTTAATGTCAGCTTTATTACGAACGTACTTGATAATAAACCAAGTTATTTAGGTAATGGAGTATGGTTAAGTGACAGCCGCGAAGGCAATTTAAAAAATGCGATTGCTATTAGCCGTACGGTGAATGATCTTAATCAAGATGGCAAACCTGTTAAGCTTCTTATTACTATTTCAGCTGTTGATGATTCAGTTACAGCTATCGTGAATAACATTGCATCATTAGCTTATAACCAAAAATTAGCATTATTAATTTCTGCAAAAAGTGATGATTTTAATAATCTACTCCTATCAGGGGATCATTCTGTATCATCTGAAACATCAGAAAATGTAACACCTAATGATTCATCAAACAGTGGTACTAATGGTGAAGAATTAAGCCGAGTATTTGTTATTCCAAATGAAAATGGCTTACACACTCGTCCATCATCAGTTCTTGTCAAATTAGTTAAAGAGTTCAATAGCAAAGTGACGGTAGCTAATCTAGATGGTAAAAACGAGCCAGTTAGTGCAACTAGTTTAATGAAAATTGTTGCGCTAGGTGCGAAAAAAGGTAGCCGTTTACAATTTACTGCTGTTGGTAATGATGCAGAACAAGTATTAGATGCAATCGGTAAAGCAATTGAAAGTGGTTTAGGAGAGGGTGCTTAATCATGACTTATCGTGTTGCAACGATCACTTTAAATCCTGCTTATGATCTATTAGGTTTTTGTCCAAAAGTTGAGCTTGGTGATGTTAACTTAGTTCAAACTAACGCTTTGCTTGCTGCGGGTAAAGGTATCAATGTTGCCAAAGTATTATCTGATCTTGGTATTAAATTAACCGTGGGTGGTTTTTTAGGTAAAGAGAATCGTGATGGTTTTAATTTACTTTTTAAATCTCTGAATGTTGATGATAAATTCCAGACCGTTGATGGTCGTACCCGAATTAACGTTAAACTCACTGAAGAAAATAGTGAAGTCACTGACCTAAATTTTTCAGGTTTCACGATTAACGATCAAGATTGGCAAACTTTCGTTTCCAATTCTTTAGAATGGTTGAAAGAGATAGATATGGTTGCCATTAGTGGTAGTTTACCTGCTGGAGTATCACTGGAAAAATTCACAGAATGGATGAAACAAGTTAAAACAATTTGTCCTAAAGTGGTATTTGATAGTAGCCGTGATGCTTTAGTAGCAGGGCTTAAGGCCAACCCTTGGTTAATTAAACCAAATGATAAAGAACTGGAAATGTGGGTAGGCAGAAAACTATCTACATTATCAGAAATTAAAACAGCAGCCATGGAACTTATCGATGGTGGGGTAGAAAACGTAGTAATTTCACTTGGCAGCAAAGGTGCTTTGTGGGTAACTAAACATGAAGCATGGTTAGCCAAACCACCTAAATGTAAAGTGGTTAGCACTGTTGGTGCTGGTGATTCAATGGTCGGTGGGTTAATGTATGGTTTATTAAATAATAAATCAATCAAAGACACCCTAGTATTTGCATCAAGTGTTGCCGCTTTATCTGTTGAACAAGCTGGTGTTGGTGTGTCAGACCGTCAAGCGGTTACCAACATGTCGGAAAAAATTGAAATAATCGCTGGATAGGAGTATTCATGAATATATACATTGTTGAAGGTAGCAATTCAGGCCCAGTTAATGGGCGATTAGCTAAAGCGGAATTAGCGTTAGCTGCTAATTCTTTAAATTTTAAAATTGTTGATAATGCAACATCAGCCGATACTATCATTTCGGTTGGTAGCGGTAATATTAGTGACAAATCAGTTATTGGCAAAAAAGTTTATGTTGTTAATGATATAAATGATGTTTTTGCTGATCCTAAAAAAATCTTAAATGATGCACAAAGTAAAGCAACTGTTTATGAACAATCGACTGGTGATACTAGCACTTCTGTGGCAAACAGTGGACAAAAACGTATTGTTGCGGTAACTGCTTGCCCAACAGGTGTTGCTCATACATTTATGGCAGCTGAAGCGATTGAAGAAGAAGCGAAAAAACGTGGTTGGTGGTGTAAAGTAGAAACTCGTGGTTCTGTTGGTGTTGGAAATGAATTAACACCAGAAGAGATTGCTTCTGCTGATGTAGTTATAGCTGCATGTGATATTGATGTTGATTTAAGCAAATTTGCTGGTAAAAAACTTTATCGTACCAAAACTGGTCCAGCTCTTAAAAAGACCGCTCAGGAATTAGATAAAGCATTTGAAGAAGCAACAATTTATCAACCGTCTGGTTCTACTTCTGTTGCAACATCAAGCAATGAAAAGAAAGGCTTTTATCAACATCTACTAACAGGTGTGTCTTACATGTTGCCAATGGTGGTTGCAGGTGGTTTGATCATTGCGCTTTCTTTTGCTTTTGGTCAGTTCCAAGAGGTATTAAAAACAGTTACTGTACTTGAAAATGGCGTAGAAGTTGTTAAACAAACTCTTGTAAATGAGCTTGTTGGTGAACCTCATTTAGCTCAAATTGGTGGTTTAGCCTTCTCGTTAATGGTTCCATTGCTTGCTGGTTATATTGCTTACTCAATTGCTGATAGACCAGGGCTTGCTCCTGGCCTAGTTGGTGGTTTACTTGCAGTTTCAACTGGTGCAGGATTCTTAGGTGGTATTATCATTGGTTATTTTGCAGGTTATGTCGCATTAGCTATTACAAAATACTTACCATTACCAAAAAGTATGGAAGCATTGAAACCAATATTAATTGTGCCTTTACTTGCAACTTTAATTACTGGTCTTGTTATGCAATTTGTTGTTGGTACGCCAATCGCATGGTTAATGAAAATTATTACTGTATGGCTAAATACCATGAATGGTGCTAATGCTGTTATGTTAGGTGCATTATTAGGCGGTATGATGTGTACTGATATGGGTGGACCAATTAATAAAGTTGCTTATGCTTTTGGTACTGGTATGATTTCTTCACAAGTTTATGCGCCTATGGCTGCAGTTATGGCGGGGGGAATGGTTCCTCCATTAGCGATGGGATTAGCTACTTTAATCGCTCGCAAAAAATTTGCTAAAGCAGAACAAGAAAGTGGTAAAGCGTCTTTAGTTTTAGGCTTATGCTTTATCTCTGAAGGGGCAATTCCTTTTGCAGCGCGTGATCCGTTACGTGTTATCCCTTGTTGTATTGTTGGTGGTGCAATCACTGGTGGTATGGCATTGGCATTTGGTTCAACGTTAATGACGCCACATGGTGGGTTATTTGCATTAGCAATCCCTGGCGTAGTTAAACCTGTTGGTGGATATATATTATCAATCGTTGCAGGCTCTGTAATTGCAGGTGTTGCTTACGCATTTATTAAGAAACCTGAATCACAAACAGCAGCTATCGCATAATAATTATGCAACTAAAAACGCCATCAGTTGATGGCGTTTTTTTTATATTAAATTATTTTTTTACCCAGCGTTGTAAGTCTTTTGGTATAAAGCTGTCCATTTTTTCTAACATTGAATCAGCAGTATCTGAGATAATTAATGTTTGATAAAAACTTTCTCGAATAAAACCCTCTTGTACTGCGTGCTTTAAAAAGTTTAGTAAAGGTTGCCAAAATTGGCTATTAAATAGTGCGACGGGTTTTTCATGATAACCAATTTGCATCCCTGTCCAAACTTCAAAAAGCTCTTCTAGCGTGCCCGTTCCCCCTGGCATTGCAATAAATCCATCAGCAAGCTCTGTTAGTCTTGCTTTACGTTGATGCATATTTTCAACAACTTCTAATCGAGTAATACCAAGGTGTGCAGTTTCGGCTTTGACTAATTTTTCTGGAATGATGCCAATAACCTCACCACCATGATCTAAAACGGAATTAGCAATTATGCCCATTAATCCTTTATTGCCTCCGCCAAAGATTAATCGTCTATTCTGATTGGCAATAATCTTGCCTAATTCCATAGCCGCTGTACGATACTCTGGACGATTCCCTTCACTAGCACCACAAAAAACACAGATATTTTTTTTCATAAATTTTACTCTACTTGTTAATCTGTACTATTTTAGCATAGTATTCACGCTATTTGCTTACAAGCTGAGCAGTTAAACTTAATTAGTGTTTTATAGATTGACATAATCGTCATAGATAGTTAATATTCTGTCCGTCAAGTGTTCCTCCATAGTTCAGTCGGTAGAACGGCGGACTGTTAATCCGTATGTCACTGGTTCAAGTCCAGTTGGAGGAGCCAACTTTTCACTTTATCTCATATCTATACATCTCTATTTGTTTATAAATCAATAATGTCAAAATCAAATTGATGTAACACATCAGAAACAATTTGGTTAGGATTGGCTGAATAAGAATCTACTCGTTTGGGTTGATCTTTAGAGGATTTTATATTTTCTGTATGAAGGCTTTAGTTTTCCATTATAGGATGATTAAGTAATTATTTATATTTTTTAATTTATTGTTTACTTATCACCGTTCATAATTATGAGGGTGATAGGCAAAATAAAAAGCAGTTTAAAATACTATCATTACTTCATTTCATCAATTTCATTATCCACAAATTTTCGTTCGATAAGCTCACCGTCTTTATAGGTTTCTGTGTACAAAAGTTTGCCTTTTTTAGCAGAAGATAGATCAACAGATCCTTCTGGCATCTCTTGGTAATCTAATTTATAAAACTTCCAAATTCCAATCGGTAACCCTTTTTGGTAATTTGCTTCAAGGTAAGTATAAAGGTAAGTATAATAACCATTTGGCTTCTTCTCAACCCACAAACCTTCACGGGTATGATTTTCGACTAATCCTTGTTCTTCTTCATTTTGGAAAAATCCGTTTTGGTCGTAATATCGAATAAATTTGCCTTCAGGCGAAATTTGGAATTTTTCATAACGGATAAAATGCGTATCCTCTTCATCTTCTTCAAAATATTTAATATGAATAATATTGTTCTTATCTATAAAAAATAATTTTCTATAACCATTAATTACCCATGATAAAGAATAATAAACATTTAATTTATCGATAGTGTTAGTACTATCTGTTGTGATTAAATCCATTCTAGAATAATTATAAGGCTCGTATTCACTATTATAAACTGGCTTGTCTTCAAGTGTTGTATGAGAAGATGTTAATAGAAATAGATTTAGATTTTTATCATTAATATTTATTTTGCTTACTGGTGAAAGATAATTATCTTTTTTAATATTTTTATCAAAAAAATGTGATAGTTTATCATAGTAAAAATTACTCATTTCAGATTCATAAAATCTGTCTTTAAGAGTTGTTAATTGAGGGTTTAAATATAATTCTGGATATAAATAATCATTTGAATATTTACTCAAATAAAAAAATACTGAATCATAATTACGTTGTATCCTACTGTTATTCCTTTCCACTTTTTCTTGCCAAAATTGGGTTGTCCATTTTTTAGGAAAATGTGTTGATATCAGTTCTTCTTTACCAAAAGAAAGCTCGTTCGTATAGGGCAACTCACTATAAATATTTACTGAATAAGTATTATTCGGTATGGTGAAAAGCTCTTTTAACTCAGTCTCATATAAATCATCAAAATTGTAAATTTTCTTTGAAACAACTTTTCCATTCTTATATTGAGTTACGATTTTATAGTCTTTGCCTAATTCATCAGGATGATAATAGGTGGTTTCGATTAAATCGCCTTTTTCATCGTATGTTTTCCATAATCCTACAGGTATTGTGGTAGCATTATACATATCCATAAACCCTTCATATTGCTTAACGCCATTTTCAAAGTAAATAGTAGTGAGTTTGGGTAATTCTAAAGAGTCAGTAACTATTGTTTCTATAAGATTTATTTGTCCATTAGGATAATAAATAACATATAATACATCTCCTTTTTTAACTTCATCTCTTACATAACGGATGAATTTTAGTTTTCCATTTGGGTAAAATCCTTGAGAAGAAATGCCGTCTCGTTGATATGATGACATATAATACACAGATTCTAATTGACCGCCTTTAGTATAGTAAGTTTCTATATAATCCGCTGCTTTATTGCCATTGATATAATATTCATACCGTAGAAAACCCTCAGGAGTATTGGATTCTTTAATTCGTACTGAATTTGAAGGGGTAGCTTCGGAAATATTTTTTGCTTCAATGCGTTGAATACATGCCAAAATGCCAACAAAAAAAATAGATACTATTAGTAATTTTTTCATTTTATTCTTAAAAATGTTTATTAATGTTGATTACTAACCCTTGAGCAAGTTGCTCTGCTATTAAATCCATATTGTCGTAAAAACTTTTTGCATCTTTAGGGGGGGTAATATAACCAAGCTCGATTAAAACTTTATCTTTCGTTTGATTTTTTCCCCAAAGAACTCCTACATTATTTCTAGCATCAGGGTGTTTCTTTCCTATATTGACAACAGTATAACAATTAAAAATATCATTAGCTAATTCTAGCCCTTTTTTATCTCCTTCATTACAGATAACATGGGCGCCGGAAGTAAAATTGGTTAAGCCATCCACATGAATTGAAATAAAATAATCCGCTTTGTTATTAGTAGCTATATCACAGTGAAAATAGATAGCTTCTTTATTATTGGCAACTTTAACAACGTTTTTACTATTTCCTTGATATAGGTAATGGAGCCGTCTACCGTGCATTCCATTTCTGTTTTTTCTTATCCATTGACTAAAAAGGAAATGGATTATTTGAATACAGGTTTTGGGTAGTATCGGTATTTTCAATTTCTCTGAGTCTAAGCACTAATTTACCTTTTCGGGGAGTATCGTAACATTTGGCAACACAGATAAATTGTGTCACCCAAAGAGGCTTGATTTAATTTTAAATAGGTATATTCATTAGGTATATTCGGAGCATTTACTTTTTTTGAAAAATAGGCATCCGCTACATTAATCTGAAAATCAGATTGATGTAACAAATCATAGACAATTTGATTGGGGTTGGCTGAATAGGAATCGGTTTGAGGTTGTAATACTTTGTTGTCGGGTTGATTGGGTTATGATTGTTTATTGTCTGGCTAGGTTGCTCCTTTTTCCATTTTGGGTTGTAGACTTATTATTTTTTATATATCTAACTTTTAATATTATTTATTTTTGACGTTGAAACATTTAGGATCATCAATTGAATTTATGATTAAATTAATTTCATTTCCTTTCTTTCTTGACATACTATATTTACAGATTTGAATAGTATTTCCTGATTGGATTTGTTCCATGGATATTAATTCTAATAAGTTGTTTTTATCCTTTTCAAAGATGAATTTATCAACCGTTAAATGTCTGGTTTCTTGTAAAATTTCTAAGGTATATTCTTTTTTACTTACTTTTGTCAAAGTAAATGTTAAATCATTTCTACCACCATAGTTACTAATTAATAATTTATAGTTTTCTTTAAATTTTATATTTCCTTGTTCTATTTGAATTATAAAATGATCATAAGGTTGATCCGATACTAAATTTTTATGGAGTTCCCCTGCATTATCAAATTGAATATGAAAAATATTATTTTTAATAATATCAGCTTCGCTCTCATCTTGAATCTTTTGTTTACTATAAACATTTTTAACTTGTCCTTGACAAGAAAAAGTTAATATCATTATTAGAATAAAAAAGATTCCTTTATTTTTTATTAATACACTCATTATATTTTATTATACCTTTTAATATTTCTGTAAACTTCTTTCTTCTTCTAAACCATTGGGGACTTTTAAATTTCATTAATTGCTCATGATACCAATAAAATTTGTATGATTAATAGATAAATTAAATCAAAAATAATTATATTATACTAAGCGTGTTTAACATCGTCCTATTTTTCAAATTCACCGATTAAAATTCTTCCCCCTCGATCTTCAGGATCTGGTTTATCATGGAATGATGCACGTAAAATGATAAATTTATCTTTATAAAATCCGATAGGTCTAGAAGTAGCAAACATGCCTTTTAACTCATACTTATTCCAAGTTTGTCCATAGTCATATGAATATCGAATTGACGGGTTAATAGATGATAAAAGTTTATAGTCGCATACAAAATTTTTATATCGGTAAAAGTTCACATTTTTTGAATCAAGTGTATATAACTCTTTTTCCTCTTCATTATAAAAAGTTGCAGACGTTTTTAACAGGTTAGCTTTACCCAAAATAAAAGTGTCATCTTGATATAGTAAGACATCATAGTTATTTTTGAAACTTTTGATGATTTGCTTGTTTTGGGTTTTAGGGTCATAACTAATGATCTGATTTTTTTGTAAAGTTAGAATGTTACCCTGTGCGGTTAAATAAAATGGCTGATTGTTTAAATCGTCTGGCAAGGGGTATTCTTCTTCTCGATTCAATAAATTAATCAGTTTTAAATTGCCTCGATTGGAATATATGACATATTTACCATTAAACTTTTTATAATTGATGTCATCGTCATATAAATATTCATCTATTTTAAGGAATTTTAAATTATTATTATCTAAAAGATATAGGGAAATTTTTTCACTGTTATCGGGTAATCTATTTTGAGCTTTTACTAAAGAATAATCATTGCCGGTCTTAATCGATATCATCTCTTGTTCGGGAAGCGATAACTCTTGATAACTTTTGCCCCGATCTTTCGATACATGTATTACTGCTTGATACCCTCTTTGGCTTGAATCAAAGGCATTAAGATCTTTATTTCCAATCAAAATAATGGTGTTTTCATTGGGGGCTATAAAATCTTCAAAACGAAAAGCAGACATCGGATCTAAGACAGTTGCTTGGTCGGTTAATTGGTATAATTGATTAAAATCGTATTTGGCTATCCATTTCATATTTCCTTGTTTATTGGGGTTACAGCTGAATAAAAAAAGGCTTAATAGAGTAGTGATAATCAATTTATTATTTAGGGATATCATCATAAAAAACACTCTAGTTACATATCCTTTGTTATCGGACTGGTGTTATTAAATTTCAAAAAAACTACCGCCATTAATAAGGATTAGTTTTGAATGATTATTCTTTTTAATTTACTCATTTATATCGGCTTGCTTACCACCGTTTATATTAATAAAGGTGATAAGTAAAATAACCAGTATATTTAATATACTATTGTTACTTCAATTCATCAATTTCTTTATCCACAAATTTGCGTTATAATTTTCATCAGGAAGTTAGTTGATTTTTTCAATAATCAATTTTTTATATTTATAATCAGTGCTATAAAAACCTTTTTCGTTCCATATAGTATTAGTTACTTTTATGTATAGGATATTGTCATTCCAAACCAAATCCCAAATAATCCATTTTTCTGTTTCGAAACGAAAATTATGCTTTATATGATTATTTTTAATCTTGTATAAGTCTATAATGGACTTTGATGCTTCATAATCATAATCTATGTAAAAGTTAGTAAAATACGTTTTTGCCTTATTTATATAGGGTATTCCTTGTAAAGTAATTGTATTATTTTTGTTATCCTGAATTTTAACCTCACTATCTTCATAATATGAAACTTTAATAATATCCTTATTCAAGGGTTTCCAATAACCATAATAGTCATAAATTTTCATGGATTCGTTATCGTTCAAATTATTTATATAGGTTTTATTGTTCACTTTTAGGTATGTTTCTGTTTTTATAAATCTTTTATCATTTTTTTCAATCATTGGGTCATAAATTTTTTTCATATGACTGAATTCTTGTGCGCTGCTTTTTTCTTCTATAAAGTTTATTGAAAACTTTTTTAGATTATTAGTTTCACTATTTGTTAATTCTATTTTCAATGGTTCGTGACAAACTCTGTTATTAGATAATGAATAAATACCTTGAATGTTACTATTTACACATCCTATAACTAAAAAGCTTAATATTGTTAAAATATATTTCATTGGTTTAGTCTTCTTTTTCAATTATCGGTTATACTTTCCAAATAAATTTTTCACCTCATTATTCTTTTGTTTTAATATTTATTCAATAGGTTTTACATCATTAATAGCCAGTAAATTATATCTAGCTCCGTTTGAATAAACCTTTAATAAAAACGCGGTATTTAGTGTTCGTATATTTGTTTTACTACAATATTTTGTAATTATTTCATGGTTAGTAACAGTTAAGTAAAGATTTGTATTATCTTGTTTAAAGTTAAATGCAGTGGGTTCTGTATTAGTCTTTTTATATTGATAATAAAGGATAAATTCGATTTTTTTAGATAAAAAACCATCCATTTTTTCTTCATCATATATATAGTTTCCTTTCCCACAATAATCAGATAATGTTGCTTCAAATTGCACATTCTCCACTTGTATAGAATCTATATTGTTAGGTATGGCATATATATTTGATAATGAGATTTTTTCACCATCTATTAAGGTAAGGGAATGACTAAGAATGAAGTTTTCATCTTTTGATTCTATATTTCTTTGAACTGGATTAGTGTTAGATACATTTCCTCCACTGCAATTAACGATAAAGGGAATGAGTAAACAGCGTGCTATTTTTTTCATTTTATTTTAGATTTCTTCATGTATTTAGTTATATTTTTCGGATTAAAAGGTAAATCTCTTTACTTGTTCCCATGAGGTTTTTTTATTTTTCAAACTCACCGATTAAAATTCGTCCCCCTCGATCTTCAGGATCTGGTTTATCATGGAATGATGCATGAAAAAT